>JBEPYG010000199.1:0-8504 GCA_041641515.1 Roseiflexus sp.
CTGCTGGCGCGGCTCAGGTCTGCCAGCGTCAGGTAGTCGGAGATGGATGCGGGACGGGCATTGCTGATTGACTGCTCAATCGTCTGGTATTGCAGCAAGAAGGTGGCGTAGAGTTCATCGCGCGTGCGCTGCTGGTTCGTGAGGCTGGTGTGAGTATCATCGAAGATCTGCCGGTACACAACCGCCTGGTTGGCAATTCTCTGCAGATGCTCCTGCATCGCCGGGTTGTGCGCTCTCGTTTGCAGACGTTCGATGGTTTGCTGCATGATGTCGAGCTGGCGTATCGCCTCGCGATAATTGGCATCGGTGGGTTGCTGCAGATACCGTTCGATCCAGCGTTGGGTCTCTGTGAGGGACTGCAGAGTCTCGATACTGTAGCGAACGTCTGCAGGAACATCGGTGCTCAGCGTTTCGATGCGGTCGCGTATGCCGCGCAGATAGAACACAGTGATCAGACCAAACACCAGTGTCAGCGAAATGACAACGGCGTATCCCAGAATGAGCCGCGCGCGCAGTGATAGACGCTGGCCGAAGGATCGTTGATGTGTTGTGTGGGCAAGCGAGGCCATAATCGTCATACATAAATAACATTCATATTAACTAAATCTACACGAGTATTATACGCCAATCAGTCAGTTGCAAATGTAGCAGGATGTGAGCAAAATAGTGCCAATCCGAGAGACATACGAGATGCGCTCGCAGAAAGCGAGTGCATGGAGCGCCTACGTCGACGGTTCACCATGTTCGACCACCCGTCCGCAGGAAGCGCGTGCGGAAGCACCTGCGTCAGGCGGTTCGTTATCGTGTAGAATAGGAACGCTGCGGATGGTGTATCCGCGTGTCTATGCTTTGGAGGACGCTCTCATGACCAGCTCGTTGCGTGACTTTCTGGAAATCCCCTACGACGAACTCGAGGAACTGAACCTGCAGATGAAGGCGCTGCGTCTTGCACGGACACCGGTCGATATTCTGCGTGAAGAGCGCAGCCGGTATCTTGCCGATGAAAAGCGCATCAAGGCAGTGACGGTCTGCTTTGCCGACCTCGAGGGCCGATTGCATATGCTGGATTACGATAAGAAGTTCTTGCTCAAATCCGCCGACAATCTGACATTCGACGGTTCCTCGATCCGCGGCTTCTCACGTCAGGCAGAGTCCGATCTCCGTCTGGCTATTGATTGGGCTGCCTTCTACTGGCTCCCAGCGGATGTTTTTGGACCGGGCAAGGTGCTGGTGTTTGGCGAGGTGCTGGAACCAGATGGAACGCCATACAATGCGGATATGCGCTCGAAGTTGAAGCGCTACACCGACGATCTGTTTCGCCGTGAGGGTCTGATCTGCTACATCGCGACCGAAGTAGAGGGGTTCCTGTTCAAGGGGCAGCATGCCGAGCAGCGCTACCGCGAAACAGACCATTTCGAGTTTATTACGACCAGCGGGTATTATCATTCGCTGCCAGGAGACTCGCTTCGTCTGTTTATCGATGCAGCAGCGGAAGTGCAGCGCGCTATGGGGTTTGCCAACGAAAAAGATCATCCCGAAGTTGCGCCATCACAGTTCGAGATGAACTACTCCTACACCGAAGCGCCGATTGCTGCCGATCAGGTGCTGCTCTACAAACTGGTCTGCCGCCAGGTGGCGCATAAACTGGGAATGACCGCCAGTTTTCTCCCCAAGCCGGTCACCGGCGTGAATGGAAGTGGCATGCACACCAATCTCTCAGTTGCACGCGGTGATGTAAACCTGTTCCACGATCCTGCCGGGCGTGATGGTATCTCAGCACTTGGCTGGAGTTTTGTCAATCGCATTCTCCACCATGCCAGAGACCTTTGCCTGATCCTCAATTCGAGCGTCAATGCCTATCGGCGTCTTGATCCGCACTATGAAGCGCCAAACGAAATTAAGGCATCGCCGATCGATCGTGGGGCGATGATCCGTATTCCGATCGGCAATGCACGTTCGACGCGCATCGAGGTGCGCTCGATTGCACCGGATGCCAATCCATACCTCGCCATGTACGCCTTGCTGCGAACCGGACTGGAAGGTGGAGAGGCGCAGACAACCGACCCCTACCAGCCGCTCGGCATTCTTCCCGATAATATTTATGATGCGATCGAGGATTTCAGATCCAGCGCACTGATCAGAGAAATCATGGGTGAGGATGTGGCGGTGCGCTTTGCCGCTGCCAAGCAGGCATCCGCCGATCGCTGTCCGCGTCTGCTCGGAACGGTCATCAAGCGTGCCGAGATTCAGTTTCATCATGAAGTGACCAATCAACATCTATGGAACCTTTTCTAATGTACGCAGAGCGCGAACAACCGCTTCCGCTGCTGTTCATCGCCGGCATGAAGAGTTGGGAAATGCCCGAACTGACGGCGTTGAATACGTTACCGCCCCATACGCTCATGGTTCCCTTTCCGGCAGACACTGATCCTTCTTCCGATCCGGCGCGATCGCCGTGGTACCAGTGTCTGAGTGGACAATGGGAGTTCCGGCTGTTGCCCCGTCCTGAGGCGGCAACGGTAGCTGCGCTGGCGGCAGGCGAGTGGCAGCCGATCCAGGTTCCTGGCAACTGGACGATGCAGGGATTCGGTGCGCCGCACTATACGAATGTGCAGATGCCCTTTCCGCATATGCCGCCTTCTGTGCCGGACGATAATCCCACCGGCGTCTATCGTCGCCAGTTTACGCTTTCACCAGAATGGCGCGGGCGCCGGATCGTCCTGCATATCGCCGGGTGCGAGGGAGCGTGCTATGTCTATCTCAATGGTGCACCAGTTGGATTTCATAAGGACTCGCGCACGCCTGCTGAGTATGATGTAACGAACGCAGTGCGCTTTGATGCGGCAAACGAGTTGATTGCTGTCGTGTTGCGCTGGTCCGACGCCAGTTTTGTCGAGGATCAGGATCACTGGTGGCAGTCGGGCATCCACCGCGATGTGTTCCTCTATGCAACTGACACGGTCTACCTGGCGGATCTGTCGGTGCGTGGCGATGTGAGTGACGATCTGAGCGAAGGAGTGTTGCGGGTGCGTTGCACGCTCGATACCATTGGTGAAGCTGCCGAGCACACCCGCGTCGAGGTGCAACTCTACGATGCGGCCGACGCGCCGGTCTTCGCCGAGCCGTTGAGCGCAACCTATACCCAGACCCACCCGCGTTTTGGTGTGCGCCGTTTTGTTCGTCCGGAACTGTACCTGGAAGGGCGGGTGGCGTCTCCACATCTGTGGTCGGCAGAAATGCCCTGTTTGTACACATTGATTGTGACTGTGCATGGCCCGGCGGGTCCCGAACGCAGCACATGTTCTGTTGGTTTTCGCTCGATTGCCGTCCGCAATCGCCAGTTACTGGTCAACGGCAGGGCAATCACGATCAAAGGGGTTAATCGCCACGACCATTCCGACACGACCGGTAAAGCAGTCAGCCGGGAGTTGATGGAACTCGACATTCAGCGCATGAAGCAGTTCAACATCAACGCCGTGCGCACATCGCACTATCCCAACGATCCGTACTGGCTTGATCTGTGTGATCGGTACGGTCTCTATGTGATCGATGAAGCTAACATCGAGTCGCATGCCTTTTACTTCGACCTCTGCCGCGATGCACGCTATACACGCGCATTCGTCGAGCGGGTGCGCAACATGATCGAACGCGATAAGAACCATCCGTCGGTCATTCTCTGGTCGCTGGGAAATGAAAGCGGGTACGGTTCCAACCACGATGCTGCCGCCGGTCTTGCCCGCCGTCTCGACCCGTCGCGACCGTTGCACTATGAGGGCGCCATCTCGCGCTGGATGGGGGGGTCATGGCAGGGCGGACGTGCTGCGACCGATGTGATTTGCCCGATGTACGCATCGATCGATGACATTGTCGCCTGGGCGGAACAGGAAACCGATGATCCGCGACCGCTGATCCTCTGTGAGTATTCCCATGCAATGGGAAACAGCAACGGTAGTCTGGCGGATTACTGGGAGGCGTTCAGGCGCTACCCTGCGCTGCAGGGCGGGTTCATCTGGGAGTGGCTCGACCACGGCATCCGCGTCACCGATGCTCAGGGACGCGCATACTGGGCATACGGCGGCGATTTTGGCGATGTTCCCAATGATGCCAATTTCGTCTGCGACGGTCTGGTGTGGCCCGACCGCTCGCCCCATCCGGCATTGTACGAATACAAATACTTGATTCAGCCGGTGTGGGTTGAGTTGATCGATCCATCAGGAACGATGGTGCGGATCGTCAACCGGCAGGATTTTGCCGGTCTGGACTGGTTGTACGGCACATGGGAAGTGACTGTTGATGGCGCACCGGTAGCAACGGGTATGGCGCCGGAACTCCACGCAGCACCGGGTGATGCACAGGTGGTAAACCTCGATCTGGGAGCGGCGGCCAGCGCTCCTGGTGAACGTTTCCTGACGCTGCGCTTCTTTCAACGGAGTGCAACCCCCTGGGCGCCGGCAGGGCATGAGGTCGCCTGGCAGCAACTGCCGCTGCCAGCAATCGCCGGGGCATCTGAACCAGAAACAACATCGGCGCCGGTTACGGTCGAACACACTGCCGATCAGATTGTGCTACGCGCTGGCGATGTGCGCGCCGCATTCGATACCGCGACCGGTCTGCTGACTGCATTCGGCAGCGGTGATGAGAACCTAATCGTTCGTGGCCCGCTGTTGAACGTCTGGCGCGCCGCAACGGACAATGATGGGTTGAAGTTGTGGGACGATCCGGAGAAGCCATTGGCGCGCTGGAAGGCGCTTGGGCTGCACCAGATGCAGCATCGCCTGCGTAGCATGCATCTGATCGCTGCCGGCGACGAAGCGGTAACTGTAGAGATCGAGCACCACGCCTCCGGTCGTGATCGGTGGGACGATTTTACTCACATCCAGCGCTACACGCTGAATACCGGCGGCGAACTGCTCGTTGAGAACACGGTGATCATCGGGAATGCAATCAGCGACATTCCGCGCGTGGGGGTCAGTCTGATTCTGACGCCGGAGCTTGAGCAGCTCGAATGGTATGGACGCGGACCGTGGGACAATTACAGCGACCGGAAAGCTAGTGCAGCTGTGGGGCGCTGGCGCTCGACAGTGACCGATCAGTATGTGCCCTACATTATGCCCCAGGAGCACGGGCACAAAACTGATGTTCGCTTCCTGCGCCTGACCGATGCCGATGGGCGCGGGTTATGCGTCGCCGGGCGTCCGACCTTCGAGTTCTCGGCATTGCATTTCAGCGATGATGACCTGTTTCGGGCGCTGCATACCATCGACCTGACGCCGCGCGCCTGGGTGTTCCTCAATCTCGATGCGGCGCACCGCGGTCTCGGTACATTGAGTTGCGGACCCGACACCCTCGAACGATACCGTTTGATGGAACATGAATACCGGTTTGTCTATCGGATGCGAGTCCTGAGACATCTGCCTGATCAATGATTCGCAAGGGTGCGGAGTCGCCAGTGTTCAGCATATGAAAGAGCGCGAGCTGCTCAACGCCTTCTGGTTCGCCTTGACGAAAGGGTCGCTCACTGTGCAGCCTGGTGTGTGTGGCGTGTGACAAATATCGAGTATACTACTGATACGATACGAACATAACAATCGAGACTGATGAGGTTGTGCGTCGTCTCTGGACGCTGCACAACCTGTGTATGACAAAAAATCTGCGTGATGAAGGTTCTGTCTCGTATGCACTCCTGGCAGGTACTGAGCTGGCAGATCCTTGCGCAAAAGCGAGAGGCTTCGGTGGCTGCGCCACTTGTTGCACTTTATGCCATTGCACTGATTGGATTGACATTCGTCTACTGGCTCAATCCGGTTGTCGCACTCAACGTCGGTGACACGTATTCTCGTGCATATTTGCACCATTTTCACCTCAACGAGCGAAATGAGCAGTTCGATTTTGCCTACACGACCCAGGGTTCTACTATTGTGCTGCCGGGACCAGCCGCAGGACCGTACCTGGTACGGTTACGGATCAGCGGCTGGCGACCGGATCCTCACGAAGACGCCATCCTGACGTTACGCTCAGGGCGCCAGGCGGTAACTTTTCCGGTGCGCCGGCAAACGGCGACGTATGATGTGTTTTTTCCTGCGACATCGGGCGATCTCGTCATTGCATTCGAGAACAACCTGTACACGCCATCTTCCACTGATCCGCGACTCCTGGGGGTGGCGCTGGATCGGGTCGAAGTGGAGGGACGGGGAGTGCTGCCGCCACTGACGACGACGATTCAGATTCTGGCGATCATCTCGCTCCTCTGGTTCTTCTGGCGTCGCGTAGGTCTGAAGAGTGAGATGGCACTGCTCCTGACAAGCGCAGTACTGTTCACTGCGCTTGTCGGACTCTTGCAGGCGCGGCTTTTTATTACTGTCGCCCTCATGCCCTGGATCGCTGTACTGGTGTTGCTGCACCTGATTCTCTGGCCCCTTCAGCAGATCATGCGTATCATTACACAGCGTTGTAACCTGACCGTCAGTGCAGAGGGGTGGAACTGGTTATGGGGTATATTCGGCGTGGCGCTGCTCTTCAAATCTGGCGGCGCCCTCTATCCCCACGCCATTTTTATCGATGAATGGCCGCATATGCAGCGGGTACAGATGGTGCTGCAAGGACGATTCCTCGAACTGTACCGTCCTGGTTTTACTTCGTTTCTTGGGGGGACCGTTGGTCTCGAGGGTGGGTACCTGCCGTATTCGCCGCTCTGGTATCTAATCATTGCACCGATCCATATGGCGGGCATCCCGATTGGCGATGCCATGAATGGGCTGAATGCGCTGCTCGATGTGAGCAAAGGGTTGATGATTTTCTTGATCACGCTGAAAACGCTCCAGCGTGAGCGAACTGCACTGATTGCAGCAGCACTGTACCATCTGTTGCCTATGCCCTACTTCCTGATGTCATGGGGAAACTATCCGACGCAGTTCGGCTTATGGGCGTCCCTGCTTGTATTGACCTTCCTGGCGCTGAACTATCAGCAGATGCCGGTACTGCGCGAATGGAAGCGGTTTGGATTATGGACGAGCTTGCTGGCGCTGTCGCTACTATCGTACACGATCATCGGCATTATGACCTTCACGATGCTGGGTATTCTGATGCTTGTCAAACTGTTGCAGGGAGCGAAAACGAATCGGCAGTTCGTCCTCTCCGTGTTGATCGGAATGGTTCTGGCTGAAAGTTTTGCGTTTGCCGTGTATCACGTACAGTTCGTATCAGTGTTTGTGAATTCGACTCTGCCGTCGGTTGTGAACAACATCATCAATATGACCGCCGCCGAGTTACGCCCCGATGTAGAAGCACGAGAGAGTCCTTTGAGCAACTTTCTGGCGAATACTATCTTTCTGCGCAATCATACGACCTATCCGCTGTTGATACTGGCAATTGTGGGGCTGGGGGGTCTCTATTTCGATCGATCTGGACGCCAGTATGGATTCTTTTGGAGCGCATGGCTGGGCATCTTTGTCATATATACGCTTGTAAGCGCCTATGTCGCCGATATGGTGCTCAAACATATTGTATTCGTCGTGCCGCTGGTCTGTGTCGGCGCTGCGGTGGCGCTGAACGCCATCTGGGACCGGTGGCGATATGGTCGACTGGCAACCATTGCGATCGCACTCTTTCTCTTTACGGTAGTTGTCGATCGCTGGTGGTTCTACCTCCTGATCAAACGGCACGACATCATGTAATGTCAGAGACGCCATCTATCTCTGTCCTGCATGGTGCAGATTAAAAAGCGGTAGCCGACAAGCTAGTCACTACCGCTTTTCGATTCCTGCAACGCTGGTTTGTTCGGTTGTCGATCACATCCCATTATTCGCGCGCGCAACGCCTTCCGCCCGTGCGGCGCGCGCTACAGCTTCCGCAATAGCCGGCACGATGTCGCGGTTGAACACGCTCGGGATGATGTACTCCTCATTCAACTCCTCGCGGCTGATCACGCTTGCCAGCCCTTCAGCAGCTGCCAGGCGCATCCCGGGAGTGATCTTTGCGGCGCGCACGTCGAGCGCCCCGCGGAAAATGCCCGGAAAACTGAGGGCGTTGTTGATCTGGTTGGGGAAATCAGAGCGGCCGGTAGCTACGACGCGCGCATAGTGTTGCAACATCTCGGGGTCGCCTTCGGGAATGGGGTTGGCGAGTGCAAAGACAATCGGGTCGCTCCCCATGCTCTGTACCATCGCCGCAGTGAGCAGATTCCCGGTCGAGACGCCAATGAAGGCATCAGCGCCAACAAGCGCTTCTGCCAGCCCACCGCGCCGTTGTTCACGATTCGTAAGCTTGGCGATCTGCTGCTGCACTGGTGTCAGATGGTGATCCTCGTCGATAGTCAGGATGCCTGCCCGATCTACAGCGATAATGTCGCCTACTCCGGCGCTGAGGAGGTTACGAATGATCGCAGTGCCTGCTGCGCCGACGCCATTGACAACCACACGCATCTGGTCGAGACGCTTGCCAACCAGTGTTGCCGCATTACGCAGACCTGCCAGCACCACGACTGCTGTGCCATGCTGATCGTCGTG
>JBEPYG010000200.1:0-8485 GCA_041641515.1 Roseiflexus sp.
GTGATCTCATCGAGCAGTGCGCGCAACACTTCCGGTGCGTGGGCGCTGTGAGCGCCAAAGCGCGCATTGACCTCCAGCACCACCGGAATACCATCACTTCGTCGGCGAACATCGATATCAAGTGCGCCGGTGAGCTCCAGCGCATGCGCAGCCGCACATGCCAGTGCAGCTACATCAGCGGAGTCATCGCGCACGACGCTGAGCGCATTACCAATCCTGCCCTGTTTGAGTGCCGTTTTGCGCAGCGGGACGACCACACTGCCTCCCTGGCGACGGATGTACACGTTTGGTGCATACTCAACACCCGGGATGAATTCCTGAAGAATGAAGTGATCATCGAGAGCGCGCAGTTCGTCGAAGTCGGTCTCCTGATACAATATCACATTGCGCCCGCCGCGTCCAACGCGCGGTTTGGCGATGCAGGGCCAGCCGATCGTCTGTGCAACGTGATCGTCGCTCTGGACGTGTGAAGGGAGCATGGCGCGCGGAACAGGCACATTCCGCTCCTTCAAACGTTGCCACGTCAACCACTTGTCGTTTGCCAGCAGCACTCCTTGGCGCGGCGCCAGAGCGATTGGCGCGGGCCAGTCGGTTTCTTGCGCCAGCACCGGCAACTCCTCACTGACCGTCGGGATGACCAGGTCGGCGCGACACGCTACTGTCAGTGTGCGCAGCGTCTCGACGAATGCCGGGTCACTGGCAGGAGGCACGCGGCAGACTATGACCCCTGGCATATCGACAGGACGTATATCCGTACCGACGACCTGATACCCGAGTTCAATCAGCTGGTGCGCCAGGCTTTGCCCGGCAGGACCGCCAACACCAGTAACAAGAACGCGTTTCATCACATATCTCCTATTGCTGTAGAAATTGCACGGACGACCTCGAACCCTTCGGCGTAGCGTGTTTTTGCCTGACCGCCACGGAACACCGCAACCCCGCGCACCCGTTCCGGGCTGACATACGACTTTGTGCGCTGATCCGCATGGGTGCGCACACTCTCGATTTTGACATCCAGGTACCCATCGATGTCCACAAAGAACGTCGGCTGGAAATCGCGTGTCACCGAGGGGCTTTCGTAGCACAGAATGGCGCTGTGGTTCCGTGCAGCTCGCAGGGTCGCCTGATGGACGGCAAAATGATCCTGGTGCTGGTCGTGCGCCGAATGGGTGAGGATGATGTCGGGCTTATACGTGCGAATACGAGCTTCGATGGCGTGTGTGATGTCGTTGACCTGTTCTGCCAGTCTGGTATCGTTGAAATTGAGCACTTCGACCTGATTGACCTCGAGGAAGGAGGCGCCGTTGTGTGCTTCGCGCAGACGAATTGCAGGGTCACCACCCGCTTCGCCGCATGTCAGCACCATGGCGTAGACGTTATGCCCGGCGTCGCGCATCTTCGCCAGCGTTGCGCCACACGCAATCTCCAGGTCGTCGGGATGCGCGCCGATAGCCAGGATGCGGCGCGGGCGCGGGCTGCGCTCGGCGATCAGTTTGACGCTGGTCAAAAATAGCAGCACAGCGCTCAACGCAACCAGCGCTGGCGAGTGAAGCGCAATGTAGAGCGGATCCGCCGGTGATGGAACGCTGCCGGACACAATGTCATCAACTGCGTAGTATGCATGGATCAGCGCTATCACACTGCTGACGATGAGGATCGACCGGTAGGCAATGGTTGCGTTGCGTGAGAGTGTGCGCGCCAGTTTGTGGCGGCGCATGATCACAAATCCGGTCAGGCCTGCGAATGCCAGCGCGGCCATTGCGTGACCGATTACCCCGATGAGAGCCATTGGCATCCCTCCTAGTGTCATTGTTATCTTGTCATCGGTAAATGCAATTCAGAAACACAGCAACCGGCAAAACGTTACGGGCGAAAACGTAAGATTTTCGTTAATTCGGGCACGAATTAAGAACACGGAATCGAGGCATACATCCGCACGGCGCCGGCGGCTGCCTGCGTCGTCAACAGCGCCAGCGACGTTGATGCCTGACGATTGACGGGCAGCGACAGTATCACCATAATGAGATCACACTGGTATCTTCTTTTCCGGCGGAGACCATCGGGGACTTGCGCTAGATTGCGAGTATCACCATAATGAGATCACACTGGTATCTTCTTTTCATCGGCGCCGGTATCATGCTCATATTTGTCAGTTTCGTGTACAACGTGCTCTTTGTAGGCATTCCATATCAAGATCCGACGCCGGAACTGGTGGCGCGCTATGCATTCCACGCGGCAGTCGCCAATACGCTTTTCCAGGCAGGGAGTGTCGTTTTCCTGGCAGGGGTCATCGCTGGCGTGCTGTCATTCGCTCGTCGCAGGCGCAGGTGATGGTCGCCTTGCCGCAGCGAGCAGATCCATCAGCATGCTCATAAACCGGAGATTGTGGATGGTTGCCAGTCGGTAGAAGAGCGTTTCGCCAATAGCGCGAAGATGGTGCAGATAGCCGAGGGAGTAGCGTGCGCAGGTGTAACAATCGCAGCCGGGCGAAACCGGTGCATCGGCCTTGATATGCCGGTCGTCGTCAATGTAGACATAATGGAACCAGCGGCCATCCAGACGAAAACCCGGAGCGCGCGGATCAGCGGCGAAGGCGTAGAGGCGACCACTGCGCGCATCGCGTGTCGGCAGGGCGCTGTCGAACAACTGATACCCCATCCGCGCACAGATCGTGACGTACTCCGGGTGCCCGACCCCAAGCGCATGGAGCGGCAGATGCGGCGGGATCAGTTCACGGGTAAGCGCCAGTATGTCAGTGAGCAGGTCACCCTGCGCGTCGAGGGGCCATCCGCCGTACCCGTACCCATCGAACCCGATGTCGAGCAACGCTTCTGCGCATTCGCGACGTAGTTCGGGAATACCGCCCCCCTGCACCACCGCGAAGAGCAGCGGTTGTCTGTCGCCGAGCCGGCGCATGGCTATCTGGCGATCGAACTCCTGTTTGCACCGCGCTGCCCAGCGAATGGTGCGTCGCACCGAGGCACGCTGCTCGGCAGGTGAGTCGTCGACGTGTGTGCAATCGTCGAGGCAGACGACAATATCGGCGCCATACGCCAGTTGCAGCTGGATGCACTTTTCTGGGGTGAGTTGAAACTTGCGGCTGGCGCCTTCCGGCTGAAAGACAATCCCCTGATCGGTGATACGACCCTGTTTGGGGTTCTGGCGGATCAGCGAGTACGCCTGAAAGCCGCCTGAGTCGGTCATGATCGGTCCGTTCCAGCCACTCATCGCGTGCAACCCGCCAAGCGCCTGAATGGTCGATGAACCGGGCTTTTGCATCAGGTGGAAGGTGTTCATCACCAGCGCACGTATCCCGGCGGTGTACACGTCACCCGCGTCGGTTGCGCGAACTGTGCCGAACGTGGCATCCGGCAAGAACGCGGGGAGCAGCAGCGATCCGTGACAGGTAGAGACCGTATCGAGATGTGCAGACATAACTGGCAGTATACCACGCGCACGAAAGACGGTTCACATCGGTCTGCAACTTTCCTCACCGTCTCAACGTCATTTTGACGGTAACAATGCAGGCTCAACCAGAGAGAGGCATCTATGAACCGTCCCTGGCAACGTCGTCTGATTGCGTTTGGCGCAGTTGCGCTCGGCGTCATCTACCTGATCAATCCAACCGCCGGCGTTCTTGAATTGATCCCCGACGCCCTGCCGGTCGTGGGCAATCTCGACGAGGCGGCAGCGACGGCGCTGGTCATCTGGGGCATCCAGGCGTGGCGCCAGTCGACTGCTGCACTTCCTGCTTTGCCGAACCGTCTTGTCAACAAGACAGAACAGGCTTCAGCCCGCAAACAGTAGTTGTTCGACGCAAGACACTCGCGCACGTGGGGGCGTAGCAGCGGATAGGCTGAAGCCTATCGTACCACTGGCGAGACGCTCGCGCACGTGCGTGCTATGTTCACCTCAGGAGCACGGGGATCGTCAGGCAGGGACAGCGCTCGTGAGCCTGCGTGCATCTGTGCGTTGTACGTCTGGACAGAGTGCGTCTCTGGAGAGCGTTACACTCATCTTCCCATAACGACCAGCATTAGTGGCAGCAATTCGGGTTCGGACTGTGCTGCAATACCATCGTACTCGCGCATGTCTGAGGGTGTGAGGTGCTGCCGTATCGCTGCTGGTGTCAGCAACGGCAGTGCCATCTGAGACGAAGCAGCTTCCGTTTCGAGGACGAATGCCCCGGCGCGCACGTCGTTCCAACCGGTCTCCTGCATCAGAGTGGCAAGATCAACGACCGGATCAGGCATTGTCAACCAGTAATCCGTCGTGAGACCGACACGCGCATACCACGTCGCCATCCAATCGCGCATACGAGGAGACCACGGCATCCACGCTGTTGTGGCTGTGACTACCACAATCCACCCGTCTGAACGCACCACACGACGCACTTCCCGCAGTGCCTGGCGCTGGTCGTGGAACAGACTGAATGCCGCAATACACACTGCGGCGCCGCAGCACTCTGGACGCAACGGCAGTGCGTGCGCATCCCCTGCAACTGCCAGTATCCTTTCGTTGTGCACAGCTTCCCGCAGTGCCTGTCGATCATGATCCAGACCGACCAGCGAAACCGCCGGCGTGCACACCGAACGCAGCAGAGACGTTTTGTCCCCTGTACCGCACCCCACGTCAAGCAATGGACCTCTTGGAGATGGCAGGGTTGTCAGGAGTGCAGCTAGGACGGATTGTAGCGGCTCCTGGAACGTTTCACACACCACGTTTGAACTACCTGCGTATACACGGTCGCTATAATAGACAGCGATATCCTCAGCCTGAAACAACCGATCACAATCGTGACATCGGTGTACAGGTATTTAAACAGGAAACAGGGAACGCTATGGACTTCTTCGAACTGATCCGTCTCAACCTGCTTTCACCGATGGCGCTGGCATTCCTGCTCGGAATCGTTGCGACCCTGGTACGAAGCGATCTCCACTTTCCCGATGCATTGTACACCGCTCTCTCGATCTACCTGTTGCTGGCGATCGGATTGAAAGGCGGCGCTGAACTGTCAGCAACACCAATTGCTCAATTGTGGGCGCCGGTATTGGTGGCGCTCCTCTTTGGCGCAGCTATTCCGGTCTGGTGCTATGCCATTCTGAACAGACTGGGGAAGTTCAGCGTCGCCGACTCGGCTGCCATCGCTGCGCACTATGGTTCGGTCTCGGCGGTCACATTCAGCGCCAGTCTGACATTTCTGGAAAGCATTCCGATGCCGTATGAAGGGTTTGTGCCGGCGCTGGTCGCTGTTATGGAGATCCCTGGAATTATTGTTGCGCTGGTGATTGCGCGCATGCGACTCGGGCAGGTCGGGTCGTGGCGGAGCGTGCTGCACGAAGTGCTGACCGGCAAGAGCATCCTGTTGCTGTTCGGCGGTCTGGTGATTGGTGCAGCAGCCGGCAAGGAGGGATTTGCGCAGGTGACGCCGTTGTTCGTCGATCCATTCAAAGGCGCGCTGACCTTCTTCCTGCTCGAAATGGGCATGGTTGCTGCGCGTCAGTTCCGCGACGTGGCGAAAGCCGGGCGATTCCTGATCGGATTTGGTATTGTCATTCCCATCCTGCATGGGATCGTCGGCATCCTGCTTGGTAACCTGTCCGGATTGTCGCCGGGCGGTGGCATGGTGCTGGGGGTGCTTGCAGCTAGCGCATCGTATATCGCGGCGCCCGCCGCAGTACGTATCGCATTGCCACAGGCCAACCCTGGCTACTACCTGACTGCTGCACTGGTGATCACCTTTCCATTCAACCTGACACTGGGGCTGCCGATTTATTTTGCTATCACCCGTGTAGTCTACGGTATTTGAGGTGAACATAGTCGCCGGGAGCATCGTGTCCCCTTCAGAGCGCGCCCACGCGCTCGAAGGTCGTGTCAGAGGCGCAGTCCGCCGTGCTCAGACAGGAGTCGTGGTCTGCCGGGAAATAATCTATCACTCACTCGAGTCCGATTTTGGCGGTGCTATCAGTCCGCGCTGCACCGCTACCAGCGCTGCTTGGGTGCGGTTGCTAACGCCGAGTTTCTGGAAGATCTCACTCAGACGGTTGCCAACTGTCTTCTCCGAAAGAAACAGGCGTTGCGCAATCGTGCGATTGTCATGCCCTTCAGCCAGCAGTGTCAGGATATCGCGCTCGCGATCTGTCAATTGTTCGGCGTCCTGATCGACGCTAAGGCGGCGAAACTCATCGAACACCCGCAGTGTAACGGTGGGATCGAGTGCTGCTTCACCACGGTGCACCCGTTCGATCACATCGATCAACTCGTCGGCATCGGCGTCCTTGAGCAGGTAAGCGCGCGCTCCAGCTTTGATCGCCTCGAACAGATGCTGATCCTGGCGATACATCGTCAGCATGATGACCTTGACATCTGGATGAGCCTGCGCGAGCTGACGCGCAACGGCAACACCGTCGATCTCCGGCATCTGAATGTCGAGCAGCACAATGTCTGGTTGCAATGTCGCCACCTGTGACAGCACCTCGCGCCCGGTCGATGCCTCGCCAACGACCACGAACCCGTCTTTGCGCTCGAGCAGTTCGCGTAACCCTTGCCGGAACATACGATGATCGTCGGCAAGCAGAATACGGATGGGATTATTGCTCATACAGCCCTCGATAACGAACAAACAAACATTCCGGCGCCCAACGTCGAACGTTGACCATTCACTGTTCGACGCCTGGCAGAAGTGGTATCCATGCGCGCAGTTCCGTGCCGGCGCCGGGGCGTGACAGAATCGTCAATTGCCCGCGCAATGCCACGAGGCGCTCGCGCATCTGGCGCAGACCAACGTGTCCCGGCGCTTCGGGGAGCGCCCCCGGATCGAACCCTCGACCGTTGTCACGGACGACGATTTGCAGCCCTTCGTCCACCTGTCCAATGACCACCTCGACATGTGAGGTCGCTGCGTGTTTGGCGGCATTGGTCAGCGCCTCTTGCACAACGCGGAACGCGACCGCTTCGACTTCCGGTGAGATAGTAGAGGGTGTCCCCGACAGATCGACATGAATATCCCAGCTGTGCTGTCCGGCAAACTCAACGATATAGCGGCGCAATCCGCCGACGAAACCGAGTTCGTCGAACTGCACCGGGCGCAGCGCAAAGATTGCCCGTCGCAGCTCGCGGATCTGCTCGCGCAGGGTGGTTTTCAACTCGATCAACTCGGCGCGCAGGCGCTGCGGGTCGCTCTCGACCCATTCATACCAGAGATCGATTCGCATTCGCATAAACGCAAGGCTCTGAGCGATTCCATCGTGAATATCACGCGCAATGCGGGCACGTTCCTCGGCAATGGCGCGCTCCAGTTGATAAATTGCCCGTTCTTCTCGAGAACGACGCCGCGCGCTCGCGATTGCCTCGGCAATCTCATTGGCGATCGTCTCCAGCAACGCCAGTTCGTCCGGCGCAATCGTTATCGGTCGCTCGAGGTGCAACTCGATCCACCCCAGCGGCGCCATACCATCGTGCAGTGGCAGTGCCAGGCACACGCTGGCACTGCTGGCCTCCTCAATAATCTGCGGACGGCGAGCAGTGGTCATGCGTTCGACGATGTTCAGCGTCTTGCGCAGACGGAGCAATTCATCCGCAGATGCACCGTGCGCGCGCGTCTCAACGATACCCGTCGGGTCGAGCAGAAGCACTGCGGTTGCGCGCGCCGGAACCAGCTGTCGTGGGAAGGTAAGCGCTGCATCAAGAATCTCGTCGAGAGTCGCCGAATCGACGATTCGCCGGTTGACTTCGCTGAGCAGCGCCAGTTGACTGTAGGCGCGCTGCTGGTCGCGTAATGCCTGTTCCAGCCCGGCCTGATACCGTTGCTCTTGGCGACTGACCCATGTCAGCGTCAGCCAGACTGCGAGACCGCCGAGCAGCCCCCAGGCAGCTACATCACCCAGCACGCGCATTATCGAAATGTCGGGATCGAACCAAAGCGATTCGATCATGCGTCCGATCGCGAACGTGAGTCCGATTGTGCCGCCAAGCAGCCAGCGCAGGCGCAATAACACCTGCCAGTACATTTTCGGCGCCTCACCAGCGCGATGTTCCAGCTCTGCATCAACCATGATCGTGAAATCCCGGACTTCTATTGTAGCGCAAAAAAGCGAAGGCGACCAGGCGGCCGCCTCCACTTTTTGACATAATCACCATGAACCACACTACACCACCAGCGCGCCACGCCGGTTGCTCTGGCGCGCCATTGCCCGCAGGCGCGCGATGCGCTCCTCGGTCGGCGGGTGGGTGCTGAACAGGCGCATCACGCCGCCGGAACCGCTCAGCGGGTTGACGATGTAGAGCGAAGCCGTAGCCGGGTTTGTCTGCATGAACCCCCGCCGCGACGCCCACTCGATCTTCTCCAGCGCGCTCGCTAGTGGCAGCGGGTCACCCAGGATGCGGGCGCCAAGTTCATCCGCCTGAAACTCGCGTGCGCGCGAAATGCCTAGCTGGATCAACGTCGCTGCAATCGGCGCAACGATAACGAGCAACAGTTCAGCAA
>JBEPYG010000201.1:0-8463 GCA_041641515.1 Roseiflexus sp.
CGCGCCGCCAGGGTCCGGTTTCGTCTTCAATGCCAGCGGTTTCGATCCAAACGAGAAGGTCGGCGTCTGGTTGACGCGACCGGCCGGCGCGGGTATCGAACCGATCGATGAGCGCCTGGTGCAGCGTGAGGGAGGCAATGTTCGCGTCGCTTTCCGGGTGGAACGCGATCAGCAGGGGATCTGGACGGTCACCGCGCAGGGCGCCAGCACTGGACGCGCTGTAACGGCGCCGTTCAAACTGACGCGCGACTATGTCGCGCCCCTGGGAACGCCACGTCCCGCCACCAGCCGCAACGCATCGGTCTCACCTGCCGAGGGCGGGCAACGCACCACGTTCCGCCTGACGGCAAGCGGCTTTCGCGCCAACGAACTGCTGGAGTTTTGGGTGACATCGCCGGATGGACTGTACGTGCTCAATGCGCCGGTCCAGGCAGACAATCGCGGACGCATCGGCGTTTCGCCGGCACTGGGGGTGCAACTCAGCGCACGCAACCCCACAGGCGTGTACGGATACCATTATCGCGGCACGTTGAGCGGTGTGCGCGCTGATATCTACTTTACCTTCACAGGTGCGCCATAACAATACGCAGCGACGTTGCAGTGCAACGTCTTTCCCATTCTGGGAGGGTCCGGGGGCGCGATCGTTCCACCCGCAGCCATGTGCGCAGCATCCCCCAAAGCGTGCCCTTCGGCAATCCGAAATGGCATTAGCGCGTGAACACGCGCCCCTTCCACTCGACCCCCTTGCCGCTGCGGATCTGGCGCAGCGCCTGTGCCGCCAGCGCAAAGTAGACCGCCGTGCCCAGACCGTAGAGCAGGCCCCATAGTGGTGAGATGCGGAAGCGGTAGCGAATGACCACCCCCCAGCACAGCGCACTGATAACCAACAGCACGACGCCTGCCAGCGTCAGCGTCTGCGCCAGCGCAGAGTCGCCGCCAATGAGCGGCAGCACCTGCCCGGCGATCACCATGTTCCACGGCATGACCGCCATCAACCCCAGACGCAGGCCCATCAACCCAGAACGCACGCCACCACTGCGATACCCGGCGACGGCATTCTTCTTCAACCCTTCTGTGAGCGTCGTCCATCCATTGTACATCCGCACCTCGAGCAGATCGGGCGCAATAGCGGCTTCGAGCGCATACCCCGACTGCTTGACCAACCGCGCTAGGTCCATATCCTCCAGCACACTCCCGCGCACTGCACGATGACCGTCAATAGCGGCGTAGACGTCGCGCCGCACCATGATACACTGACCAATTGCGAATGCCAGCGGCGACGACGGATCGTTCACCCGATCGAACGGATAGATGGTGGATATCAGTCCGATGAATGGCGGGAGCACCAGCCGTTCCGCAAAGGACGTCAGATGAATCAGCGGTACAAGCGTGATCATATCGCGTCTGGCTGTTGCGCGCCCTACGAGCGACGCCAGCAGCTCCGGCTGCGGCGTAACGTCGGCGTCAAGGAAAAGCAGCCAGTCGCCGCGCGCATGATTCGCACCCTGCCAGCATGCCCAGCACTTGCCAGCCCAGTGGTGCGGCAATCCTTTCGACGAAAGGATCGTGAGCGACGGAAGACGCGCTGCGAATCGGCGCACGACATCAGCCGTACCATCGTTTGAGTCGTCGTCGACGACGATCACCTCGAAGATACGGTACGACTGCCGCGTTAGCCCTTCGAGACAGGCGCCAATACGTGCAGCTTCGTTGCGTGCCGGAATGATGACCGTTACCAGAGGATTGGCGTCGGGAAGACCAGGGTGCGGGTCGAGACGCAGCGTGCGCAGGGTGGCGATGACATCCTGAACATACCAGAGAGCCAGCAGTGCGCTGAACAGCGCCAGTGGCAACCAGGGCCAAATGTCGAGCTGGCGAATGTCGAACACCGGCGCCACCCCTTCCAGGTATGCCTGCAAGGAACGATCGGATGCGCCCTGCACCGGCATACTATTGATGCGCTTTTCGGTTCTATCTGCATTATACTACTGGAGAGAACCTCAGAGTGGATGGACTAGTCTCGATGTACAAAGCTCAACACACGCAGCGGTCATACACCGGACAACCGGCATACGACCGCTGACGTGCGACTAGCTTCAGAGGCTAGACAGCAAGGCGTGCAGCGACTTCGGCGAGGCGCGTCGCATACCCCATCTCATTGTCGTACCACGCCGCAACCGACAGGAAGTTCTCGCCCATCACCTGGGTCAGCGGCAGATCGACGATGGACGAATGCGGGTCGCCGACGATCCGCGATGATGCCCACTCGTCTTCGAGCACCCCCATAATGCCTTTGAGCGGCGGTTCGGACGCAGCTTTGCGGAATGCGTCATTGACGGACTGGACGGTAACCGGTTTCTCGGTGACCAGGTTCAGTTCGGCAATGCTGCCGGTGCGCGTTGGAACCCGGTACGCCTTGCCGGTGATCTTCAGGTCCTTCCAGATGAACTGCAACGCACGCGCCGCACCCGACGACGAGGGAATGATGTTCTCGGTGGCAGCCCATGAGTCGCGCCGATCCTTCATCGGCTGATCGGTGAGCGACTGGGTGTTGGTATAAGCGTGAACGGTCGAAAACAGACCATGGTGGATGCCAAAGTTCTCCAGCACCACTTTGACGACCGGCGCCAGTGCATTGGTCGTGCAGCTCGCCATGCTTACAATCTTGTGCTTCTCAGGGTCAAACGTGTCGAGGTTGATGCCTGCCAACAACACCGCGTCACAGTCCTGCAGCGATTTGCTCGGCGCGCTGATGAGCACGCGCTTCGCACCACGATCCAGATGTTGCTGAGCAACATTGCGCACCGTCGCGCGACCGGTGCAGTCAATCACCAGATCGACCCCTAGCGCAGCCCAGTCGGGCAATTCGTTCAGCGAGTTGAAGTACGGGATCTCGCGCCCGCCGATGATGAACTTGTTGTCACCGGCGACAACTTCTTCGTGCCAGCGACCATAGTTCGAGTCCACTTCAAACAGTGCGGCAAACGTCGGTACGTCGCGGATGTCGGAGATGGAGACGGGGGTCCACAGATTGTCCTTTAGAGCGACCCTCAACAGTGAGCGACCGATACGACCGAATCCATGAATTGCGATTCGAGCCATACTACTCCCCTTTCTGTCTCTCGTTCGCGGGTGCGCAAACGTGTCAAGCGCACATCCAACCGTTAGTATACATCATCTTGACGCCGGTCATGGTTGTAACCTCACGTCATAGAGATCGTATTCGGTAACGGGAGGTAGATAACTGGCAATTATCCGGCATGCGCATTATCGAGCGGTCTGGTCTGGCGACCGCTTTGCCCCGCTCAGGATGGTCAGGTATTGCACCAGACCGGGTGCGACAGTGTAGGCTGCGTAGAGCAGGCGCAGCATCCCTGGCAGCACAATCTCGCGCTTTCCGCGCGCGAGTCCATCCACAATAGCACACGCCGCCTGGTCGGCGGTCAGGACAGGCAGCAGGCGACGCGCCAGCTCCGGCACACGCTCCAGCACACCAGGGTTATGCTCGAAATACGTCGTTGCAACCAGCCCTGGGATAATCGTCGTCACCCGCAGGCGAGTGCTGTGCAGTTCGGCACGCAATGCTTCGACAAACCCGCGCAACGCCCAACGCGCAGCGGTATACGCAGCTGCGCCGGGCCACACCACCAGCGACGCCGGTGAGTTGACATACGCGAGATGACCGCTGCCCCGTGCACGCATCGCTGGCAACAAGGCGCGTGTGATGTAGAAAGCGGCAAAATAGGGCATCGCCATCATCGCCACAGCTTCTTCTGGCGTCGTCTCGTCGATGAACAGCCAGCGTCCAGCGCCTGCATTGCTCAGGAGAATATCGGGCGGACCGGTCGCGGCAAGCACCTGTCGGGCGACATCCGCCACAGCGCGCGCGTCGGTGAGATCGACCGGATAGACCGATGCTGCACCGCCTGATGCGCGAATATCACGCGCCACCTCTTCCAGCGCCGACTGTGTGCGCGCCAGCAAAAGCACATGCGCGCCCCGACGCCCGAATTCCCGCGCCGTTGCTGCGCCGATCCCGTAGGATGCTCCGGTGATCAGCACAGTTCTTTGGTAAACGTCATTCATTGCTTTTCTTTCATCTCAATGCCGCTGCCGATACAGTATAATGTGAAAGTTATCGAGAGCTTGGCAATGACAGCAGCGTTATTCGGATAAGCGCTGTTCGTGGTGTTGGCTGCGCGGCAGCCGCTACATATCCCGGAAGGAGATCCATCCATGTCCATGCTTCAGACCCTCTGGCGCAGCGATCCTGCTGTTGCGCGCATTATCGAAGGCGAAATGCGCCGTCAGCGCGACGGACTGGAACTGATCGCCAGCGAGAATTACACCAGTCGCGCCGTGATGGAAGCGCAGGGATCAGCGCTGACGAACAAGTACGCCGAAGGATACCCGGGTGCGCGCTACTACGGTGGTTGTGAATGGGTCGATCAGGTGGAAGACCTGGCGCGTGCACGGGTCAAGGAGTTGTTCGGCGCAGAGTACGCCAATGTGCAACCACATTCTGGATCACAGGCGAACATGGCCGTCTACTTTACGTTTCTGCGCCCTGGCGACAAAGTGCTTGGCATGAACCTGGCGCACGGCGGGCATCTGACCCACGGCTCGACGGTCAACTTTTCGGGCCAGCTCTACGACTTCGTGGCGTATGGCATCGACCCGAAGACCGAACGTATCGATTATGATCAGGTGGCCGACATCGCGCGCCGTGAACGTCCCAAAATGATCACGGTCGGCGCCAGCGCCTACTCGCGCGCCATCGATTTTGCCATCTTCCGCCAGATTGCCGATGACGTTGGCGCGTTCCTCTTTGCCGATATTGCGCATCCCGCCGGGTTGATCGCCAAAGGATTGCTGCCCAGCCCCATTCCCCACGCCCATGTCGTCACCTCGACCACCCACAAGACGCTGCGCGGACCGCGTGGCGGCGTGATCCTGATGGGGAGGGATTTCGAGAACCCCTTTGGGTTGAAAGCGGCGAAGAGCGGTCGAACCCTGATGATGTCGGAATTGCTCGACAAAATGGTGATCCCTGGTGTGCAGGGCGGACCGCTGATGCACGTCATCGCCGCCAAGGCGGTCGGTTTTGGCGAGAATCTGCAGCCGGAGTTCGAGGTGTACGCCCGGCAGGTCATTCGCAACGCGCAAACGCTGGCAGGCGCCCTGATGGCGCGCGGCTACCACATCCTCTCCGGCGGCACCGACAATCACCTGATGCTGATCGACCTGCGCAACAAGGGGGTGAGCGGCAAGGCGGCGCAGGAGGCGCTCGACCGCGCGGCGATCACCACCAACAAGAATGCCGTCCCCAACGACGACAAATCGCCGCTGGTGACCAGCGGCATTCGGCTGGGCACGCCAGCTCTGACGACCCGTGGGATGAAGGAACCGGAGATGGAACAGATCGCCGCGCTGATCGACGAAGTCATTACGCACATTCATGACGATCACGTCATCAACCGGGTGCGCGAAGAGGTGTTCTCGCTCTGCTCACGTTTCCCGACACCCGGGCTCGAGCCTTCCGCCTGAAACACCGGAGACGAGCAACACTGAGATTGAACGACGGGAGCATCTATGCTGCGTGATATCCGTATTGCGATCATTGGCGCCGGGATCATGGGTGAAGCCATGATCAGCGGATTGCTGAAGCAGAATCTGCTTCCTGCTGACCAGATTGTCGCCACCGAACCACGCGCCGAACGGCGTGAGGAGATCGAACACCGTTATGGTGTGCGCGTCACCGACGATAACGTCGAAGCTGCGCACTGGGCGCAGGTAGCGATCTTTGCCGTCAAGCCGCAGACCGTGCCCAAACTCATGCCCGAACTGCGTGGTGCACTGCGCGATGGGGAACTGGTCATCTCCATCGCCGCCGGCGTCCCGATCCGCACCTACGTCCAGGGGCTTGCGCATAGCGCCGTGGTGCGCGCCATGCCCAACACCCCGGCGCAAATCGGCGAAGGCATGACCGTCTGGACTGCATCGCCCGATGTGAGTGAACTCCAACGTGATTGGGCGCGCACCATCCTTGGTTCGTTTGGACGCCAGATGTTCGTTGATGATGAGACCTATCTCGATATGGCAACCGCTATCAACGGCACCGGTCCTGCATATGTCTTCATGGTGCTGGAGGCCATGATCGATGCCGGTGTTCACCTGGGTTTGCCACGCTACATGGCGGAAGAACTTGTGCTGCAAACAATGCTCGGTTCGGTTCACTATGCCATGCAGAGCGGGAAACATCCCGTCGAACTCCGCAACGGCGTGACGTCGCCAGGCGGTACAACTGCCGCTGCACTCTATGAACTCGAGCGCGGCGGGTTGCGCACCGTCCTCTCCGATGCAATCTGGGCAGCCTACCGGCGCTCTGCCGAACTGGGGAAAACAATGTAAAAGCGTGCAAACGTTGAACGTTCGCACGTTCAACGTTCAACGTTTACTGTCCTACCGGCACACGACGCGCCACATCTGGATCGATGGTCAGGAGGGTGCGATTAACCCATCCTGTCACGCCGCGAACATTGGTAATCTGGTACCAGTTCCCATCGGCAGTTTTGAACAGCAGTTGCACGGTTTCGCGCGCATTGACCTGATCGAGCACCTGCCCCTGGAGGTTTGGCGCAGCACGCACATTCCCGCCATTGAAGACAATGGCAGTCAATCCGGTTACCGGCGGCGCTGTTGCATTTGGGGTGGGCGGCGGCGGCAGTGCAGCTACAGTCGCCGGCAGCGGCGTTGGCACGGTCTCATTCGAGACCGGCAGATCGCGCAGGTCGCCGGGTGACACTGTGAGTAACGTGCGGCTGACCCATCCTGTGATCTCGCGCTCGTTGATTATCTTCACCCATGTGCTGTCGGCGTTGCGCGCCAGCAGCGTCACGCTTTCCCCTGCATTGACCTGATCGATCACCAAACCACGCAGGTTTGGTGCAGTGCGCACATTCCCGCCATTGAACACCGCAGCTTTTGGCAGATCGTCGGGCGTAGCAACCGGCAGCTGCGCCGCCAGGTCCTGATCGACAATCAGCAACGTGCGGCTGACCCATCCGCTGAGACCTGCCGATGTCGAGATGCGGTACCATTCGCCATCGATGCTGCGTTCGAAGAGTGTGACGACCTCGCCGAGCGACAGACGACCCGCTACCTCTGCTTCACGATTGGGCGCGCTCCGGATGTTGCCCGCAATCGTCGCCGTGCCGGTCAGTTCCTGCGTTGCTACGACCGTTGGCGACGGTTCCGGCGTCGCAGGCGTCAGCGTTGCAAATGGCGTCACTTCGGACGAAGGCGTCGATTCAACGGCCACGGCATAGAAATCGTTAAGGAACGGCTGCAGAACGTCGAGCGGCGCAGGATCGGATCGTGCAATTTCGCCATCCGCTCCGCGCGCGATAGCGACCACAGTGTACGTTTCACTCTGACGCGGGATCGGCGCATCAGAACGGCGGTCGAGCACCACCTGCGCCTCGCCGCTCAATGTGTCGGGTTGCGCCAGCGCCGTTTCGGGGTTGAACCAGGGGAACTCCTGATTGCCTTCACGAATGAGCGCCGTCACCGTTGCGCCAGATGGCAGATTTTCGGTTCGGACGACCACGACGATTTTTCCTCTGCCGACGACTTCGGCACGTTCGATGGCAAGACGCGGCGGCGGGGGCGGGGGTGTCGCTGGCGGACCGGATTCGCCTGGAGCAAACGTCAGCGCCAGCACGACAATCACGCCGATCAGGACAACAGGCGCCAAAATGATCAGCGCTTTGACCCCAGGCGACGCAGCACGAAAGCGCTCGCTCAGGGTGCGCGGTTCCTCTTCGGGGAGCGATGTATAATCGATTGTTTCGCCGATCCCGCCAATATCAGGCAGCGGCAATTCATCCGACCGGGCGGCGCGCCGCCGCCGCGCCAGAATCAATGCTATGGCAACGATCAGAATTGCTCCGACCAGCAGTGCAATGAGAATCTCTTGCGACATCGAACATTCCGGTCCTTTCGATCAGCACCAGCAGGAAGCGGCAAGCTCGCTCCCTGTACTGCGGCTATCATATGACAATCCGGCGCAAGATGCAAGTAATACATGTGATGCCGATGTTGAGAAACCCACATATCTTCCTGTCAGAGTGTAAAATGTAGGAGGTGTGCTATAATCGCGTGCCAGGAGTCACAAAGAATCCAGGAGGGCTCAGCATGAAAGACCTGTTTCGGCGCACGCCGCGGCGTTTCACGGCAGCGCGCATCGACAGTCAGGCGATTCCCGACAACATGTGGGTCAAGTGCCCGTCCTGTGGTGACCTGATCTATACCAGGCAGTTCAGTGACAATCTAAAGGTCTGCAAATGCGGTTATCACATGCGACTGGCAGCGCGTGAATGGCTGGGGCTGCTCGATGACGACTCGTTTGTCGAGTTCGATGCAACGCTGGCATCGGTTGACGCACTGGGGTTTATCTCGCCG
>JBEPYG010000202.1:0-8451 GCA_041641515.1 Roseiflexus sp.
AATGATATGCTCACGTGCTATGACTACTTCTCCACGCAGCAGTGTGTCGAGCACCCAGCCAATTGCCAGGAACAAGGCAATATTGCTGAGCACCAAAAGTAATCCGGCAATGGCTGAAATGGTCACCCAGTGCCGAGTCCAGCGAGAAATGAGCCGTCGATCGAAACCAAGCGCTCGCATCATCGCACCACCTCCCACACCAGATGTCACCGTTCAAACCGGATCACCATTTCCCGGGCCGCTTGTACAACGGCAGGGTAACCAGGCATGTTGACAATGAATCTGCCAATACACGCCAGACGCCGCGCTGTCGTTTCGGCAGCATCCATAGGCATCGTTAGGCCTGCCCGTGACCACGGATGTCGTGCGGGTCGGTACAGTGATAACCGACGCTGCCTGCCAACCATCGACGATGCGTAGGCAAAGATTGAATCGCGTCGGGTTGCTCGCCGTGGCGATGTGGAGACACGCTCTCACTTTCTCCAACGGCGACGCCTATCTCCGCAATTTGACACCCAGCAATTGCGCTGCTGCTTAAGAAATGAGCAAACAGTCTATCGTTGACATGCCTCTTCGCAAGTGATAGTATATATCATGTTATACGCATTCTCAAAGATGTACAGGATAGTCGAATGCCGCTCTACGTCTACACTTGCCCGGAGTGCGAGATCGAAATCGAGGAACTGCGCCCTTCGTGGCGTGCTGATGATCCGGTCGAGTGCCCGGTTTGCCACGGGTTGTGCACACGCGACATCAGTACCTTCAGCCTCCGCTCACGCAGTGCGCCGACGCCGGTCTACGCCAGTCCGGCACAGGTCGCGCGCGCGCTCCACGGCCCCGGCTGTCCGTGTTGCATCCCGCGACGGCGATGATAACGCCCTTTTGTGCACTCAAGGAGGAACCAATGCCTGTCGAAGCGCCGCTTCAGTCTGTTCCGGTCACGATTCTGACCGGGTTTCTTGGCGCAGGTAAGACGACGTTGCTCAACCGAATCCTCCACGCCGACCACGGACTGCGGGTGGCGGTGCTGGTGAACGATTTCGGTAGTATCAATATCGATACCCAGCTCGTCGTCGGCGTGGAGGGAGAGACGATTTCGCTCGCCAACGGTTGCATCTGCTGCACCATCCGCGGCGATCTGCTCAAGACGGCGCTGCTGCTGCTGGACCGCGACGATCCCCCTGAGTATCTCATCATCGAGGCAAGCGGCGTTAGTGATCCGTGGGCTGTGGCGGAAACGTTCGATATTCCCGAACTTCGTCCATTCTTCCGGCTCGACTCGGTCATTACGGTGATCGATGCAGAGTATGTGCAGCAACAGAAGTACTACGAGGACCTGATCATCCATCAGATCAGTGCAGCAGATGTTGTGGTGCTGAACAAGGTCGATCTCGTGAGCGAAGAACACCTTGCCGGAGTGGAGCAGTGGGTGCGCCAGATTGTCCCCCGCGCGCGCATCCTTCCCGCCGTCCACGGTGATGTACCGATGAGCCTGATCCTCGGCGTCGGTCGCTACAAACTCGAGGTGCATCCTGCGCCTATCATTCGCACTGGTCATCATCACGACGACGACCATGAACACGGTCCGCACTGCGAGCACGACCATGAACATGGTCCGCACTGCGAGCACGACCATGAGCACGAGCACGACCACAGTACCGAGTTCGACACATGGAGTTATGTCAACGAACGTCCATTCAGCCTGAAGAAGTTGCGTCGGACACTCGAGGAGTTGCCTGAGACGATCTTCCGCGGCAAAGGGATCATTTACCTGGCGGAGACGCCCAAACGCCGCGCGATCCTCCAGATTGTCGGCGTGCGGATTACGGTGCTGGTCGGGGAACCATGGGACGATGCGACACCGGAAACGCAACTGGTTTTCATCGGTACACCCGGCGGTATTGATCGCGACCGGCTCACGGCGGCGTTCGACGCCTGCCTCACCGATGCTCCGGGGCAGGAGCAGGTTGCCGGGCAGCAATCGTGGTTCCGACGGGTGTTCGGCGGCATCTCTGGCACGACGCCATTTTAGATTGTGGATTGCAGATTTTAGATTGTAGATTGTCGTGTGGAGCGTTCAGATGCGCCGGGAGGCGATGCTGGCCTGAGTTCCGCATTCCGCTAAGGTGAAAACAACCGCCGGGTGCGCGGGCGTCTCGCCTGGACATCTGAAAGCTTCACCCCCACGGCGCACACGCAGGCGTCGCCCGCCACCGGACACCGCATGACACCATAGTTGAGGAGACGGTCTGTGATCTGTGCAACCTGCAACCACACCCTGTCCGATACCAATCACGTCTGCCCCGTCTGCGGCGCACCTGTGCCATCAGGTCTGGCCGGCATGCAGGTCACGCAGAATATCAACAGCGTGACCGACGGCGGTGTCGTCATTGGTGAACTGCGCGGCGGACAGACCTTTGTAGGCGGAATCCATGACCACGAGCTGCCGGTTGCACCGCTCCCACCGATCGATCCTGATGAAGCTGCACGCCGACTCGATGCATTGCCGACCGACAAACTTCCCGCACCCGGCGATCTTCTGCCTGGCTCGCGGTTGCATCACATGTCTCGCAATCCACTCCGCCTTCGTAGCTGCATCGCCACGCGGTGAGGCGCTGATCGTCCGGCTGACGGCGCTCAGGCTCGATGTGCTGAAGATGCCCGTGCGCTGATCGATGTTTCCTTCGGCATAATCGCCGCCGCCGGCGTTGACGTTGCGCACCTCGGCGCGCGCCGCGCCCGATCGTCACGCCGCTGCAGAAACTGATGCCGCCGACGGTAATGGTGTCTCCTGCTACCCTGGCGCCGTGGTGATGCACCCCGCCGATGGTGAGCGGACTGCTACCGCCTTTTACCTCGCCGACAACGGTTCCGCCCACGCCGACCTCACCGATCGTCTGCTGGACATTCGCCTTGCGGGTTGAGCGCCAGGAATCCGTCGATACTGTCCGAGTCGCCAGCGCGCTCGACATACAGGTATTCCCAGGGCAGCGGCGGCAAGCGCAGACGCAATCCAGTGTCTGGACCAAACAGGTCGAGGCTGCGGATGAACAGGTCGTAGACATCGACGCACCCCGGCTGATCGGGCCGCAGCAGCGTCGTCAGGGTGCGCCCGAAGGCGATCAGTCCGTCGCGATCCATGCAATCTGCAATAGCGGACCTCCTGAAACTCATCACGCGCCCTACCGTACTATACTATTCGCTGGATATGCAAACGACGCCAATACATCAGACAGCAACCGCGCAGGTGTTTGCGGCGCTCGGTTCCAGCCCCCAGGGACTGACCCACGATGAGGCGCGTAAACGTCTGGCGCAGTATGGGCTCAACATCCTCCACGAGCCGCCGCGCAAACCGCTGATCCGCACACTGCTGGCGCATTTTACGCATCTGATGGCGTGGCTGCTCTGGATCGGCGGCGCGGTTGCGTTCGCAGCGCAAACACCGACGCTGGGCATTGCCATCTGGCTTGTCAATATCATCAACGGGCTGTTCAGTTTCTGGCAGGAGTATAAAGCTGAACGGGCGACTGCCGCGCTGCGCCGCATGCTGCCATCGTATGCGCGTGTGCGGCGCGCAGGCGAAGAAATGCGCATTCTGGCAGAGCAGCTAGTTCCCGGCGACATATTGTTGCTCGCCGAGGGTGACCATATTTCGGCAGATGCGCGCCTGGTGCGCGAAACGGAACTGCGCGTCGATCAGTCGGCGTTGAGCGGTGAGTCGCATCCGGTGCGCAAGACTGCCGATCCAACAAGCGGCGCAGGGCTGTCGCGCGTCGAACTGCCTAACCTGGTATTTGCCGGCACGAGCGTGACATCCGGTACAGCAGAAGCGGTCGTCTTCGCCACCGGGATGCGCACAGCGTTCGGCGAAATCGCTCGCCTGACCCAGAGCGTCGGCGATCAACTCAGCCCGTTGCAGCGCGAAATGGAACGCCTGACCCGCGTGGTCAGCGCGATTGCCGTCGGCGTCGGTGTGTTCTTCTTCGCGCTGGCGATCGCCATTACCGGGATCGATCTGGCGAATAGCTTCATCTTCGCCCTGGGAATGATTGTTGCGTTCGTTCCCGAAGGGTTGCTGCCAACCGTCACACTGGCGCTGGCGATGGGGACACAGCGTATGGCGCGGCGCAACGCGCTGGTAAAACGGCTCTCCGCTGTCGAAACGCTTGGGTGCACGACCGTCATCTGCACCGACAAAACCGGCACGCTGACCCAAAACGAGATGACCGTGCGCGAGATCTGGGTCGGTGGACGGCAGATGTCGGTCAGCGGTGTCGGATATACGCCGGAGGGTCGGTTCAGCGAGTGCGGCGCGCCGCTGGAGCATCCGGGCGAAGACGCCGAACTGCGCCGCCTGCTGCTGGCTGCCGCGCTCTGCAACGACGCCCGTCTCATTCCGCCCCACACACAGACAACTCCTGACGACGAGGGACACCCCAACACCGGAGAGCGCTGGAGCATTCTGGGAGACCCGACCGAGGCGGCGCTGCTGGTGGCGGCGCGCAAAGCCGGCATCGACAGCGACGACGAAGCGCGACGAACGCCGCGCCTTCGTGAAGTGCCCTTTGAATCACGCCGCAAACGGATGAGCGTCGTCTGTCGCCTGCCACAACCGCAGATCACAGCACATCCCGCCAGGTTCGTGGTGTATGTCAAGGGAGCGCCCAAAGAGATGCTGGCGCTCTGCACATCCTTTGCAGTTGGCGACTCTGTTCGCCCGCTTGACGAGACGCAGCGCGCACAGATCCTCGCCGCAAACGATCAGTATGCGCGCGCCGGGTTGCGCGTACTGGCAGTCGCACAGCGTCTGCTGCCTGACACCCCCCCTTCGTTCGATGCCGAAACCATCGAACGCGACCTGACATTCCTCGGTCTGCTCGCCATGATGGATCCACCACGGCCAGAGGTCGAATCGGCGGTCGCGACATGCCATTCTGCCGGGATTCGTATTATCATGATAACTGGCGATTATGGATTAACGGCAGAAAGCATCGCCCGGCGCATCGGCATCATTCGCGGCGCGCAACCGCGAATTGTGACCGGCGCTGAACTGGACAGCATGGATGACCGTGCGCTGCACGATGCATTGACCGACGAGGTCATCTTCGCGCGTGTGGCGCCCGAACACAAACTGCGCGTCGTCAGCGCGCTGCGCGCGCAAGGGCATGTCGTCGCCGTGACTGGAGACGGCGTTAACGACGCTCCGGCGCTCAAACAGGCAGATATTGGCGTCGCAATGGGGCGCGCCGGTACCGACGTCGCACGGGAAGCGGCAGACATCATCCTGACCGACGACAACTTCGCCTCGATTGTCAACGCCGTCGAAGAAGGACGCGCAGTTTACGCCAACATCAAAAAATTCGCCACCTACATCTTTACCAGCAACACCCCCGAGGCGGTTCCATTCGTGCTGTTTGCCTTCAGCGGCGGGCGCATCCCGATTGCGCTGAACGTCATGCATATTCTGTCGATCGACCTGGGGACTGACATCGTTCCAGCGCTGGCACTCGGCGCCGAACCGCCGGAACCTGGCGTCATGGAGCGCCCGCCACGCAGTTTGCAGGAGCATGTGGTCACCGGCGCCATGCTGCGCCGCGCCTATCTCTGGCTTGGACCGGTGCAGAGCCTGGCGGCGATGGCGGCATTCTACTATCAATACTGGACGAATGGCTACTGGGGGCAGTGGTTCGACCTTCCGGCGGATGGGCCATTGTACCGTTCAGCGACAGCTATGGCGCTCGCGGCGGTGGTGATGACGCAGATCGGCAACCTGTTTGCACAACGGAGCGAACGGGTCTCGTTTCTGCACCTGCCACTCAGGGGAAACCCGTTGATCTGGATTGGCATCGCCACCGAGTTGATCCTGATCGTGGCAATTGTGTATGTGCCGTTTTTGCAGGATGTGATTGGGACAGCGGCGTTCGATCCGGCTAACTGGGTCGTTCTCGCGCTCCTGGCGCCGGCGCTGTTACTGGTCGATGAACTGCGCAAACGAAGGCAAACATGACAATCATCGCCGGGTGCGCGGGCATTTCAGCCGCAGGCTCAGGCCAATGTCCGCAACGCGGTGCGCCCAAAGCGCGTGAATGACTGATGGGACACAGGAGGTGCGCTATGCGCGTAATCATCGTGGGATGCGGACGAATGGGCGCCGGGCTGGCGCTGCAACTCACCCGCAGTCAGCATGAGGTGATCGTCATCGACCGTGATCCGGCAGCGTTTGCCGCATTGGGCGAACGATTCGGCGGTCAGACGATCACGGGGCACGGCTTCGACCGCGATGTGCTGCTGCGTGCCGGGATCGCTCGCACCGACGCCCTGGCGGCGGTCACCGCCAGCGACGAAACCAATGTCGTGACTGCGCGCGTGGCGCGGCAGTTCTTCCGTGTACCGCGCGTTGTTGCACGCCTCTACGATCCGCACAAAGCTGAGATTTACCGTCGCCTCGGCATTCTGACCATTTCAACAACAGAATGGGGCATCCACCGGATCACCGAACTCATCAGTTATTCCTGGTTCGAGCCCATCGTCAGCCTTGGAGCGTCGGTTAACATTGTCGATGTCGAAACGCCGCCGGTGATAGCTGGACGTTCGATTGCCAGCCTCACCGTGCCCGGTGAAGTGCACCCGGTGGCGGTCAGTCGCGGTGGACGCTGTTTTTTGCCAACACCGGAGACGCAGGTGCAGTCAGGCGACCTGTTGCATATCGCCATACTGGCAACCTCGACCGAACGCCTGAAAGCGCTGCTGGGAGTCTGACCTATGTTCGTACTCATTGTCGGAGGCGGGAAGGTTGGCGGACATCTGGCAGGTTTGCTGCTCGCCAGCGGGCATCAGGTGCGCGTCATCGAGCTGCGCGCTATCGCACGCGACCGTCTGGCGCACATCCTGCCGCCGGAGACGATTATTGCAGGAAGCGGCAGCGATCCCGCACTGCTGGAGGCATGCGGCGTGCGCCAGGCTGACGTCGTGGCAGCCGTCACCGGTGACGATGAGGTCAACCTGGTCGCTACAAGTCTGGCACGACTCGAGTTCAATGTGCCGCGCACGATTGCGCGGGTGAACAACCCAAAGAATGCTTGGATGTTTACCGCCGAAATGGGGGTCGATGTCGCGCTGAGTCAGGCAGACCTGATGGCGCATCTCATTCTCGAAGAAATGTCGCTCGGCGACATGATAACACTCCTCAAGCTGCGCCGTGGACGCTATTCGCTGGTCGAAGAGAAAATCGCAGCCGGATCTCCAGCGCTGGGACGCACCATCGCCGATCTCGATCTGCCGGAAGCATGCGCGATCGTCGCCATCATCCGGCGCGGTCGTCTGATTCCGCCGCGCAGCGACACCGTGCTGCAGACCGGCGACGAGGTTCTGGCGCTGACCTCGGCTGAACAGGTGCAGCGGCTGGCGGAGATCCTGGGCGGGTGATTCGATGAAGGCGCAATCGAGCTATCGCAAAAAGCCGGCGCCTGAAACGAAAGGGAGAGATGATGAAAACAGAAACCGGTGTGCAGCACACCGACAATGGATGGCACACCCTGCCGCCGGACGACGTTATCGCGCGTTTGGCAGGCGACGAACGATTCGGATTGACATCCGCCGAGGCGGAACAACGCCTGAAGCAATACGGACCGAACGTTCTTACCGCCAGACCCGGCAAAAGCCCGCTGGTACGCTTCCTGCTCCAGTTCCACAACCCGCTCCTCTACATCCTGCTGGTTGCTAGCGTCATCACCTTCGTGCTCAAGGATCCTGTCGATGCTGCGATCATTTTTGGCGCAGTGCTGGTGAACGTCATCCTTGGCTACATCCAGGAAAGCCGTGCGGAGAAAGCGATCGAGGCGCTGGCGCGCACCATGACGATGGAAGCTACCGTCGTGCGCGATGGGAAGACGATCCGCCTCCCGGCGGCGCTCCTGGTTCCTGGTGACCTGGTGATGTTGCAGAGCGGTGACAAAGTGCCTGCCGATATGCGCCTCATTCGCACCCGCGACCTGCAGATCGCCGAAGCTGCGCTCACCGGCGAGTCGACGCCGGTGGAAAAACAGGCGCATGCCACACTCGACCTCGATACCACCCTGGCAGATCGGGTCACGATGGCGTATGCCTCGACACTCGTTACCTATGGGCAGGGCGCAGGCATAGTCGTCGCGACCGGCGACCATACCGAGGTGGGGCGGATTTCGCAACTGATCGCGACAGCACACGATCTCCAGACCCCGCTGACGCGGAAGATCGCGCATTTCAGCCGATTGTTGCTCTACGTTATCCTGGGATTGGCGGCAGTCACATTCCTGATCGGTTCGTTCCGCAATGAGCCATTCCTCGATACCCTGATGGCAGCGATTGCCCTGGCCGTGAGCGCCATTCCCGAAGGGCTGCCCGCCGCTGTCACTGTCACCCTGGCGATTGGCGTTACACGTATGGCGCGGCGACGAGCGATCATCCGCAAAC
>JBEPYG010000203.1:0-6062 GCA_041641515.1 Roseiflexus sp.
CATCTTCTGACCATCGAGCCATGCCAGCCCTCCGTGAACCCAAAAATGCACGAAAGGGCGTTTGCCGGTGTATGGTTCGGTCTGCACAATTTCGGATGGATGGTGCGGGAAGATCAGGTCGCGCCCGCCGCCGTGAATGTCGAGTTGCGGACCAAGGTAGCGGGTGGCCATTGCGGTGCACTCGATGTGCCAGCCAGGACGGCCTGCTCCCCAGGGGCTGGGCCAGGTCGGTTCGCCGGGACGGCTGCGCTGCCAGAGCACGAAGTCGAGCGGATCGGTCTTGAGCGGGTCGTTCGGGTTGTTGCCGCGCTCGTTTGCCAGCGCCAGCAGTTCCTCGTACCCGTCCACCCGCGCCATTGCACCGTACGTCGGTTCAGTCGAGACATCGAAATAGACGTTGCCATTGCACACATAGGCATGGCCCAATTCGATCAGTCGCTCGATAATCGGGATCATTGCGCCGATCTCTTCCGATGCTTTTGGAAAGAAGTCGGGCGGGATGAGATTGAGCGCACGGCAATCTTTGACAAACTGTTCGGTCTCGCGTCGCGCCAGTTCGTCCCAGGGGATGCCATCACGCGCAGCGCGTTCGAACAACGGATCATCGACATCGGTGGTATTCTGGCAGTAGCGAACCGTGCCGCCGCAGTGGCGAATATAACGGATAAGCACATCGAAGATGAGGAACGTGTGCGCATGACCGACATGCGTCGTATCGTAGGGAGTGACGCCGCACACGTACAATGTGAGCGGACGGTCGCGCGGGATGAGCAACTCGGCTTTCTGACCGCGCAGTGTGTCGAAGAGCCACATGACTGAAAACGTCCTCCTGGTACGGGAAGAGGGAGATGTCACAAACGCCGGGTGTGCAGCGGATCCAGTAGTATTATAGCACAGGGGGCAGGCGCAGATGACCGTCATCGCCAGACGCCAGGCGCGATACGCAATCAGGATGTGTCAGCACGCAGCAGACGCATTGCCCGCTGGTAACGAACAGAACTATCAGGTCCAGTCTTTGCGACGCCGTAACTCTGATGGGCACGGCTACCAAAGCAGAGTCGGCTGTTTGGTTGAGCGTACACCAAAGCCTGTGCAGATCTCTGGCGCGCCTCTGACGATGAGCTTTGCCTGCAACAATTCACGATTGGGGGTTCGGGGGAAGCATCGGAGATCGGTATCGGTGGCGGGATGACTCGCGCATGCGCCATGAGACGTTGCCCGCCGATGCAAAACCCCATGGTCACAGAACGTTCGAACATGTACCTTTGCTTCATACAGCCGAGGAGCTCAGATCCACGGTCTGAGCTTTCGGCATGCCAGATTGAATGTGACGAACGTGACGGTTGCCATCTGAGCACAATCTCGAGAAACAAGTATGCGTATCGGTATTGACATCAGCCGGATGGCGACGATGGCGCGCACCGGCACGGAGCACTACACCAGCGAAGTAGTGGCGGCGATTGCGCGGCACGACCCGGTCAACGCCTATACGCTCTACTGCAACCAGCTACCCGCGCGCCTGCCGCCGCTGGGTGCGAATATGACTGTGCGCTGCATCCCGCTGCCGCGTCTGTGGACGCACGTGCGGCTGTCGAGCGAGGTGCTGCGGCATCCGCCTGATGTGCTGTTCATTCCGGCGCATGTCTTGCCGCTTGGCGCGCCGCTCGTTCGCCGGATGCGTACTGTAGTGACGGTGCACGACCTGGGGTATCTGCGCTACCCGGAGGCGCACACCACAGCGCAACGGCTCTATCTGCGGCTCTCGACAGTCTGGAGCGCACGCGCTGCCAGCCATCTGATCGCGGTCTCCGCAGCAACGCGCAGTGACCTTGTGCGACTGGCGGGAATTTCGCCGGATCGCATCACGGTTGTGCATCATGGTGTTGCGGAACGGTTTCGCCAGCCGGTTGCCGATCCGGCGCGGGCACGAGCAATCGTCGGCGGGGACGAACCGTATTTTCTGTACGTCGGTACGGTGCAGCCGCGCAAAAATCTGGTACGGGTCATCGAAGCTTTTGCGGATGCCAGCAGGCGACTGGCAGGCGCTGGCATTGCACCAGTCCTGGTCATTGCCGGCAAACGCGGCTGGCTCAGTGAGGGCATTGCACGGCGCGCCGCTGAACTAGGGATCGCCGGGCGTGTGCGGTTCGCCGGGTATGTGGCAGATGACGACCTGCCGACGCTCTACCGCGAGGCGCTGGCGTTTGTCTTTCCATCGCTGTACGAAGGGTTTGGGATGCCGGTGCTCGAAGCGATGGCATGCGGGACTCCGGTGCTGACGTCGAACAGTTCATCGCTGCCAGAGGTGGCAGGCAACGCAGCGCTGGTCGTCGATCCGCTCGATACCGGAGCGATTACGGAGGGTATGGTGTGTCTGGCGTGTGACGCGGCGCTGCGCCAGGAGCTACGACAGCGCGGGTATCAGCGCGCCGCACAGTTTACATGGGATCGCTGCGCTGAGGAGACATTACGTGTTCTGTACGGTTAAAAGGGGGAGATGTGTTTTCATTTGCCACCCGCGCACGCGCGACACTGGCGCGAATTTCGCCGCAGGTCTGGCGCGTTCTGTTGCACAGTCTGCTCTTCGGGCTGGCCGGCAGCATCGCCGATCTGCTCTTCAACTTCTACCTGGTGAGCCTGGGGTATGGCGCCGACACTGCTGGTCTGATGGCAACGGTGTACCGTGGCGCAGGTGCGCTGCTCGGGTTGCCGCTTGGCGTCCTGATCGACCGGTTTGGCGCACGAACACTGCTTGTGGTGGGCGCCATCGGCTTTGGAGTTGCATATGCGCTGCTGTTGATGGTATCACAACTCTGGGCGCTGATCCTGTTTGTCTTTCTGGCAGGCGCAGCGAATGTGCTGGCGCTTATGGCGGTTGTGCCGCTGCTGACCGGGATCACCAGCGGGGAGGAACGGGCGGCGGTGTTTGGCATGAACGCATCGGCAGGGTTAATTATCGGTCTGGTCGGCAGCAGCGTCGGCGGATTGCTGCCTGGAGCGGCGGCACTGGTGTTAGGGGTTGGGGCGCGTGACACCGCTGCCTACCGGCTGGCGCTGTCGGTTGTTGTTGTGCTGGGCTGCGTGTCGGTGGCGCCAGTGCTGCTGGGATTTCGGTCCCGCCCCACTGCGATCGAAACAGCTGCGACGGTTGTCGCAGAACCGCAGCGACGGGTGACGTCGTTGCGTCTGGTACGCTTCGCGATCCCCTCGCTGATGCTGGGAGTCGGCGGCGGTCTGTTCCTGCCGTTCCAGAATCTCTTCTTTCGCACGGTCTTCGGGTTGGACGATGCGGTCGTCGGAGTTATGCTGGCAATGGGGGCGCTCGGCATGGGGCTGGGAGCATTAATAGGTGCGCCGGTCGCTGCGCGGCTGGGGTTGCGGCGAGCCGCAAGCTTGCTGCGCTTCGGCTCTGTCTTTGCCGTTGCGCTCATGCTCACGCCACTTTTGCCGATTGTTGTCGCGGGATACATGCTGCGTGGCGCGTTTATTGCCGCCAGTTATCCGCTCAACGATGCCCTAGTAATGCAAATGACCCCTGCGCGACAGCGTGGGATTGCCATCAGCCTGATGAGCGTCCTCTGGTCGCTCGGCTGGGCGGCGGCGGCATGGATCAGCGGGCAGATCCAGGTAGTCTACGGCTTCACGCCGGTACTGGCAGCATCACTTGTTGCGTATGCGCTATCAGCGTGGGCGATCTGGGCGATACGAGAGGAGGGGCATTGAACGTTGCAGATGCGCAGGTCGTGGGTGGTGATCCATTTTTGATGTTAGAATGCTACGCCTGGCATCACAAAGCCTAAAACCGCATATGGCAATGCAGCATTATCAACGATAACCGGCATTATATGTTTGCCAGGCGATAGCTTCGGCGCGTTGCAGGAGATCGGGGGCATCGGCAGGCAGAGGTATGATACTGGGAAGGCGACGGAACCAGGCGGGCTGGCGGCGCGCAAAGGCGTGAGTGTCGTACTTGAGGCGGGTCACTGCCTCTTCGAGAGTGGCGCGCCCCTCGAAGTACGGACGAAATTCACGGTATCCCAACCCCGACATCGAGGGCAGGTCCCAGTTATAGCCGCGCTCCAGCAGCTGGCGTACTTCGTCGAGCAGCCCGGCAGACATCATGGCATCCACCCGTGCATCAATGCGAGCGTACAACACCGGCGCCGGCAGGGTCAACCAGATGGTCGTGATGCGGTAAGGGGGCGGCTGCACCGAACGCTGTACAGAGATCGGAACGCCGGTAGCTTCATAGACCTCGAGTGCACGGATGATGCGGCGCACATTGCCTGGGAGTATGCTGGCGGCGGCCACCGGGTCGATCGCTTTCAAACGTTCGTACAGCGCCTCTGCCCCCAGTTCCGTCGCCTGACGCTCAAGCGCGGCGCGAATGTCGGGACGCGGGGCGACACGTGGTAATTGCCACCCCTGGAGCACTGCCGCCAGATATTGCCCCGTTCCCCCTACCAGCAGCGGTGATTTCCCGCGCGCCGCAATATCGGCGATCGCTGCGGTCGCCATGTCCTGGTATAGCGCCAACGAGAATTCCTCATCAGGATCGACCACGTCGATCAGGTGATGGGGCACACTGGCGCGTTCTGCAGACGTCGGCTTGGCGGTGCCGATGTCCATCCATCGATAGACCTGTCGTGAGTCTGCCGATACAATCTCGCCGTTGAACAATCGCGCCAGGTGCAGGCTCAACGCCGTTTTGCCGACCGCTGTCGGACCGACAATTGCGATCAGCGGAATTGCAGGCCGACGTTCCACTATTTGAGCCAGATCGGATTCGTCCACGCTTTTCGCCCCGCATCATCGACCACGGTCACTCGAATGTAGGGCAGATCGCGCAACCCCTGAAACGGCACCTCGCACTCGGTCATCGCCTGACCGAGGCATCGTCCCGAGCGCTCATCAGGACCGGTGACAAAAACAGCGCGCACCGGCGAACAACGCACGACCAACCGTTGATCATCGAAGTCAATATCTTCAATGACCGGTCCCTGCGATGAATAGAATGAACCGCTCTTGAGTGACTCGAGGATCGCTTCAGGTGACAATTCTTCTGCGCGTGCCTGGACCCATGCCACAAATGTGTCAGGACGGATGTAAAAATGCGCATCGTCCGCAGCGTAAGCTAGCACTCGTTTCCCTTGTCGTAGCAGCAGATCACACAAATACCAGCCATCACCGCGGTCGTTATCCCACACAGAGGTCGCATTGAACACTTCGACAGCATGAGCAGCATCGATCGACAGCCCATCGTCGAGGGTCAGCATATACCATGCGGGGTGTGCAATCCCGACGAATGCCCCGGCAGCGGCAGCGCGCGCTGCGAGCGCCGGTCCGGTTTCATCGGGCGCCGTCGGTGCAAAATCGAGCGGCAGACCAACTGCAACAATGTGCCACAACCGTCCGGCGGATGTCTGTGGGGCGTGCAATTCCGCACCAAGCAGTGTGGTGAACTGCGCGTTGCGAAATGCACGAGTATCGGTGATCCGAAAATCGTACTGCGGAAGAAAATGATCCGTCAACGCCAGAAAATCGTACCCCTGAGCTCGATAGGCGGCAACGACCTCATCGGGCGACAGTTCGCCGTCGGAGACCGTGGAATGGGTGTGCAGGTTGCCGCGGTAGAACCGACCTGGTTTGCGGAATGGCAACTGGTTCATTGGCTGTCCTCTTCCTCCTTCTCCTTGATGCAGCGGACATATTGTACATCAGGCGAGCTGCACCCGCCCGCGTCGCGCCCGCTCTTGCCGATATTGCAGGTATCCGGTATCAGTATGATATACCGCCCGAAGCCACTACATAGATCTCACACTATTGCGGGTTGCGGATTGCCACGATGGGGGTCTCATGCACTCTCTTGAAGCTCATCGTGGTGTGCTCAATTCCGATCAGCACAAGGATCGTGAAGCACAGAGAGCAAGTGTGGCAGATGCACATTTCGCGGTGACGGCTCTTCGACGGCATGCTACGCTGCGCATCCTTGCTGCACTGTTCGGACTGGCATTCCTGCCGCGTTTTCTCGTTGTGGGATGGGAGTCCTTATGTCGATCATC
>JBEPYG010000203.1:6072-8391 GCA_041641515.1 Roseiflexus sp.
CGGATGAACCCGCTGTTCTCGAACCGGTGGTCAAGCTGGAGCAAACCGCATACCCTGGTTGTTGCTGCTGAAACGTTGCGCGCCCAGCTGCGCAGGATGCTCGCCGCTGTTGAGGCGAACCCCGTTCAGTGAGCTGATGACCCGGTTGTGACCTCGGTGCGTTGGCTGAGCGCCTGGTCACCTGACTGGTATCGCGCCCGCGGATACCGCTATTTGCTGGTCAATAGTGAACGCTACGAGGATCGCGCAATCTATGAACATCTGGTCAATAGCGCCCGGGTTATTCTGACGCTGCCGGATCGTTCTCTCGGTTTGCAGCCGGGTCCGGGTGGCGCACTGCTGGACCTCGGCGAACATCCTGAGATGATCCCGTTTGTACGGCGACCAGCAAGGTTTGGCGAGGTGATCGATCTGCTGGGTTATGAACTGGCGCCTGGTGAATTACGCAGTCGCATTACCCCTCTGGAAGGCGCCGATGTACACGAACTGCCAGACGGCGCCTCACTGCAGATCAACCTCTACTGGCGTGCATTAGCGCAACTCGATCACGACTACACGCTGTTCGTCCACGTGTACAACGAGGAAGAGCAGCGCGTCGCGCAACGTGATCTTCCGCTGCGCTATGATGATTACCCCACCAGCCGCTGGCAACCCGGCGAACTGGTCATCGACCGTGCTGACATGCCTTTGCCTGTCCTGCCACCGAGTTCCTATCGGCTGCTTGTCGGCCTCTATGATGGTACAACGGGCGCCCGCCTCGCTACAAAGAACGGTGCACCCGTTGAGTCGACGACAGTCGTCGTGCGCCGGTGACCGGCAACGTCTTACATTGCACGCATGCGTGCGCTGCGGATGCGGGCGAGACGCTCGCGCTCCCGGCGGCTATATTCGTGTTAGAAAGCCGCGCTCTTCCAGCAACGTCACGATCCGCCGCGCGCATTCGTCTGGTGTTGTATCAACAGTCGTGAGGTGCAGTTCCGGGACTACCGGCGGCTCGTAGGGATCATCGATGCCGGTAAAGCCGGTGATCTCACCGCGGCGGGCACGGGCGTACATGCCTTTGGTGTCACGCTGTTCGCAGATTTCGATCGGTGTATCGACAAACACCTCAAAGAAACGGTCGTCGCCCACCATTTTGCGACACTCGTTGCGTGCTGCGCGGTACGGGCTGATCGCTGCACAGATCGCCACGCCGCCATGGCGCGCGATTTCACTGGCGACGAACCCGATCCGCAGAATATTGGTATCGCGATCCTCACGGCTGAAACCAAGCCCTTTGGACAGGTGAGTCCGCACCACGTCGCCATCGAGCAGCGTGCTCTGGCGACCGCGCTCCAGCAACATTGCCACCAGCGCCTCGGCAATCGTCGATTTTCCCGCACCGCTAAGCCCGGTGAACCAGACGCAGAATCCCTGGCGGTGACGCGGCGGGTAACTCTGCGCCAGAATCGCTGCCGTCTCAGGACGGGTGAACCATTCCGGCAGCAGTTTGCCCTGCGCCAGGTACTCCTCGCGCACCTGCGTGCCCGAAATCTTCCAGACCTGCGCCCCTGCCGGTACAGCAGTTTCTTCGACATACTCATCAGTATCCGGCATATAGACGTATTCACGGAAGGGAACCATTGTCACCCCGATCTCATCGGAGTAGCGCGCAACTAGTTCCTGCGCGTCGTAGGGTCCATAGAACGGTTTGCCACGACTGTCTACACCAGGTCCGGCGTGGTCGCGCCCGACGATGAAATGGGTTGCGCCGAAATTGCGCCGGATGATCGCATGCCAGACCGCCTCGCGTGGACCGGCCATGCGCATCGCCAGCGGCAGGAGGCTCAACAACGTGCGCTGCGGATCATAGTATCGCTCGACCAGCGCGCGGTAAATCCGCACCCGGCTGTAATGGTCGATGTCGCCGGGGCGGGTCAAACCGACGACCGGGTGGATAAGGAGCGCACCACCGATCTCCGCAGCTGCACGCTTTGTCAGTTCTTCGTGGACGCGGTGGAGGGGGTTGCGCGTTTGAAAGGCGACAACGCGCTCGACTCCCATCTCGTGCAGGATGGAACGTACTTCTGCAGGGGTGCGCCGCAGTTCCACGAAGTCGTAGTAGCGCGGCAGACGCACCACACGCAGCGCACCAGCAATGTACGTATCACCCCAGGTACTCATCTCCGACACAAGCGGATGACGCGGGTCGGTCGTACCAAGCGTCAGGCGCGCCTCCTGGCTGGCATCCCAGGAAAATGCCTCTTCGACATCCATAACCGCGATCAGTTCGTTGCGCGCATCACGCAATGCCACACGATCTCCCAGACGCGCCAGCGC
>JBEPYG010000204.1:0-8388 GCA_041641515.1 Roseiflexus sp.
GGGATGGTCGGTCACCCGCTGTTGCGCGGCGCAGACTGCGAGATCACAAGGAAAGCTGCAGGTTGTACCCATCCTGACGCGACACATGCCCGCACGTCGCGACGTCCATGCGTCCCATCACCTACGCCCTCGCTTCACCCACGGTCGTTGCATTCCACCTCAGCAGCACAATGCCGCACTGGATATGAACATTCTGCGAGACACCGGTTTGATGAACCGGCGATAAACATCATGCCTTTGAGATGGAGTCTGGCCGCCAGTCTTCGTGTTCAGGAGCCAACGAATCATCCCGGAACGTGCGAAGTTGACTGCTGCCCAGCACGCAGTGCCGGCAGGATGACCCGAGATCGTCCCGCAACGTGCAGGCGCGTCCCCTGGGGACGCGATGAACGCACGCCCTTTCCCGAATGTGGGAGCGGGTAGACGGTGAAGGCAAATGAGCGCTCTCTCGCGCTCAAAACCTGTCACGTCACGAACGTCCTGTTCGCGCTTCGTTTTCATCGCGGGTTCAGGGGAAGACTCCAAGATCAAGTGTTGGCGGCGGGATAGCTTTCGCGAGTGCCATAAGACGTTGTCCCGCCAACGCAAAAACACAATGTCTGCAGCATTTGCCCACATTTACGAATATAAAAAAGCTTGACAGAAACACACGAAAATTGTATTCTTCCGGCAAGATAAAGCTGCACCCTTGCCGTTCGCAAAGAAGGTTGACTGAACGAAAATCGTATCCTTCCGGTAAGGTAAGGCTCATTTCCTCCGCTAAACACCCTTAATGTCCCGATAAGGAAGAAACCCTGCACAGGGTTATTAAGGCAAGGACTACGTTTTACTCCGTTCATTGTGTCACAATTGTTGTCTTAGGTGTCAGGGGTAAAAACATGTCTTACCACATTCCTCTTCGACGAAAAGCGTCGCACAACTCTTCCCCATCACATTCAACTCAAAGCCAGGTCGTACAACCATCAGACATCGCCTCTCTCGACCATTCCGCGACCGGAAGTCGGATTGGGCATCCATCAATGTTCGATCCTGTCTCCGGTCAGCAGAGCCAGCAATCGTCAGAGCGGCAAACACCGGCATCTGTTATCGCGCAAGGGTCTGTTCCCGGCCACTCATTTGATCAGATTCGTCTCCACGCGGATGACGCCTCCGATTATCAACCGATACGCACGCCTTTCGCGGTTGACACGTCACGTATCACCCCTGCTCAGACTATAAGCTTGGCGCGAACTCCGATCACACCAGTGCAGACAAACAGCACCACTCTGATGGTGCAGCGATATAAGCCTCCCACGAACACTGCTGATGATATCGCAAATGGGCATGCCTATAATAAGCATGTCATAGACCAGCAAGAATTCCCAGAAATCAGAAACAACTCAGATTTTGCCACTCTGATTGAGGACATCATCAATAACCCGGAAGAGCATAAAGCATTAAGCAACGGCCGACATGCCTTCTGGAAAAACAATACGGTTGTCATTTATAATCCCAACGCAGCTGACAAAGGAACCTGTTTTAAGCCAACTGGCGGTAAGCGTTACTATGACAACCTTGTCTAGCACGAAAGGATGAGGGGGTATGCAAATCCTCACAGTCCGTTCTAATGGATTGGATGTGGCGCTATCACTGGACGAACTGATCGCCTTGAATAACGCGCTGAACGAAGTGACCAATGCATTGGATATCGACGAATTCGAAACACGTATGGGTGTCTCACATGAATTCGCCCTCGATCTGCTGAAGCAAATCCACAGTGCAATCAAATCGCTGCCGATGGAGGAGTGATCGGAGTGCACGTATTCAGCCCTACCGCTGGCAAAGCATTCAGAGCAATTCCGGTCGCTCTCATCCGCGCGCGTTGACTTCCCCGCTCACGTCATCCGCACCGGTGAGACCACTTATGTTGATGGCAATGAGTTGACCGGGGTCCGGCTCGGCGCGAGCTTCGATGCGCGCCAGCCACTTGACCCAGACGAACCCGCGTTCGCCGGGAGCTACGAGACGTGCAGGTGCGCCATGACCGTGGCTGAGCGGCTCGCCGCCAACCCGCACTGCGATCAAAGCATTGCGCGCCTGTTCCAGCGGCAGGCTCCAGCGATATCCGGTCACTGATACAAAGCGTACCCAGCGCGCCTCCGGCAGTACGCCTGCACGGTCGAGTAAAGCGCCAACAAAGGCGCCACCCCAATGCTGTGCGGTGTAGAAACCACCGGTGCAATCGAGCGTTGCTGTCAGTTCCTGGCGGGTATCGAGGTCATCACGGCTGACTGCATATGGCGCAGTAACCAGCCCCTCAATCCGCAATCGCCACGTCGCCACATCAAGTGGCGCCGGTCGGTCCGCCATCCAGCTGACGACCGGAAATGCGTTACCGCTGAAACTCGCCACTTCGCGTGAACCGGTAAATCGCCGCCGCGACCCTACTGTTCCCAGCTCCTTGATAAGCCGTTCCTGAAACGACCAGAGGAACATTCCCCCCAGCGCAAATACCCCCAGGCGTAGCGCCTGTCGTCGAGAGCGGTCTTCTGAACGCAATGGCTTTGCGCGAACGACCATGTGTGCGGAGAGAACAACGGTCAGCGCCAGACCGAACAGGATATGCCAGTTGAGCAGGTTGTATCCGAGAAAGATACTATCGCCGCCGATGACCCAGGCAATGCCGCACCCGATGGTCGCCAGCGCCAGAACGGTCGTTGCTAGCCCTGCCCAGGCGCGGGGAGAACGAATACCGGGAAGGAAACGTCCTTTTACACGCACAAGTTTGGGGATCAAGAGCAGAAGCGCCAGATAGCCGGTCACACTGTGCAACGCAAACACCCACCACCCCTCTGGCTGCCCAACGGTGAGAGTCCAAAGACCGGTCGCAAACGCAGCACCGGTCGTCAGTGCCAGACTCCAGTCTGTTGCGCGCGGTCGCATGGTCATTCGAGGAGAATATGCGCCCATGCCGCATCGACCTGAGCGCGGGTGGCGTCGAGTGTGCCGCTATTGTCGATCACCACGTCCGCCTGCGCAACTCGGCTTTCCTGCGGCGGTTGCGCTGTGATACGCATTCGCGCTTCAGCTTCGCTCATGCCACGGGTTTCCATCAAGCGACGCAGTTGCTGTTCCGGAGTGCAAGTCACCACCCAGACTGCGTCGCATACCTGCTTCCAGCCGGCTTCCAGCAATTTGACAGCATCGATAACCGCAACGCGCGCATGCGTCGCCGCATTATCGAGCCACGCCAGGATGTGCGCATGAACCGCGGGATGAACGATCTGCTCCAGACGCCGTAACGCCTGCGGATCCGAGAAGACGATTGCCCCCAGACGTTGCCGGTCGATCGGTCCTCCAGGCTTGCAAAGGATCGCGTCACCAAACGTTTCAACGATCTGCCGGTAGACCGGCTCGCCGGGTTGCTGCACCTGACGGGTCACCTGGTCAGCATCGATCACCGCGGCGCCGTGCTCGCGCAACATTGCCAGAACAGTACTTTTCCCGCAGGCAATATTACCGGTCAGACCGATCAGGTAGACCCCTTTGTACGGCATACATTCCGCCTCTCAGCGCTCGACGCCCGTCATTTCGAGTTCGACGTACTCCTGCTTGATCAGCGCCTCTTCAGGCACACCGAAGCGCTGCAAGAGTTCACCAATGAGATCGACCTTGTGCTCGGCATCTTTCCGGCTCCAGGTGCGGCTCTTGATCTCCAGGTACGGGCCGGGACGCGCATGCCCGATCAGCGTATCGATGTTGACAGCGAAATCGGCGTCGCGGTACTGAATGCGCCAGCGACGGCGACGCTTTTCGATTTCAACGATCCGGTCGGGCTGGAAGTATTCGCGGTAGAAGCGTAACGTGCGGTCAGCGCGCGCCGTGTACCGCGCTCGCCCGAATAACACCGCCATGTGGTATTCGCCGCGCTGCGCTGGCGCCATCAGGGTAATCGTATATTTTGGTTCTGCCCGCGCCCCTGGATCGGTACGGTGATCCTCTCGAATGCGAATGCGCCCTCGCTCTTCATCATCCCACAGGAAGTAGGTATCGTACTGCGTGCGCTCACTCGCCTTGGTGATGGTGATGTCAGATTCGAGCAAGGACCGCACGACATGGTCGACTGTCTGTGGATCGATCAACGCCTTTGCCTGCACCTCGAAAATCTCGGATTGCTCGACACCGCCGATCGCTAAGATCTTGTCGAGCAGGTTGTCTTCACGCGCCGCCAGGAAGACATCGATCCGGTCGGCGATTGCCTGTGCGCGACGTAACACATCTTCCTCATCGATGGTCAACAACCGCTGATCGCGCAGCAGGAAGCGTCCATCAACCAGGACATCGCGCACATCAGCCGAGCGCGCACCGTAAACCAGGTGCGAATAGAGCGCATCGGGAGCATAGTGATAGCGCGGCGCGGAATGCAACCGTCCTAATGCGACGACTGCAATATCGGCGCGTTTCCCTGGTTCGAGCGAGCCAATCAGATGATCGAGGTGCACAGCGCGCGCCCCCAGCGATGTCGCCAGCGCCAGCGCATCACGCGCCGGAACCGCCGTCGGGTCGCCGCTGATTCCTTTTGGAAGCAGCGCCGCGAGATGAATTTCGGTGAACATATCCTGATCATCGTTCGAAGCAGGACCATCGGTGCCCAACCCAACCCGCAGGTTCGCCTCGATGAAGCGGCGGATGGGAGCGATGCCGCTGGCAAGTTTCAGGTTCGACGAAGGGCACGGCGCCACACCAACGTGATGCTCGCGCAACAACCGGATATCATCTTCAGTAGCGTGGACACAGTGCGCAGCGATACATTTGCCGTCAAACGCGCCAACGCGCTTGGCATACCGGATGGGGGTCACCTCGCGTTCCCGGCGACTTTCCTCGACCTCGCGCTCCGTTTCGGAGAGATGGGTGACCAGTGGGACGCCGTAGCGCCGGCAGAGCGCTGCTGCCTCGCGATAGATCGCATCGGTGCAGGTGTACGGTGCATGGGGCGCAATAGTCGGAATGATGCGCTCGTGCCCATGCCACTGTTCGATAAACACACGCGCACGCTCCAACCCCTCGTCGAACGAAGCGGCATCGGGGGTCGGCAGACGCATGACCGTCTGCCCGCAGATCGCGCGCATTCCGGACATATCGGCAGCACGCGCAACTTCCTCCTCGAAATAGTACATATCGACAAAGGTCGTCGTACCACCCCGGATCATCTCGGCGCACGAGAGTTGCGTGCCGGTGAACACGAACTCCGGATCGACGAAACGACTCTCGACCGGGAACATATAGCCAAACAGCCAGACATCGAGTTGCTGATCGGCAACCAGACCGCGCAGCAGGCTCATCGGCACATGCGCATGAGCATTGATCAGACCAGGAATAATAGCGCACCCCTGGCAATCGACAGTCTCGCGAGCAGCGAACCGCACGGCAAGATCACCCGACGATCCGACCGCAACGATCTCGTTGCCACGCACTGCCACAGCTCCATCGAGAAAAATATGCCCTGCAGCATCCATGGTCACCACAGCACCATGGATGAGCAGAAGATCAACGGTTTCCATGTACACTCCTTACTGACAGAAGGCGAAACACGGACGACAGACACGACTCGAGCACCTGTCTCAGGTTCTGAAGGTACACCTATAGAAGAACCTGACTACAAAAGCGCATCATCCCCCTTCCACCCCCGACGGCGGCGCATTGGCCGGGGTGGTGGTCGCCTGTTGCGGCGGACGACGCGCATAGAGCAGCATCTGCACCTGCTCGACCGGCGTCAGTGCCGTCTGTCCAGGGAGAAAGACGCCGTTGCACCGGGCGCAATAGTGGAGTTGCTGCCAGCGTTCACTGGCGCGATGCCAGGCACTGAACGCGCGGCGAAAGTAGCGGCTTGCCCGCGCCTGTCGCCAGACGAACATGGCATGCACCCCAACGAAGACAAACAGGAAGGTAATGATCCCGGTAAACACCGAGGTGTCACGCACGCCGAACAGCAGACTAGTGCGCGGCGCCGACGAGGTCAGTTCGGTCAGACCGGTGGCGAAAATAGCGGCGCTGATGCTGACCATCGTAGCAAAGAACGATGTAGCGCAGCCGATGACAGCAGCCGGACGCGGCGAACGCGGTGCGGCCAGTTTCTGCGCCAGGGGCGAATCTGGCTCATCGTGAACCAGATCGCTGACGCGGCGTACCTCGTCAGTCTGTCCACACTGAGGACAGACCGGCGGAAGAGTGGCACTGGCATTCATAGATTCGGACACAGTTCCTCTCAGTCGCGCGATGGCGATGACTGCGGCGATCGCCGTTGTTCGTATTCATCACGAGTAATAAACACGCCGCCTTCAATCGTGCGGTTGATCTCACGGCGACGTGCATCATACTCGATCTCAGCACGCATCAACCGGAAACAACGCGAATCCATGATTTCTTTGATCAGTCGATAACCCGTCAGATCATCACCATCACCATACTCCGGCAACAGATCGTTACGCGGGTCGATGCGCACGTGCACAACCGCGTGACAACGCCCACACTCGACGTACAGATGGATCGCGCCGTCACGCTCACGATTGTTGTCGCCACTGCCAAACAGTCGTCGCAGGAAATTCATCTCAGATGCTACGTCTGGTCGTTTCTTTTCAGCAAGTATACCACGAGCGATACGTGTTCAGACGTGTGCTCGTGCACCGGTCTGGAAATGCAGGCGTTATCCGGGTGAGGGCGGGCGCAATGCCGCACCCCCGGGAAACAAGTGAACACGTCACCCAGGCGCACTATGACGGTTCAGCGATAATAACCCGCCCTTCGGCAGCGCGCACCAGCCGGTCGCGGATGGCAAGACTCAACCCTTCCTGACCGGGATCGCGCACCAGGATGAGATCGACGCCGGACTGTTCGATCTCGCGCAATGCCGCAAACAACCGCTGCGCGACCCGCCCCGGCTCGGTCGCAGGACCAAGTGGCGCTAGCTGCACTGGCAGATCAACCAGTTCCGGCACATCCTCGTCGAATGCCAGCACACCAACCCGTTTGCCTGCTTCAGCAGCGATCAACGCTTCATTGCGCATGCGCACCAGAGCCGCTTCACGCCTGCCTGCTACGACAATGACCATCGCATCAGGGGCATAGTGACGCACCAGCATCCCGGGGGCAGGCGCAGCACCGTCATCTTCCGTCAAATAACGCGGTGCAAAGGTCAATCCAGGCAACAGTTCGAGCAATGCCGCAACCGTCACTCCGCCGGGGCGCAACAGCGCCGGTGGGTCGGCAGTCAGATCAACAACGCTCGATTCAACCCCAATCGGAGCAGGGCCGCCATCGAGCACCAGGTCGATACGTCCCGCCAGATCATCGAGAACGTGCGCTGCTGTCGTCGGACTGGGACGACTGAAACGGTTGGCGCTTGGCGCGGCAATCGGCACGCCAGCAGCAGCGATGAGCGCCAGCGCCACCGGATGACCCGGCATCCGCACCGCAACGGTTGCGCGCCCGGCAGAGAGGTTGGCAGGCACAACAGAACGCCGCAATACCACCAGCGTGAGCGGTCCGGGCCAGAAACGCCGGGCCAGTTCATACGCGATCGACGGTACGTCGTGCGCAAGCGTGTCGAGCTGGCGCAGGTCAGCGATGTGCGCAATGACCGGGTCGGTTGCTGGACGACCCTTTGCCTCGAAGATACGCGCCACCGCCCGCTCATCAAGCGCATTAGCACCCAAACCATAGACGGTTTCGGTGGGAAACGCCACCAGACCCCCCGCCCGGATCACCGCAGCAGCTTCAGCGATGATCTGCGGGTCGGGAGCGGACGGATCGACGGTCAAAACTCGTGTCTGAAAGCAACTGGTCACTTTAAACGCTCATCATACGTACCGTAAACATGTTTGCGTCGGCGGGACAACGTTCCGTGGCACGTGCGAAAGCCATACCGCCGCCGATATCTCGGGGACTTTCCCCAACTCACAATCGCGAATAGTCGCCTTTTTCCCGGCAGAGAATAAACTGCCAAAGGTTCAGGCATAAAACGTGCTGACTGTTCGCTCCGACATCTGGGAGCGCGCCCTTACCCATCTGTGTCCATGATACCAGAACATGCGGTCGTATACACCCATTGGGCTTCCATATCCCCGCCAGCTCGCGCAGGCGCGCTTTACCCCGGCAGCCGCGGGCGTCTGGTGTTCCAGGACATCATCCCCTATAGCCCGCGCAGGCGGGCTTCGCCCCAGGAGCCGAGAGCTTCAGCCCCACGGCACACCGCCCCGCCAGCTCGCGCAGGCGAGCTTTGCCCCGGAAGCCGAGAGCTTCAGCCCCACGGCAGCCGGCGAGCTTCGCCACGGTAGCCGAGAGCTTCAGCCCCACGGCACACCGCCCCGCCAGCTCGCGCAGGCGAGCTTTACCCCGGAAGCCGAGAGATTC
>JBEPYG010000205.1:0-8364 GCA_041641515.1 Roseiflexus sp.
CGGCGCCGCACAAGCCCAAGCAACGCAAATTCAATGGTCAATCGATGACGAACGCCGCTCATGACGCATATACTTATGAAATGAGTATAGATGAGATTATATACAACAATACCGGGTGTGTCAAGCAGCAGGCGCATCGACGCTGTGGGTCGCAACCACTCGACTCGCCTGGTGGGGGAATCGCGCGCCGCGCCCCGGCGGGGTTCTCTCCCGGAGCGCGCGTGCGCCTGCGGTACGACATCTCACGAGGCTTGCGAATGTCATACCGCCGCCGACTGCTGAGATGCGATAGGGCGTCACCTGGCGTCGCCTGTCAGTCCGGGAATACGCAGCCGGCGCTCGATCAGGGTGAGGATCAGATAGGCAATGCCGACCAGCACGATGTAGAACACGGCGACAATCAGATAAATCTGAATGGGCGCAAAGTATCGGCTCGCAAGAATCTTCGCCTGCCCCATCAGATCGGGCACAGCAATGAGAAACACGACCGACGTATACTTCAGCATGGCAACCGCTTCATTCGACCAGGCGGGCAGCGCCAGGCGGAGCGCCTGCGGCAGAATGACGCTCCAGATCGCCTGTCGTGTATTCATCCCGATGGCGCGTGCAGCAGTCATCTGCCCTTCGCTCACCGATTGTAAGGCGCTGCGCAAATATTCCGCCTGATACGCGGCGCTATTGAGCCCCAGGGTGAGAAACGCTGCCTGCAGACGCCCCAGAGTGATACCGACGTCCGGAAGTCCATAGTAGACCACGAACAACTGGATGAGCAACGGCGTCCCCTGAAAGAGCGTCACATACGCACCAAGAATGCGTTGCACCCACACCGGTCCATAGACCTGCCCGACGCCAACCGGCAGCCCAACGATCATCCCGAGAACCAGTGAGACTGCCGCGATCTGCAGGGTAACCATGGTTCCCTGCAGCAGGTCTGGCGTAACCCTGTTCAAAAGGTCGATGAAGTCTTGCATGCTCGACGTGTCAGCGCTACTGCATGATATTTCGCAAAAACGCACGTGTACGTTCGTGGACCGGCTGCTCGAACAGCTGCTGCGGCGTTCCTTCCTCTACCACCACGCCATTTTCCATAAACGCCACCCGATTGGCGACCTGCCGGGCAAATCCCATCTCGTGCGACACGACAATCATCGTCATGCCTTCACTGGCAAGTTTTTGCATCACAGCGAGCACTTCGCCGGTCAATTCCGGATCGAGCGCCGACGTAGGTTCATCGAAGAGCATGATGTGCGGATCCATCCCCAATGCGCGGGCAATCGCCACACGCTGTTTTTGCCCACCCGACAGTTGCGCCGGGTAATAGTGGGCGCGATCCGCAAGGCCCACACGTTCTAATTCGAACATAGCCAGGTCGCGCGCTTCGTTTTTGCGCATTTTACGCACCTTGACCAGCCCGATCATCACGTTGCCGAGCGCCGTCAGGTGTGTGAACAGATTGAACTCCTGAAACACCATCCCGATGCGTTGTCGCACCCGGTCCTGATTAACGCCGGGGGCAGTGATCTCCTGCTCTTCCAGCCAGATGCGCCCTTTCGTCGGCGGGTTGAGCAGGTTGATGCAACGCAGCAGGGTGCTCTTTCCCGATCCGCTCGGCCCGATCAGCACCACAACCTCGCGGGGCTGCACCGTCAGTGAGACCCCTTTGAGCACTTGGAGCGAACCGTATGATTTATGCACATCCTCGATGCGGAGAATAGGCGATGTCATAAGCTCCGAAACGTCCGCTTCCGTGAGGTGGCTACATCTGCAATCGATACCGGCGCTCGAGCCACCGGAGCACCTGAGTCGTCATCAACGTCAATGCCAGATAGAGCAGGAGAGCAACACCGAAGGCAAGGAAGGGCTCGAATGTGCGCGCACTGACCTGTTGTGCGCGTCGCAGGATCTCCGGCACGCCGACCGCAAATACCAGGGTCGAGTCCTTCAACACCAGCGTCGCCTCATTGCCCCAGGAAGGCAACGCCAGCCGCAGCGCCTGCGGCAGTACAATGCTCTGGATTGCCTGCAGGCGACTCATGCCGATTGCCCGCGCTGCGATCATCTGTCCTGGCTGCACCGCCTGGATCGCGCCACGAAAGATTTCGGTCTGGTACGCTCCCGAGGCGAACCCCAGCGCCAGCGCGCCGGCCCAGAATGGCGACAGGTTGATGTAGCGCGAGATAACGAAAAACAGGATAAAGATAATGACAATCACCGGCACTGCGCGAATAACCACGCTGTACGCAGAGACTGCCATCTGAACGGCGGGGTGACCATAGACGCGCGCAATTGCCATGGTCATGCCGAGAGCAAGCCCGACCGTCAACGCAACTGCGGTGACGCTGATGGTCACCCACAACCCCTGTACGATGAATGTGAAGGTCGTCAGCAGGTCCTGAACCATCGTTCGCTTATGGCAACCCGTGCTTTTCCTCAAGCGCCTTCACGGTACCATCGTCGATCAATCCCTGAATGATCCGATCGAGTTCGGCTTTGAGATCGGCGGCGCCCTCAGGAATGGCGACACTTTTGCCACCCTCAGCGGTTGTCTCAGTGATGAGCAACACCTTCAAGCCATTCTTTTGCGCGAGTTCCAAAGCCGGTTCCGCGTCCATCAGCACCAGCTGCACACGACCGCTGGCAAGATCGAGCGCCGCCTGATCGGCGCGCTCGTAACTGAAGACCTTATCTGCGGTCGTCAACCCGGTGGCGACCAGATTTTTCTGGATCCAGCCTTCCTGAACCGTACCGGTCTGCGCGCCGATCGTCAGTCCCGCAGCATCTTCCGGCTTCGTCATCGTGATCGTCGTATTGCCGGCGGCGACGAATGCATCCTTCGTCATACGGTAGGGAATGGTGAAATCGACCTTCTCTTCGCGTTCGGCAGTTGCCTGCATGGCGGCGATCACCGCGTCGATTTTGCCTTCCTGAAGCGATGCGATCAGCGAGTCGAACGGCATATCGCGAATTTCGACTTCAACGCCGAGTTTTTCGCCGATGGCGCGGATCAGGTCCATATCGAAGCCAACGAAGTTGCCGTTTTCATCGATCGACTCGTAGGGCGGGTAATCTGCCGAGGTGCCGACGATGAGTTTGCCGGCTGCCCGAATCTGCGCCAGTTTCCCGTCCGCCTGTGCAGCGGGTTGAGTCGGTTGCGCAGGGGGTTGGGTCGGTTGGGCGGCGGGTGTGCCGCCACAGGCGCTTATTGCCAGCAGCGCAGCGATGAGCACTGTGATGATCAGCATCTGTTTTTGCATGGAAGTCCTCCTGACATGTCGTGTCTGCATATCGCACTGGACGTCGGACACAACGGGGCATTTGGCGGTGCGCAAAGTATAGCACAGGTTCAAGACGCCGATGGCAGTGTAGCGCGAGGGGTTTCAGGCTTTGTAATGCCAGGCGTAGTATCCCAAAATCTAAAATCGTGCCAGACGCCGCCTGCGATATGAAACGGCGCTCCCCTTTGGTCAGGGTTACTCTGCGTCCAGAGTCAGCACCCAGTCCGGTCCGGCAATCGGCGAGACGAAGGTCACAATCTCTCGCGGGTGCGTTCCCAAAGGATGGGATGCTCCACTACGCGGATCGAACCAAGCTGCTCGAACATTGTCGCGCAAAAGACGCAGATCCACCCGTAGCGACTGACCTGCCAGAGGGAAGTACACCAGCCCATACCTTCCTTCGCTATCACGAGTGGCGACAGGATGTGCAGCGCGCGTGGCATTGATCCGGTCCTCCGGGTCTACAGGCAGCGAGGTCATCGTTACATCCGGCAACATATCCGGGGCAGGAATGCGGGTGAAGTATGGGCGTGAGAGCATCAGGTTCTTCAGGTGCACCATCTGCTGTGCTCCCGGTCCGTAGATCGCTTCGTCCCAGGCAGGTGATGGGAACGTCGTGGGCGCATGCTTAGGCGACCACATTTGCCAGACAGAGTGACTGCCATACGTATGTCCACAGGCGCCCGCGAACACGGCGCGATATGCCTGTTTGCGTACATCATACTCGGTAAAGCGACCATACTCCGGTTTCCATGGGCGCAAATATGGGTCAACCGGGTGGTGCTCATAGTTCGGTTCACCGTCCAGCACCGGTTTGATCGGTGTACGTTCATAGTCAGCGCGAATCATGTCCCAGTTGGGCGCGTCCATGAGGGTATGACCGGACTGAAGCATATTCATATCGAGCCAGTCGACGTTGTGCAACACAGCGGAAGAACTCGTCCCCCCCATCGGATGGTAGGTGAAAAACGGCTTGAAACCTGCGCCTTCAGTAATGCCCTGCGCCATCGCCGTCCATACGTCCTCATACCCGGCGGCAGGGCGAACCCCGCCCAGAATCCAGACGATGTTGGCATCATTCCGGTAGCGCTCGCCCAGGAAGCGTCCGTAGATATACGCATTGCCAACGTTGAAAATAACCGGTCCGACACCCCACATCTGTGCATGCACTTTATCGCCCCACGTCGGCAGCAGACCGATGTAGAGCTCTTTGCTGGCAGCCATGCGAATGATCGCATCCACATGGCGGAAGTAGAATTCGTTTGGTCGGGTCGGGTCATCACCCAGAAGCGGCACATGCCCCTGAGCGTTGGGTGTATGCAATCCGTCCAGCTCAGCCAGCGCCACTGCCTGAATGAGGTTGAACCCCTGCTGACGCCGCACGTCCAGGTAGTGTTCAGCTTCCTTCACATTCAGACGATGAAAGAGCTCCCAGGCAGTATCGCCGAGCCAGAAGAATGGCTCACCACTCTCGGTCATAAGAAAACGTCGGTTGGAACTGACACGAATACGTGGCAACGTCATCGATATCCTCCGTTTCTCCGGTTCGCCTTTAGCGCCGCCATAAGCGCTATTGCAGAACAGGACTAAAGAGAGATAGCGTAACTGTACCACACATCGTATACTTCAGATAACCCTTTCTTTCCCTCCTTCGCCAGAAGGCCCCGGTTATCGCCGGGGCTTTCTGGTGTGCACCTGTTCACATGTTTCGTAACCATGGCGTTGTTTGTCGGCCGGGGCAACGTCTTGATTGGAGATTGTCGCGCATGGCGTCCTAGCGCTCTAACGCAACGCTGCACACAGCGTGTTCATGTGGAACCGCTACTGTGACGCTCGCGGCCGCCATCCCGCCGCCGCTTCACAGGCGCATCCCTCGACCCCCGGTTGCGCACAGTCACGTTGGGGGTAGTCGTACCAATGCCCTAATGCTGCGTTGCCACGCGCGGTTTCAGGCTTTGTGATGCCGGGCGTAGTATTCCACAATCCAAAATGGCATTATGCGCGGGTCTGCACCGGTGGCAGAAAGATGCGCAGTGTCGATACAGGTTTCGCTATGCGCACTTCGGTCGGCACAGTACGAGCCGGGGTTCGGACAGCATCGCTCACATCCGCCCACTGGCCGTTGTCATCGACACCGGAGTAGGACCACAGCTAGACCCCGGCATAACAATTGGCATGCAGTTCGGAAAGTAACTGGACTGGTGTGCGGTTGGTTCCGACACCATTCGCCGGCGCCTCGCCTATGACCGTGCGCTTGTCGAAGCTAGCTTCGAACCAGTCATTGAACAAAGGCGAGAAACTCCAGTACTTCTCGTCGCCATTCATCCAGCCGTAGTAATGGATCTGATAGAAGTCGAGATATCCTCGCGGATCGTAGAGCGTGAGAGCGGCGTCATTCCAGAAATTGCCGCTAGCCCCGAGTGCGGTTGCGCTGTTCCACTTCATCGATGCGCTGCCTACCGTCGTCAACTGGTTGGAATTGCGGTGGATGACGCCGGCAATTTCAGCGATAAACCGCTGCATCTGCGCCAGGCTGACCGGTTGCGCAACTTCTGCAGATGGCGAAACGTGTGTTGCCCCCACTCTTCAACTGTGCCGAAGTCGGCGCTGAAACCGCCATCGAGCCAGGGAACATTTACTCCGAGCAGAAACCAGCGTCCTCCAAACCGCGGGATTAGGTGTGAGCGATCGGCAGGACAGATCGAGGACGTGGTTGCACGCACGGGAATGCACGAAGTCAGGCTCACGAACAAGATGACGATCAGCGCACATCGAGCATGTGGTATCGTGCTAATCTCCTGTGGCGATCATTGCCCTAAACATCTGCAGTGCATGGATGGCGCGCAGACCGGGCCAGGTCAGCGCCATGCCGTCACACAGCAGGATACGCTTCGCCCGTACCGCCGGAACGTCATCGTATGGCGCAAAAGCGTCCAGGTCACGTTCACTAAAGGCATACGGCTCGTTCGGCAACAGAATAACCTCTGGTTGCAAGCGCATCAGGGTTTCAAGTGGAGCGCGCGGGTAGCGTCCTTCCAGACGGCGCCCCAGGTTCTCGGCGCTACACTGTTCCAGCAGATCGCCGGCGTAGGTTGACCCACCCACGACCATCCACGGGTCACGCCAGATAAACACGAGCGTCGGAATGCGCCGGTGTAGTCTGCGCTGTTGCGCTTCGGCAAGCGCCGCGCGCACTGCCGCCAGACCCGGCGCTGCGGCGTCGGTTGCACCCAGGACATCGGCAAGATGCCCGTACTGGTCTGGCACATCGGCGACGCAACGAATGGCCGTAACATACACCGGAATACCGGCGGCGGTCAACGCCTGCACGTCGCGTTCACGGTTTTCTTCCTGGTCAGCTACAACCAGGTCGGGTTGAAGGGCAATAATCCGCGCCCGGTCGGGGTTTTTCGTGCCACGAATGCGCGGTATGCCGGCAAGCGCTGCCGCCGGCTCGATGCAATAGTCGGTCACAGCTACAACCCGCGCACCAAGACCGATCGTGAAGAGCCATTCGGTCAGACTTGGCACGAGGGAAACAATCCGCTGCGGTGGTCTGTTCAACGCGAGACGTCGCCCCAGAGCATCAGAAACAACCATGGCAGTTAGACTGTTTCAACAAGCGGCGGCACAACAGTCGGGCGGTTGTGATCGTCAAGCGCGACCAGTACGCATTCCGCTTGGCACGCCAGCACCCGTTCATTGCGGTCCATCGGTTCCCACCAGACATCCACCGCCACACGCATCGAACTCCGTCCTGTTCCCACCAGACGGGCAATCACCTCGACAATCGATCCCTCGCGCACAGGGTGATGGAAGTTGACCTCGCTGATCCGCACCGTCACGACCTTGCGCCGACACCAGCGCGTGGCGCAGATGAACGCCGCCTGGTCGATCCAGGCAACGGCCGTGCCGCCGAACAGCGTTCGGTAGTGATTGGTGTTCATCGGAAATACCGGAAAGACCATGCGCGTCTCGACGCGGTCAGCAGCGCTCATCACCATTCCCTTTCCTGCTCGACGTGCGCCGGATGGAGCAGTCGCGCCAGATGTTCGACGCCTTCCACAACACGCGGCGCGGGACGTGAGCAGTAACTGTTGGCATCGATCGCATATACCCGACCACTGCGCGCTGCCGGAATGTCGAACCATCCCGGCGGTCGCGGCAGCGCATCCCACTCGCGCTGTGCCGCTTCAGCAGAATAGCCGCACGGAATGAGCAGGATCACCTCCGGCTGCGCTTGGATCACCTCTTCCCAGCTTGTCCGAAACGACCGCTCACCCGCGCGTCCAAGCAGATCGCGCCCTCCCGCCAGATGGATCATCTCCGGCACCCAGTGCCCGCCGATGAAGGGCGGGTCGAGCCATTCCAGCGCAACAACACCCGGACGCGGCAGACCCGCTACAGCGTTGTGCACGCGATCCAGACGCTGACGCAACCGCTCATTCAGGCGCCGTCCGCGATCCGGCATTCCCACTGCCTCGGCAATCGTCTGCACATCACCAAAGATATGCTCAAGGTTTGGCGGCGCCAGTGACACAATGCGCGGGTTACCCGGCAAACGTCCCGCCAGGGAGCAGACGTCCGCAAACGAGACGGCACAGACATCACACAATTCCTGCGTAATCACCAGATCGGGCTGCAATGCGGCAAGGAGTGACTCGTCCAGCAGGTACAGACTCTCACCGCGTGCCAGACGCGCACTGACAACCCGATCAATCTCGGCGCTCGACAGACCATGCGGAATCGCAGAATACGTCACGCGCGGCAGATCGGCGACAACGTCAGGTGGGTAATCGCATTCGTGCGATACCCCGACCAGCATATCTGCCAGACCTAATTCACAAACGATCTCGGTCGCCGAGGGAAGAAGTGACACAATACGCATGTGGAGATTCCTTTCCTTGCGGAGTCGCTGACAGCGCATCAGGCGCCGGCGCCGACAGGCGATTTGCACGCCTGTCGAACAACAGTCAGCGTCGTTGTCTCAGTATGCAACCATTATACATACAGAGGGTGAGACATCCGCACAGAGCTTCCCGACCATACTGCGCCATCGCGTGGGGCGCATGCGTAGGGGCGCAGCACC
>JBEPYG010000206.1:0-8317 GCA_041641515.1 Roseiflexus sp.
AGCAGGCGGAGTGGCTGAAAGCGCAGATCGATCAGGCCGGCGTCGCAACGGTGTTCGCCTTTGAGAGCATGCCCGAAGTCATGGCGTTGACGCGCGTTGGCGAGTACCGTGTTCAGAACAGCGGGCGTGCTTCGATGCCAAAGCCAATGCAGGCAGTGCTTCGGTTGATGACACGTGGCCGCGAGGAAGACACGCTCTACGCCTACACCAAACTGTCCAAACTGACGGCGAAACTGCTGCCGCTCATGCCTCCCAAACTGAAGGACTTCCGCACCTGGCTGAGTGTCAACATCTATTGGAACCAGCCGGATGTCTACAATCTGACGCAGATGGTGCGTCTGATCCTGCGCGATTGCCTGGGGCAGAACCTCGATGTCGCGCCGGTGCGCATGATCCCGATGATGGGATGCTTCCATCCCGCGACCGACGAATTCTTCCCCAACCCCGATGCCTATCTGAAGTGGTACCGGAGGTTTCGCAATCAGAAGAAACGCTCTACACTCCCCCCGGACGCGCCGTTGGTTGCGTTGCTCGCCTTCCGTAAACATATCGTCCAGCGGCAACAGTACGTCGCCGACCTGATCGAAGCGCTCGAAGCGCAGGGGATGGCGGTGCTGCCGATTGTCGTCAGCGGCATTGAAATGCACGTCGCTGTGCGTGAATGGGTGGCGCGGCACAAAGTCGATCTGATGATCAACACGATGGGCTTCCCAATCATCGGCGGACCGGCGGGTTCGACCAAACCGGGGCAGTACCGCGATACGGCGATCAATCTGCTGGCAGGTATCGATGCGCCGTACATGGTGGTTCAGCCGCTCCAGATGCAGGACATCGACCACTGGCGATCACACGGCGTTGCACCAATGCAGGCGGTCATTATGTACGACCTGCCGGAAATGGACGGCAGTGTTGCGCCGGTGGCGCTTGGCGCCATTCAGGAACAGCGTATCGTTGCCACTCCTGATCGTCTGGCGCGCGCCGCGCGTCTGGCTGCCGGTTGGGTTCGTCTACGGCGCAAGGCAAACACAGAGAAGCGCGTGGCGCTGGTGATCTACAACTTCCCGCCGGGTATGGGCAAACTCGGAACCGCTGCATTGCTCGATGTGCCGGCGACCCTGCACACAATCCTGAAGCGTCTCGCTGCCGAAGGGTATCGGGTGGAAGGGATTCCGGCGACCGTCGAGGAACTGGCGCAGCGGATTGCAACCCTCGACACAGCAGAAGACGTGCAGACGGTTATTGCATCGCGCACCGCCGTACCGCTGACAGAGTACCACGCCATTGTGCCTGCCACACACGCTGAACGTATCGATCGCACATGGGGAGCGCCTCCCGGCGAGATTGCCCCGTATGGTCGCGATGCCATCCGGCTGGACACCCTCTCCTTCGGAAATGTCATCGTCGCCGTTCAGCCGCCAATGGGTGTTCCCGGCGACCCGATGCGCCTACTGTTCGACCGCGATTTCACGCCGCATCACCAGTACGTGGCATTCTACCGCTGGCTAACGCAGCGCTGGCGTGCCGACGCGATTGTGCATGTGGGGATGCATGGCACGGCGGAGTGGATGCCAGGGTTGCAACTGGGCTTAACCGATGATTGCTGGCCCGATCTGTTGCTCGGTGAAGCGCCACATATCTATCTTTACCCACTGAATAACCCGGCAGAAGCGGCGATTGCCCGGCGACGCGGGTATGCGGCGATTATCAGCCATCTGACGCCGCCGTATGCGCGCGCGGGACTGTACCGGCAACTGGCGATGGTCCGCGCTGAGGTCGCAGAACTTGAAACACACGCGACGACAGACAATGCACAGGCGCTGTACGAGCAATTCCCTCTCCTACGGACGCACTTTCCGGAACTGGCGCCACACGACGGGGAACCATCCAGTGCGTTTCTGCAACGTGTCCGGCAGCATCTCGATGAGATCGAACAGCGCCTGATTCTCGACGGTCTGCACGTTTTCGGCGCGGCGCCGGCGCCAGATCGGGCAGCGGCGCTGATCGAAGCTGCGCTAGACGTGCCGCGTGAAGGACGATTGGGGCTCTCCGGAGCGCTTCGGGGCATCGGAGTTCCTGACGATCGAGTCGCGCAGGCGCGCGCCGATTTTGTCCGCCGTTTCATCATTGAACGGCAGCCGATCCATCTCACGGACTGGCTCTGGGAATTCGGGCGTTCACCTGATATTGGTGTACTGTTCGATCCGCAGTTCTATATCGACCACGGGCGCGCCATGCTCGACGGTCTTGCACAGGCGCCTGGTGAACTCGACGCGCTCATACACGCGCTCAACGGTGGCTACATTCGTCCTGCTCCCGGCGCCGACCCGGTGCGTGCGGGTGCAGCAGCGCTTCCGAGTGGGCGCAACATCCACAGCATCGACCCATGGCGCCTTCCGTCAGACGCAGCGCTTGAGCGTGGCAGGTTGATGGCGAACCAGCTCCTGGAGCAGCACCGGCTGTCGTCGCCGCACGGGACCTACCCGCAGACAGTAGCGCTGACGTTGTGGGCGCTCGACACCATCAAGACCGAGGGAGAAAGCATCGGTGCAGCGCTGGCGCTGGTCGGCGCACGTCCCGAGCGTGACGGGCAGGGCAAAATCTGGCGCTACGAACTTGTGCCGCTGGAAGAACTGGGACGACCGCGGATCGATGTTCTCCTTGATGTGAGCGCCATCTTCCGTGACACGTTTCAGATCAGCCTTGATCTGCTCGACGACCTGTTCCGTCGCGCAGCGGAAGCGGACGAGCCGCTGAAGCAGAATTTCATTCGGGCGCATGCACTCGAGCATCAGGCACGGGGATTGAGTTGGGAACAGGCGACTGCCAGAATCTTCACCCAGGCGCCTGGAAGGTACGGCACCGGCGTCGATGAACTGGTTGAAGAGGGGCAGTGGCTGGAAACGAGCGATCTGGCGGACATGTACATCCGACGCAATAGTTTTGCCTATGGCGGCGGACGGAGTGGGCAGGAAGCTGGTGAAGCGTTGCGTGGCATGCTTGGCACCGTCGAACACGTCTTCCAGGCGATCGACAGCGTCGAGTACGGATTGACCGACATGCAGCACTACTACGGTCATAGCGGCGCAATCCGGCTGGCAGCGGGGCGTGCGCGAGGCGGAGATGTACCGTTGAGTTATGCCGAGAGCCATACCGGACATGTGCGCGTCGCACCAGCGGAACAGTTGATCCGTCTCGAGGCGCGCGCCAAACTGCTCAACCCGCGCTGGTACGAAGCGCTGCTTCAGCACGGGTACGCCGGCGCAGCTGAGATCGGCAACCGTTTCACCTATCTGGTAGGATGGAGCGCAACGACCGGCGCCGTCGAAAAATGGGTCTACGACCAGATGGCAGAGACCTTCGTGCTCGACGAAGCAATGCGCGAGCGGTTGGCGCAGGCAAACCCGCGCGCTGCGCGCAATGCCGTTGCGCGTCTGCTCGAAAGCCACGGACGCGGCTTGTGGCAGGCAGACGACGAAACCATCGAGCGATTGCAGGCAATCTACGCTGATCTTGAGGACCGGCTGGAAGGCGTGATCTAGGCATAGCACCGGCGGCAGTCATGCCTGTATCACACACGTATAGAGCTGAGAGTGTCCACAAGAGGCGTCCCTGCGCAATGCGCCCACTCTACACTGTGTCGGAGGGGCACTCCGTGTGCTTGACTGCGATGGGTCGCCTACCCCGCACAGGTCGGAGGGTAGTCCGTGTGCCTGCCTCGTAGTGGGGCGCTCTGCAGACTGGCGAATGAGAGGTCAAAAGAACGCCTTCAATGACTCGGGCCGCTCTGACGGCAATGCGCACATAGCGAAGAGGGGGGAATCTACACCTCGATACTGTCGGCAGCTGTATCGATCATACGCAACAGTTCATCGCGTGAGACGCGCCGGCCACGCGAGCGAATCCAGCGTGCGAACCAGCGCAGGTTGTTGTGGAAAGCAATGATCGCTTCTTCCTCGGACAACTCCGGCACCTTCTGGCGCAACAGCGCCAGAACCGCCTCACGCTCCTCGCTGTCGATCTCAGGAATGCTCATCAGAATTCGTTCGGCGCGCAAAAAGAAAATCTCGCGCTCCAGCGGTGGAAACTCATCCCCAATCTGCCGGATATTGCCGAGATAACAGACAGTGCGCTGGCGCGGCATATCTTTCTCGTCTCGATAACTCTCCACCAGATAGGCATCATGGAATGTCACATTTGCAGCGCCGGCATTTTTATGTTTGCGAACAATCCAGCGAATGTACATGGTCACCCCTGTGCTTTCCAGGTCCCCCTGTAGGATGAAGACGCATTGCAGTCAATGCTCTATGTTCTCCCATTCTTTGGTCTCGTGCTTCGAAAGAGGAACATCGATCTCATTTGACCGCCATTATTCATTTTGAGAACATGCCTTATCAGTATAGCATGTTCCATAGCAACGCCGCACATTGACATCTCAACATAACAGTGCACGCCTGAAGTGGGAAAATGTATGCTTGTGTCGGCGGGACGGCATGCGTTGAGGCTCGCGAAAGCCTTACCGCCGCCGACTCTTGATCCTTGGGGAATGCCCCCGATCTCCCGTTCATGAACAATGACAGCTCAACGACTACGTTCCACCCCGACCCGTGCGCAGAGGTGCGCCAGCGGGCACATGCTGCAACGCGGCGAGGTCGGGTGGCAGATATTCTGCCCCAGCGTGACGAGCAGTCCATTAATTTCCTTCCAGTACTCGAGGGGTAATATCGCACGCAATCTCATCTCAGTCTCATCCGGAGTTTTCGTTTGCACATACCCCCAGCGATTGCAGATGCGATGAACATGCGTATCGACACAGATTCCCGGCAGATCGAAACCGGCAGTAAGCACCAAGTTGGCAGTCTTTCTGCCAACGCCTGGAAGCGCCAGCAATGCGTCAAGGTCGGCGGGGACCTGGCCATCGTACTTCTCGATGAGGTGCTGACAGATGGCGCGGATTGTGCGTGCTTTGGTGCGGTAGAAACCGACCGGGTAGATCAGTGTAGCAATTTCCTCTTCACTGAGCGCCAGCATCTTTGCTGGCGTATCGGCAGCCGCAAACAAACGTGGTGCAACCACGGCAGTCATCGTGTCTTTGGTGCGCAGGCTGAGGATGGTGGCGATGAGGATACGAAAAGGACTGTTCGCCTCCTCTTCGCCCATGCCATCGATGAGCGGCTTGGGGAAACGCGGCATCTCGGCGCGCAAAATTGCCATCGCAGCGTGGATGTCGAAGTCGGTCACGGTCTGTTTCTCATATCAACTGCCAGGAGCGCGATCAGCGCCGCTTCGATGAGTTTGTCGATGTACGCGATGAGCGAGCGTTCACCGACAATCGCCCATCCCACGATCGTCACTGCTGTAAAGCCGATCAATATCCAGCGAATGATTCGTCGGTATGCGGCGAACTGCGGCAGGAAGAGCGCTGCTGCTAGCCCGATGTATCCCAACCCGTTGAGGTAGAACATAATCAGGTTCGTCGGCAGCGCCAGCACGATATGAATGAGCGCTGTCGCAGCTGCAAGCAGGATGATGGCGATCTGTATTGGTCCGAGTGTCATTTGCAGATTCTCGAGTGCACGCCTTCCCACGTTCATGCTTTCAAACTTCGTATGTGTTCACATGTTTCGCACGTGGAGGTATCGTGTTTGTGAACACGAACGAGGGCGGAATGCCTGCGCTCAACGCTGAACGCATACCCACCCGCCACGTTCCGGGTTCAACGTTCCACGCTTACTCCCAACACATCTGCCACTGTAAAAATGTCTTTGTCACCGCGACCTGAAAGATTGATCAGGATGATCTGATCCGGACGCATGGTTGGCGCACGCTTAATCGCCTCAGCTACAGCGTGCGCACTCTCTAGCGCCGGAATGATCCCTTCGAGGCGTGCCAGCGTCTGGAAGGCATCGAGCGCCTCTTCATCGTCGGCGACCGTATAGGTCGCGCGCCCCTGATCGTGCAGCAGTGCGTGCTCCGGACCGACCGCCGCATAGTCAAGCCCTGCCGAAATACTATGGGTCAACCCGATTTGCCCATCGTCATTCTGGAGCACATAGGTGTACGTTCCCTGAAGAACCCCCGGTCGCCCCCCGGCAAAGCGCGCCGCGTGGTCACCGAGTGTCATCCCGCGACCGCCGGCTTCGACGCCGTGCAGCGCCACGTTCTCATCACCAATGAAAGCGTGGAAGATACCGATCGCATTCGAGCCTCCGCCGACGCATGCCAGCACTACATCGGGCAAACGTCCGGTTACTGCCAGGATCTGTTCGCGCGCCTCACGCCCGATGACACTCTGAAAGTCGCGCACCATGGTCGGGTAGGGATGTGGACCGAGCGCCGAACCAAGGAGATAGTAGGAGTCCGGGTTGGTCACCCAATCGCGCATTGCTTCGTTGATCGCATCTTTGAGCGTTCGCGATCCGCTGGTGACGCCACGCACCTCGGCGCCCAGCAAACGCATGCGGAAGACATTTGGCTGCTGGCGCGCCATGTCGTCCACTCCCATATACACCACACACTCCATCCCCAACAGAGCGCAGACAGTAGCAGTTGCGACGCCGTGTTGTCCGGCGCCGGTTTCGGCGATGATCCGGGTCTTGCCCATGCGCTTCGCCAGTAACCCCTGTCCAAGCGCGTTATTGATCTTGTGCGCGCCGGTATGCGCCAGGTCTTCGCGCTTGAGGTAGATCTGTGCACCGCCAAGGTATTCGGTCAGACGGCGGGCAAAGGTGAGCGGTGTTGGTCTGCCGGTATAACTGCGATGCAGGCGGTCGAGTTCATCCCAGAATGCCGGATCCTGACGCGCGACCGCATACGCTTCTTCGAGTGCTGCAACTGCCGGCGCCAGCGTTTCGGGGATGTAGGCGCCGCCGTAGGGACCAAAGCGACCGGTGTGTATCGTATCGTAGGATATATCGTGTTGAATACCAGACGTCATATGTACTCCTTAGCAGCGTTCAGGACGAGTCGCCAAGACGGCGAGTCGCGTAGGTCAATTCACGTGCGGCAACACCCACAATGCTGCCCCCCTGCTCGAAAGCAGTGGCCTGTTCGCGTGCCGCAGCAGCTAGCGCCTGTTCGCCAAGTTCATCGAAGCGCGCGGCGGCGGCGCGCATGAGACGCGCTGCCTCGTGCGAGTCGGTGGTTGTAGTGGCGCGGCGCATCAGGCGCGCTGCCATCGACCGCGCCGCCGCCGCGCGCACGTCGTCGCTCAAGGGATGCGCCTGGGTGGTAACCGTGGCCTGGATGTCAGTATCTGCAAGGCGTACTCCTGCCGACAGCGCCGCCACCCCGGCAAGCCACAGCGGTCCGGGGTTCGCCGCCGGCGCAAGAAACTCGAGCAGCAGTGTTACCGGCGTCCCGGCAGCTAGATCGCCCAGCGAAACGGTTGTAACATCCATCGCTGCGGCGCCGGTCGGTTCGGCGAGCAACGCCAGCACCGGACGCATGCGCGTCACCCGTCGCAACTGCACGCCGCGCATCGGCGCAATGGCAATGGTCACGGCGGGGACGGCGGCGGCGCGTACCGTCTCGAGTTCAGCGCTGATGGCCCGTGGAATCGCAGATGCGCGTTTCAAGAACAGTGCGTGCCCGCCGCTGCGGTCGGCGATCGCCGTCAGCAGGTCGTCCTGAAACTCACCGCCCAGCCCGATGGTCGTGATGGCGATGTGCTCGCCAGCCGCCTGATCTGCCAGCGCCAGACACGTTGCGGAGTCGCGGGTGAAGCCATCGGTCAGCAGGAGGATCCGGTCGGCGCAGCGCCCATCGCGGTTGGCACGGATCTGGTTGATCGCCAGTGCAATGCCATCCGCCAGATTCGTGCCATCACCAAGGTTGAGTCCCGGCAGACGCTCGATGGCGCGCACCAGCGTCACCCGGTCCGACCCGACCATACCGGGTATCAGCAACAACGCATGATCGGCGAAGACGACCAGCGCCAGGCGATCATGACGGTCGAGACGTTCAACGATCGTATGAAGCGCGCGCACGACGTGATCGAGCGCACTGGAGGCGGCGTCGCGCACCTCTTGTGGCACGGAGCCGCTCAACTGCCACACCGGCACGCCATCGACCAGCATCTCCTGCGCTGAACCGTTGCGCAGCATCGAGCGAAACTGTGTTTCGTCAACGATCGGAATACGCATCGAACGGCTGACATCCGCTACCAGCGCCCAGTTGACCGGACGCGATGGAACCGCGCCGCTCGCAGATGTCCGCACTGTGAGAATCACATAGCAGACCTGCGGTTCGCAGCGTGCCTGGAGGGTGAGTGGTCCTGGACTGGTGGAGAGTGTCAGCGCTGGCATAAGTTACATTATAC
>JBEPYG010000207.1:0-8316 GCA_041641515.1 Roseiflexus sp.
TGATGCAGATCGGGAGCGACGTCGACCGGGCAGGCGACATCGGCAATCCGCGCCGTAAATATCTCCAGTCGAACCGGACGCCAGGGACCGGCGGTCAGCAGCACCGGACCCCAATCCCAGCCATAGTGGTACTGCGCTTTGCGCACATACAGGCGGCTGCTATCACCATTCCAGAGCGGCAAGGCGCCGCCTTCGGCTTCCCGCGCCCGCCCGCGGCGCAGCGCCGACTCGAAGAGCACAATCAGCAGGTTGCGTCCTGGACGGACCAGGCGAGTCGCTTCGATGCGGCGCGGGACAAACATGTTGTCATGGGTCAATACCAGCGCATCGTTGAGCCAGACCTGTGCAAACGTGTCGAGACCGTCGAAACACAGCGTCACTGTTTCATCCGGTGCAATATCGTCTGGAACGTCGAAATCGCACCGATATAGCCAGGCAACCTCACCAACCCACTGCGCTGCGTATTCATTCAGCCCATCGAACGGATCGGGCAGCAACCCGGCAGCGATTAGGTCTTGATGAACGACACCAGGGACTGTTGCCGGTATCCATCCCTCGTCATCGTCGATGTGTGCAGCAATTGCACGCATCGGATCGTACTGCTTGAGCCGCCAGCCGCTGGAAAGCACAACCTGCCGCATGAATGACCTTTCATAGCAACTGCTCATGCTTCGAAGGGGACGAATGGCGTACCAAAGACAGGTGGATGCCTTTGAACGCTTCCGTCCCCTCTTTTATGCAATGGCATGGGCGTATTCGTGCGCTTTTCACCTGCAGAGCGTCTCGTTTAGTGTTCAATCGCTGCCAGCAATCGAAGATGATGCAGGAGCGCATGCATGTGTGCTGCGTCAGCATCGGTCGAGTCGGCAGGGAAACGTGCTTCGAGCGCGCGTATCGCCTCGTGAGCCGTCGCCGACCCTTTCAGCAGCGCGAGGCTTCCCAGGTCTTCCAGGACATAACCGCTCGAATCGCGACGATACGCGATCCGGCATCCATAGGACGACTTGAGCGCATCGAGATCGTGCTTGAGAGCTGCCACAGCTGCAGCTGGGTAGCCCTCGGCGCCGAGTTCCTGTTGGACGGCCGCAATCAGGTCCTCGGTCGATGCCGGTCCGCGCAGCAACATGCGCGCAATAAACAGGCGTCGCCGGAAAGTCAGTTGCGAACTGCGTTTGATGCCGCCGCGTCGTTGTGTCATTGGTTCTTCCTTTCAGCAGGCTACATCGCAGGCTAGAGTATAGCACAAAAGTATAGCATGCATGACGAGAGCCTTTGACAATTCGTACACAATCTGTCTCACAGTTCGTTGCACCTCGCGTATGCCCACCGGTTTGTGGATGTCTGCCCTGGCAGACATCCGATCGACGATGATATACGTATCTACTTACGCAAGCGCTTGCATTCCCTGCGACGAAAGAAAGAAGGAACGAAGAAAGGGAGGACACTCACGTGGTTCGCCGATCATTTGTCATGGTCATCGCACTCATTGCAGTCGCGCTGACATCGTTCATCGCCACTGCTCCTGCGCAGGCTGCAGGCAATGCGAAGGTGTACGTCGTTCATGGCATCCCTGGACGCGATCTCGGTCTTCAGCCGAGTCTGCCGGTCGATGTATCGGTTAACGGCGCGTGCGCTCTGACACGCTTCAAGTACACCGATACCGTCGGTCCGATCGAACTGCCCGCCGGTTCATACGACATCAAGATCCATCTTTCTGCCTCTCTGTCCACGCCTCCGTGCAGTGGTCCGGTTGCAGTCGCTGCAACGGTTCCGTTCGCAGGTGGCGAGAATGCGACGATTGTGGCGCACCTGACAGAGAGTGGTGCACCGACGGCATCGAAGTTCGCCAATGACGTGACTCCGGCCAGTCCGGGTAATGGGCGCATCATGGCGCGCCACACAGCGCCGCTGCCTCCGGTGGACCTGATCGTCAAGACGTTCACGTCGCCTGCGGCACTGGCTGTGATTCCCAATCTTGCCAATGGTGACCAGGTATCGGCTGAACTGCCGGCGAATACTCGCTTCCGAGTCCAGTTTGCTCTTGCCGGAACGACCGATCCGGTGCGCGTGAGCAGTGTGAAGGCGCGCCCAGGCGAGACGGTCATTTACCACGCCGTCGGTTCCGTGCGCAAGAATACGTTCACGCTGATCGAACTGCGAGTGCGACAGTAGGGTTCGTGCGTAGCGCTGCGGTTGGCATTTATGGGGAGAGACGTTGCACTGCAACGTCTCTTCGCATTCGTGTTTATCATTGCGGTTCTGATACAGTCCCCACATGATCGAGCAGGAACGCATACTCGAACGCAGTCTCGTGCAGGCGGTCATAGCGCCCTGAAGGACCGGAATGACCGGCGCTCATCTCGGTCTTCAGCAGCACCGGCGCGTCGTTCGTCTTGACCTCACGCAGTTTTGCAACCCATTTTGCAGGTTCCCAGTACTGGACACGCGGATCGTGCAGTCCAGCGGTCGCCAGAATAGCCGGGTAGGCGTGTGGCGTTGTGTTGTCGTAGGGCGAATACGACTTCATATACGCATACTGCTCTGCAATCGCCGGGTTTCCCCACTCCTCGAACTCGATGGCGGTCAGCGGGATCGATGAGTCGAGCATAGTGTTCACAACATCGACGAACGGTACGTCTGCAACGACACAACGCATCAGGTCGGGGCGCATCGTCGTGACTGCGCCGACCAGCAACCCGCCAGCGCTGCGTCCCACAATCGCCAGACGTTCTGGTATGGTGTATCCCTCTGCAATCAGATATTCAGCGCAGGCGATGAAATCGGTGAAGGTGTTGCGCTTGTGCATCATCTTTCCAGATTCGTACCAGGCGCGCCCCAGTTCTCCTCCGCCACGGACGTGCGCAATGGCAAAAATGACCCCCCGATCCAGCAAGCTGATCCGTTCGATCGAGAAACGTGGATCGGCGGTCGCGCCGTAGGAGCCGTAACCATACAACACGAGCGGCGCTGGACGGGTCACGTCTGCCCGATAGACAATCGAGATCGGCACGCGCGCGCCGTCGTCGGCGGTTGCCCACAATCGCTCGCTCCGGTAGTGCGCCGGGTCGTAGCCGGGGATGTCGTCGCGCTTCACGAGCGTCAGTGTGCGTGTGTCCATATCGTAATCATAGATTGTCCGGGGTTGTGTCAGTGACATCATGTGCAGACGAAATACTGCCGTATCGAACTCCAGATTCGGTTCCCACAGCGCGTCCCGATCCCATGGCTGCAGGGTATAGACCTGCTCCGGAAACGTGAGCACGTGTGTCTCGCGACTGCGGAGATCGATGATTTCGAGGCGTTCCTGGGCATGCGCGCGTTGGTGTGCAACCATGTGGTTGGCGAACAGGTCGATCTGCTCGATCATCACATCGGAACGATGAGGAATGACTTCTTCCAGACGCTCAGGATGGACATCATCAACTGGTGCGCGCACGACGCGGAAGTTGAGGGCGTCTTCATTTGTCAAAAAGTAGAAATAGTCGTCGTGATGGTGTGCCGTATACTCGATCCGATGGCGACGCGGCAGGAGGGTGCGCGGTGTACTCTGTGGCGCATCGGCAGGAATGACGCGCACTTCCGATGTCGTGTTGCTGTGGGATGTGATCAGGATATATGCGCGGCTGCGGGTCAGTGACAGACTCAGATGGAAGAGCGGATCCGCCTCTTCGTACACGAGAACATCATCCGCCGGATCGCTCCCGATGGCGTGGCGATACACACGATAGGGACGCCTGGCATCGTCGAGCGTGGTGTAGAACAGATGCTGTCCATCGTTACTCCAGGCGGCGCCGTAGTAGGTGTTCGGAATGGATTGATCCAGGATCGTGCCGGTCGTGAGGTCTTTGAAGTAGAGTGTGAATGTTTCCGACCCGTCGATATCGACCGAGTATGCGAGCAGGCGACCGTCGTATGTTGGCAGGAAGACCCCGATGCGTGTGAAAGCTCGTCCCTCCGCCAGTGTGTTGATGTCGAGCAGAAGTTCTTCGTCATCTGAACCGACGGCGCGGCGGTATACGATCGGATACTGCTGTCCCGTTCGGGTGCGTGTATAGTACTCAAACGCTCCATAACGCTCTGCTGTGCTTTCATCGTCCTCCTTCATACGGCTGCGCATTTCATCGTACAGACGCTTGCGGAGCGCAGCAGTGTGCGCCATTACTTCCTCAGTGTAGCGATTCTCGGCTTCCAGATGGGCAATCACTTCTGGATTGTCACGCTCGCGCATCCAGAAGTAATGGTCAACAAGCGTGTCCCCATGGAGAGCGAGCATACGCGGTCGCTTTGGTGAAACAGGCGCTCCAGGCATGGCGGTAGCTCCAATCCATATAGCTATATAGCTGGTTTTTGCAAGACCTGTCGCAGTTCATCGTCGATCGGCGGGCGGGCGCCGGTGCGTTGCGCCACCCACGCGCCGATCCGGTTGGCAAGGCGGGCAGCTGCGAGCGCATCGCCGGTCGTCAGGTAATGTGCCAGAAACGCACCGTTGAACGCGTCGCCTGCGCCGGTTGTATCAACCGGCGCGTCAATCGCCTGCCCGGGTACATGCATAGCCAGCGTACGGTTCATGATAAAGCACCCGTCGCGGTCGAGTTTGAGCGCCACCAGTGCGCCGGGGAAGCGCTCGCGCAACGCTGCAGCGATAGCAGGCGGGTCGTGTTTGCCGGTCAGCGCTATCCCCTCATCGCGGTTGGGGAACAGGATATCGACCGTGAGATCCGCTGTTATCCGATCGAACTGGTCATGCCCGATTTCACGAATGATCTGGTAGGATGCCGGGTCGAACGAGATAGTTGCGCCGCTGGCGCTGGCGATCTGTGCAGCGCGCACTGCTGCGGCGCGTGGTGGGTCGCTGAAGAGCGACCAGCCGGTCAGGTGTACGTGGCGGCAGGTGTGCAGGACATCATCCGGCAGCATCTCGGGCAACAGTTGATGGTCGGCGCCGCGATTGGTCACCATACTTCGCTGCCCGGCGCGGTCGATCAGCGCCAGCACGACGCCGGTTTCGCTGTGCTGCAGACGGATGATATGCGCCTCGACACCTTCCTGGCGCAGGTCGGCAGTAATCAGGTCGCCAAAGACATCCGCGCCCACGGCGCCGATAAACCCGGCAGGCGCACCGCAGCGGGCGATCCAAGCGGCGACATTCGCCGCCGATCCGCCTGGCGCCAGTTTGATGCTGCCGGTTGTATCGCCGCCGGGAAGCAACAGACCATCTGGTCTGACCAGCACATCCCACACCAGGTCGCCAACCGCCATGATGATCATCGTTGATCCACCTTTTCCAGTTCAGATGCGACAGAACGTTCGCTGATAGTATCAGCCTGAATCATGGCCGGCAGCCTGATGGTGAATGTCGAGCCTTTTTCCAGCACGCTGGCAACGGTAATATCGCCGCCCATCAACCGGCAGAATTGCCGGCTGATCGCCAGACCCAAACCGGCGCCGCCGTATCTGGGATGCGCGGCATCTTCTATCTGCGAGAAATCCTGGAATAAGAGCGGCAGGTGTTCAGTTGCAATGCCAATGCCGGTATCGGAGACTTCAAAGATGATCCAGTCTGTGCTTTCATCGGCTGTATTCATTGAGGGTGTGACAGACGTTTCGCGCCAGACACGCAGACCGATCGCGCCGTTTTCGGTGAACTTCGCAGCATTGCTGAGAAGATTCAGCAGCACCTGCCGGATTTTGGTCTTATCGCTCATCATGAGATCAGCGTCGGGCGCGCGGGTGACCGTCAGGGTATTCCCGTTGCGCGCTACGAGCGGGTGTGCGGTCTGTGCCACACCGTGCACCAATGCTTCGATGGAGAAGAGTTCGATATGCAGGGGCATTTTACCTGCCTCGAGTTTCGAGAGATCCAGGATGTTATTGATAATTGCCAGCAGGTGCTGCGCCGAGGCGCGGATGGCGTCCAGTTCCTCCTGATACAGGGATTGTTCGCGATGCGCAAGATCGAGACGTATCAGATCGGTGTAACCCAGAATAGCGCTGAGGGGCGTTCGTACCTCGTGGCTCATGTGTGCCAGAAATTTGCTCTTAGCGCGATGTGCAGCTTCAGCCTGGTCTTTCGCAACCATCAAGATCTGCTGGAGCGTCGTCAGTTCATCGTTCTGCCCGCGCAACGCCTCTTCGATCTGCTTGAGGCGCGTAATATCGTGCCACACGATCACCCGCCCCCGAAGCCGGCCATCACGATCGCGCAGCGATGAGATGAAAACATCCAGAATGAGCGTGTTTTCCTCGGTCTCAATCTGAATCTCTCCGTTCAAATCGGCGATGTCGTGGTAGCGATCAAGAATCTGTGGCCAGCGGCTCAGCGCCTGACGTATCGGTTGACCGATCACGTCGGCAGCTGCACAGCCGATGACGTGTTGCGCAGCACGATTGATGTCAACAACACGATTATGCTCGTCGAGCACGATGACGCTTTGATTGATATTTTCGAGCACCACATCCCGGGCAACGGGCACAATATCGAGGAACCGCAGTCGCCAGACGCCAAATGCGATGGCGATTGCAGTGAAGGTGAACCCAAACGGCGACAGATCCAGCCCAGGCCACGGCGTAAGTTTCAGCACATACAGCCCATTCCCGATCCAGGGCGCCAGTGCTCCAATCAGAAAGATCGCGATCTGGCTCAGGTAGAGCCGCTGCGACCGCACAAAGCGCCTGAGCAGGATCAACACACCAACTGCTAGGCAGATATGGGCATAGATGTTGCAGACCCAGAACGCCGGTCCATGATCAAAATCGAGGATTGGAAAAGGCCCGTCGGTGTTCACCTGGATCTGTGGCCAGATCAGACCATGGTAATCGTTGGTCCAGACGGCAATCTGCGTCAGTGCCGGAATGATGAGGATCAGCGCCAGGTTTCGCCTGGTCAGCCAGTGCTGCAGGCTGGCATATTCCAGCGCAAAGGCAAGCCATGCGACCGGTAATGTCATAATGCCCAGATATTGCACTCGTGCCCAAAAGAGTGCAACCGGCGTGGGAGTGGCGGCAATTTCGAGTGCATAGGCACATGACCACACCGCAGCTGCAGCGCTCGAGGCGAGCAGCGGTCGCGCGCCAGGCACGGTGCGGCGCTGCCAGACGAACGTGAAGACGAGAACCGCCAGTGATGCGCTGATCAGTAGCGGTAATGTGTATGGCAGCGCCGGTTGCCATCCGGTTGCAGTCACGTTGGGCATAGTACAATAATGGCCGGTGCGTCTTTTCTGTGAGTGAACCGTAACGGAACGGCGGAAGATATGATATCCTTCACGCCGTGTGTAACCTGCTGATAATACCACATCTGAACCGCTCGTTGATCGCAGATGTGCCTTGGGGAAATCTCGTTTCATGCTACAATCTGTGAGAATGTGCAACGATTCTGATGCCCCGTCGTATCACCTGTCATCGCACATGTCAGCAGAGGAAGGAGACTCACGCATATGCCGCTCGAAGAACCGCCGTTTCTAACCCTCGATGACCTCATGCTACAGATTGGAGAAGCAGGACGGCGGATGGCAGAGATCGGCGCAAGCGAAGGTGCAGCTGGCAATATCTCGGTGTATACTGACCAGATGCTGGAGGTTCGATCCGTTTTTCCACTGGTTGAAGAGATCGAGCTGCCGGTTGCTGCTCCTGCGCTGGCAGGCGGCTGGCTTCTGGCGACCGGGTCCGGCACACGGCTGCGGGAGATCTACGACCATCCACTGGGGAATCTCGGCGTATTGCAGATGACGCCAGACGGAATGCGCGCCCGATTGCACACCGCCCCCTCGCGTCTGTTTTCCCGCCTCACGAGCGAACTCAATTCGCACCTGGCGGTGCACAACGATCAGGTTGCTACCACCGGTGCACGGTATAGTGCACTGGTACACGCGCAACCGTTGCACCTGACCTACCTCAGCCACATCCCGCGATACCGCGACCCGCTTGAACTGAACCGTCGTCTCTTGCGCTGGCAACCGGAGACGATCATGGCGTTTCCGCGGGGCATTGCCGTTCTGCCCTTCATTCTGCCGGGATCGACGGAGTTGATGGTGGCGACGGTGGCAGCGTTGCACGCCCATCGCCTGGTCGTCTGGAGCAAGCATGGCGTCATGGCGCACTCGGACATTTCGGTGAAGCGTGCCGCCGATCTGATCGAATATCTGGAAACGAGTGCGCGCTATGAGGTACTTAACCTAGGCGCCGGTGAACCGGCTGATGGACTGCAACCTGACGAGATCCGCCTCATTGCGCGCGCGCTGGGGATCGAACAGACGATATTCTGAACGACGCGATCTGCTCCCGAATCATGGTATGATTCTCCTATGTCGTCTCTCT
>JBEPYG010000208.1:0-8168 GCA_041641515.1 Roseiflexus sp.
GTCCCTCGGCGGGCACGCAGACGCGGGCGAGACGCCGGCGCCCCTCGGCAGGGACGCGGATGCGGGCGAGAGACCCACGCTCCCAGACATGTCGCTTTTGCGATATGAACCTTCATGACGATTGGGGCGGTGACGCTGGCCTGACACGATGACCGCCAAATCCCTTGCGCAATGCAGCCAGCACTTTGGCAGCAAACGACTCTGGTTTTCGTGAGTGAAAACGCTCAAAGAGCGAAAGTGTGATCACCGGCGCCGGAACATCGAGTTCGATCGCGGTCTGGATCGTCCAGCGCCCTTCGCCACTGTCTTCCACATACCCCTGGATCTGCTCGAGATGCGGGTCCTGCTGAAAAGCTTCTTCCGCCAGCTCCAGCAACCACGACCGCACGACGCTCCCATGGTTCCAGACAGCGGCGATTTTGTGAAGGTCGAGGTTGAACTCCGTCTTGGAACGCATAATTTCGAAGCCCTCGGCGTATGCCTGCATCATGCCGTACTCGATGCCGTTATGCACCATTTTGACGAAATGACCGCTGCCGACCGGTCCACAGTGAAGGTAGCCATCTTCCGGCGCCAGGGTGCGGAATGCCGGTTCGAGCCGGGCAACCACATCAGCGTCGCCGCCAACCATCAGACAGTAGCCGAGTTCCAATCCCCAGATGCCGCCCGATGTTCCCTGATCAACGTAATGGATGCCACGCGCACCGAGTTCCCCTGCGCGACGTAGATCGTCTTTGTACATCGTATTTCCAGCGTCCACAATTGTATCGCCTGGCGCCATCAATTTCGCCAGTGCAGCAATCGCACGTTCGGTCACCTCGCCTGCCGGCAGCATAACCCATACCGCGCGCGGCGGCGCAAGCGCAGCGATCAGTTCTTCCAGTGTGTACGCCGGAACCGCTCCGGCAGCAGCAAGTTCGTCGATTGGTTCGCGGCTGCGGTTGTGAACGACAACGCGATGACCGCCCCGCAACCATCGACGTGCCATATTTGCGCCCATGCGTCCAAGACCAGTGATGCCGATGTCCATACCGTTTACTCCAGGATTCGTAGAAGTAATTGTAAGCTCGTCCATCATACGTGACAGCCGTCAACGTGGCAAGACTCCACGTTGACGGACGTGTGCACTCTTCTCTGGGGAACGCAGATATCTCGTTTGCACTCACCCGGATGCGAGCGAGACACCCGCATTCTCAGAGCAGCGCGTGGACACACGGCTGAACAGACTCGCTGACCGGCGCATCAACACCGCCAGAGGCATGGTATAGTACCTCTGTTGTCACCGAGAAAGGATCAGTGCATTGGCAACCGCGATTCCCAAACTATTCGCCGATATTGCGGCATCCATGGCTGCCGCCGATGCTGACCTGCGGACGGCGCTGCGGGAATACGGACTGACGTGGAGCGATTATCCCGACCTGCGTGGCACTGCTCGCGAACATGGCGTAGCGGCGGCGCTCGCCTACCCAATGCAGGGAGTGTTGAAGTATCACGGCTTGAGCGATTGGGACTATCGGATCGCTTTCCTGCCAAGCGTATCGTTGTGCAATGATGCCGGGTATACGCTGACGCTGGTCGAGTTCGACCCCGATCTGCCAGCCGATTGTGCGACGATCAACGGGCAACCCGCGCATGGACGCGAACTCGAACGGGTGCGCCAGAGCCTCGACGCAATTCGCGCGGCGTCTGGCGCGACGGTGCGCGCCCGTGTGACATCACGTAATGTGACGCGCGGAACGCGCATGGGGAAAGGTCTTGGATCGAGCGCTGCAGCGTCGGCGGCGCTGGCGCTGGCGGCGATTGCCGCACTGTACGGCGCTGAAACGGCTGCCAACAGCCGCCTGGTCAGTTGCATGGCGCGGTTGCTGGCAGGTTCCGGGTGCCGCAGCGCAGCTGGCGGGTGCTCGATCTGGTTCTCGTACCCTGGGATCGCTCACGAAGAAAGTTTTGCCGTTCGCCTCGATGATGCCGGTCAACTCGATGATGTTCGCCTGATCACAGTGCCGATCGACTCGCGTATCGGGTTGAAGACCGAACAGGCGCACCTGGATGCACCTGGAAGTGCGCTGTTTCGCTGCTGGATGGCGAGCCGTCGCGACGAAGCGCTGGCGTGCATCGCTGCCGCGCGCGCCGGCGACTGGCGCATCCTTGGGCAGTGGGCGGAACTGGATAGTATGCGACTGCACGGTGTGACAATGTCGGGAAGCCTGGACAACAAACTGATCGGGTGGGAACCAGAGAATATCATGCTGTTTCGCATGTGCAACGACCTGCGTTCAGCGGGTGTGCCCGTCTATTGCTCGACCGACACCGGTCCGACGGCGGTGTTTATCACCCACCGTGACTATGAGGACGCAGTTGTTGCTGCAATCGAGGCGCTCGAGCTCGACCTGGAGACGATCCGTGGACGTATCGCCGGACCAGCGCGCCTCGTCGACGTCGGGTGGGCAAAGGCGGAGTTGAACGTGGAACGTTGAACGTACCCGACCCTTGCGGTCTTTCGCCGGTGACCGGCGCTGCCAGTGCCCTGTGCCGGCGGAACGGTCCTTGCGCCTGGCACGCGCCCGTTCCGACCGCACGGGTCTTGGGGGTGGAATCGTGGAATGTGGAACGTGCGAACGTGGGATGTGAAATGTGCACCGCGCGAACCGGATCAAAAGACAATCGCCCAATCACGTACTCACCTAATCGCCTGATCACAATCCTCAGCCACATCAAGGGACGCTTATGCTCGTTACACTCTCGCGTATTCTGGTGGTCACTGCTATCTGTGCAGTTGTGCTGCTTCCTCAGCATGCAGAAGCACAACGTGGGGAACGCTGCTTCCGCGAAACCGGTTACTGCATCAGCGGGCGCATCCGTGAGTTCTGGGAGCAGAATGGCGGTCTGCGCGTCTTCGGCTATCCGATCACGCCATTGCAGACGGAGACAATCGAAGGGCGAACACTGCAGGTGCAATGGTTCGAGCGCGCCCGTCTCGAGCTTCACCCGGCAAACCGTCGCCCCTACGATGTGCAACTGGGACGTCTCGGCGCTGAATTGCTGGCGCGCGGCGATCGTGGCGGGACGCCGGTGAATGTCGCCGCATCGGGTGAGTGCCGCCTGTTCCCACAAACCGGCATCAGCGCCTGCGGTCCGATTCTGGCGGCGTGGCGTTCCGCCGGTCTGCAACTCGATGGGAAACCGGGGGTGAGCGAGGCGGAAAGTCTGGCGCTCTTCGGCGTTCCGCTGACCGAAGCGCGTCTGGAGACCCTTGCCGACGGAAACGCCTATGTTGTGCAGTGGTTCGAGCGCGGACGCTTCGAGGTGCACCCCGAAAACCTACCGCCGGCGAACGTTCTGCTCGGACTGCTGGGGCGTGAGTACGGTCCGATAGCGCGCACACCGGAAGTTGCGCGTGCACCGCAGACTACAGGAGCAATTCCAGCGCGTATCGTCGCCAGCGAAGCTGGCATGGATGCGCGCATCGTCTCAGTGGGATTGGACGCACAGGGAATGCCGGTCGTACCCGATCACGATGTTGGCTGGTACAACCGCAGCGCGTTGCCCGGACAGGGCGAGAATGTGGTGCTGTGGGGACACGTGCTGCGTTTCAGCCACGCGCCGCGCATTCCTGCCCCATTTGCGCGACTGAAAGAACTGAGCCCCGGAGCGCGCCTGACCGTGTACGACTCACAAGGGACTGCCTTCGAGTATGTGGTCACGCGTCAGGTCTGGGTGCGCCCGACCGAAGTGGAATGGATGCTGCCGCAGGGACGCGAGCGTCTGACCCTCATTTCGTGCATCGGCGACAAGGTGATCGTTGGACGTGAGGTGGTCGATATGAGCCACCGCCTGATCACGATTGCCGAACCGGCGCGTTGAGTCGCCGTCAGATGGTTACCCGGCGCCCGCAGTGCAGTTCGGCAGTACAGTGCCATGGGTGCGTGGCAGGCGGACGACCGTGGCTGAAGTGCTGTACCCACCTGTCACGCGGCTCGACGACCAGAACATTCTTGCCTCCCTGTGCCAGATGCCAGGGTGGATCGATGCTCAAGTCTTTTTCTGTGTAACCCGGACTGACCATCTCAATCACCGCTTCGGGAACCCATTCCCACGCTTCACCGATGTCAGGCGGCTCGACGCAGAAAATGGCGATGTCGGGACGTCGGTGCGATCCATCGGGAAACACAAGCGAGACATCCGCCAGATGATAGCAGCTGCATCCGCCTGACGCGCCCGACATCGGCGTACTAGTCGCGCGAATGCGATCAATGACTTTCTGATGGCGCACGCTCGGAAGCAGACGCCAGGTTGGCACACCGCCGGTCATTTCCAGTTTGACGCGCTGTTCGCGCACCAGCATCTCGAGTCAGTGCCCAATATCAGTTGCTGAAGGCGCCTGTGTCATTGGTCGTTTCCCATCTGCTCAAAATCCTGGGTCTCCGGCCTCAGAGGCGTTGTGCGGCTGACAGTTACGCCATCGTGATCCAAAACCGTCCGTATGAGCGCATGTGCAATCGGCAGCGCCTCCGCATCGCTGCGATTCGCGAGAACGATCGCAGTACAACGACGATCCAGCAGACGCACAATCGCAGTGCGAAATCCGACGGTCTCACCGGTGTGATACGCAGCGCGCTGTCCAGCAATGTGTGTCAGAAACCAGCCGTAACCATACGAGTCGCCAGACGGCGTTGCAACGTGCGGGGTGAACATCGCAACACGCAACGCTTCAGGAAGAAGCGTATCATCAGAGAGCGCAGCATTCCAGCGCTCAAGATCGATCGTCGAACTGTACACGCCGCCATCCCCCAGAGTGGCGCTGGTCAGGCTCTGGTCGGTGCGCACAAAGGCGTCGTCACGGAACGAGTATCCAAATGCACGGCGCTGAATGGTGTTACCGTCGCCCTCATATGCGATCGTGAAATGCATGCCAGCCGGCAGACACACCTGTTCACGCAGAAAGGCGGCAAACGGTTGAGAGGCGACACGTTCGACAATCAGCGCCAGCAGACAATAGCCTGTGTTACTGTAGTGGAAGGTTGTCCCAGGATCGTTGCCGCCTGTATCGACACGTCGCACCAGGTCGAACACATCGCGGTCACAGAGCTGAGCCGTCGTATCCGGTGGGATTAATGCTTCGTAGTCTGCCAGCCCCGATGTGTGGGTGAGCAGATGGTGTATCGTGATCTGCTGCCAGAATGGAGGCACTCCCTCAAAAAAGCGCGCAATCGGTTCATCGAGGGAAAGGGCGCCTTGCGCCGCCAGCCGCAACACAGCAGCAGCGGTGAACTGTTTGGTCAATGATGCCAGGCGAAAGTTCGTAGCAATACTGATCGCCACGTTCCGTTCCAGATCCGCTTTGCCGAGCGCCCTGGCATACTGCGCATTCCCATCGACGATCAGTAGTACGCTGATGCCTGGAACATGACCATCGAATGGGCGTAGCAGGTTGTCGACAGGATGCGTGTCTGGTATCATCATAACGCTCCTGGTTCAGAGAGAATCGGTCGTGTACCCGATGCAGCGTGTTACTCGCAATTTCATGATACCGCTCCTCACCATTCCCCGCCAGTGGCGATTGCGGCGTCCTTCGCTCCGGGTGACAAAGCGAGCGCTGCTGCTTGCGAGCATCATCCTGGCGCTGCTGATCTGGCAGATCGGAGCACCCCAGGTTGCCGTCCTGATCGGTGGAGGTGCGGCGCTGACCGGCGTGGCGGGTATATGGTGGCGATGGGCAACGCGCCAGTCTCCTCCCAGACGTCCAACGCTTTTCGTGATACGTTACCGACAGCAGCAAGCTATGCGGCTTCTACGTTCCGTCGAAGCCGATCTGTCGCGCAACATTGTGATGGTCGATACGCTCGTTCAGACTCTGGAGCGCGTGCATAGAGCAGCGGATGCTGATCACGACGGCAGAGACGGAGAGGCAGTGGTAGAAGGAACTGTTCACAATCGGGAGTTCGGGGGAAGCTCTTGATTAAAATCGGCGGCGGGATGGCTTTTGCAAGCGCCAGAAGACGTTGCCCCGCCGACGCAAAGTACCATTTTTACGATACGTGTACCCTGGTTGCTCATTGACGTCTATCAATCTACGCCCACGCGAACGCCAGATTCTAAGGGTGATGCCGCGCTCATTGCACTGGACTGTATGGACTACTGAAGCTTTGCTTCAGCATATCACAGAACGCTCAATCAAGGTACGCGCACTTATGTGAGTATACCCGGTGACGATGTCGAGGTCACGGGTTATCCGGCTCTGCGGTTTATGGAGGAGAGGTGCATTGCTTGTAGCGCCCCGCACAGATCAAAATGCCTCGATACGCGCAGTTCAGCACTACTACGAACAGAACACCCGTCTGTTTCGCGCGTTGGGATTGGGGAACCGTGCGCACGCGGTGCATCGCGCCATCTGGGACGACACGACAACAACGTTCGATGCAGCGCTGGAGCGGGTCAATGCGCTGACGCTGGCAGAGATCCGGTCTTTCCTCGCAGAACAGAGCGTTTCGCCGTTGTACCTGCTCGATCTGGGGTGCGGTCTGGGAGGCACGCTGGCATACTGCGCGCGCGCGCTGCCAGAGGCGCGGCTGGCAGGGGTCACCCTGAGCGCAACGCAGGCGCGGATTGCGCGGCGGATCCTGCCGCGCGCGCGCGCAGTGGTGATCGCGGGCGATTTTCACGCGCTTCCGTTTTCTGCTCGATTCCACATTGCACTCGCAATCGAAGCGCTTGCCCACTCCCACGATCTGAAGCGCGTATTCGAACAGGCATCCGCAGCATTGCACCCCGGCGGACTCCTGATCGTCTGCGATGATGTTGTTGCGCGCACACCAGTGAATGCGACGGAAGAACGCTGGCTGACAGCGTTTCGCGAGGGATGGCGCGTCCCCGGCGTGCAACTGCTCGATGTGACCTTCGCTGCGGCGCGCCGCGCCGGGTTCGTCCTTCGCGCAACCCGCGACCTGACCGGCGCCCTGCAATTGCATCGCCTGCCTCCGCTCCTGGCAGGCGCGGCGCGCGATGTCATGCGCCTGGCAGGGCGAGTGCATCCCTTCGTCCAGAGCATCTCCGGCAGTCTGGCTCTGCAGGAGTGTCTGGCGCGCAGGATCGTGGCGTATTGCATGATCGTCTTCGAGAAAAGAATACGATAAGCGCTCGTACCCCTGGTTACATTCTGGTTATAGGCTACCGGATACTGAAAACGACGATTGAGGTCGATCTCATTCTGTGCCACCGTGTGAGTGGAACACCGCTCCAGGCTGTGTAGCTCGCAGTGCTTGTGCGGCCGTTTCAACACGCTGGCTGCTGCAAACCGTGAGTATTGTTTGCAGGAAAGGAAGATGTGCCATGATGCACTGCATATCTGCACCCTGGCGTGCACTGATGACGCTGATGATTACCGGAGCTCTTGCTCTAAGCGCCATCCGGCCCGCGTATGCCGCCAGCGGCGCCTGGGTTCCATCAGGTGATGGGGACTGGGAGGTCAATACAAACTGGAATCCCGGTCCTTTCCCCAACGCTGCAGGCGACAATGCAACGTTTGGCGCTGTCAATACTGGCCCGGCAACTGTTACCATTCGCAATAACAATATCACCACAAACCAGATAACATTCGATAGCGCTCAGCCGTACACGATCGTCAGCACCAACGGACGCACCTTGACGACGCGCCAGATCAACGTCACCAGCGGCGCGCATACCATCGCTTCTCCTGTGCTCATTCCAAGCAATCTCATTGTGGTTCCGGCTGCAGGCGCACACCTCACCCTGGCTCGAACCGTCGATAACGCCTTTGGTCGTTCGTTGCGCCTGACCGGACCTGGGTCGCTCACACTCTACCTGAGCGGCAATAATAACCCTGGCGGATTCATCCGCAGTGAGACGGGCAGTGGTCGCCTCGACGTCTATGGCACCGGGAGGTCGGCAGAGATTGTGTACAACGCCGGCGCTGCAGGAGGAACACTAAGCGTCGGTGAGCCTTTCGGCAGTGTCAGCGGCGGGACTGGCGCGCTGCTCACCGTCGGCGGGTTGATCCTGCAACCGAATGTAACGATGGAGCTCGATCTCAACGGACCCAATCAAGGCGCTGCGATCAATGGTTATGATGTGCTGCGATTCGATCAGGACGGCGTTTCGCCCAATCCCAACCGCAACGTACACCTCAACAATGCGACATTGACTGTGCG
>JBEPYG010000209.1:0-8097 GCA_041641515.1 Roseiflexus sp.
GGCATAGCACCATCAGGACGTGTACACACTCAAGCAAACGGCACACCTGGAAAAGCGCCGGCGCTTTGTGCGAGGGCACGATACCTTATCCCAGGAACAGAGTGCGCATCTGCTGTCATTATACCATTTTCGGACATGACCAGGAAAGGAACTGTTCGTACCTGTTCAGATTCGGTGTAAAAGAATTCGCGTAGCGACGTTGCAATGCAACGTCGCTGTGACCGCACCTTCGCTCCCAGGAGAAGTGTTTCAACTGTTCATGATCGGGGGTTCGGGGGAAGACTCCAAGATCAAGGATCGGCGGCGATATGGCATCTGCAAGCGCCTTGAGACGTTGCTCCGCCGACGCAAAACTCATGGGCACGGTACGTCTGAACACGTACCAAAAAAAGTGGTACAATCGCAGATGCACCTCGCACATCTTTCAGGATAACCATACTATGACGGAAGGACGGAGCCATGTCCAGCGACCTCAAACGTCACAGCCGCACGATTACCGATGGGCGTACCCGCGCAGGGGCGCGCTCGATGCTCAAGGCGATCGGATTTACTGATGAGGACCTGGCAAAGCCGATCATTGGCATTGCCAATACCTGGATCGAGACGATGCCGTGCAACATCAACCTGCGCGCACTGGCGGCGCGGGTCAAGGAAGGTGTGCGCGCGGCAGGCGGCACCCCGATGGAGTTCAACACAGTTGCCATTTCGGACGGCGTCACCATGGGCACGGAAGGGATGAAAGCTTCGCTGATCAGCCGCGATCTGATTGCCGATTCGATTGAACTGATGGGACGCGGCTATATGTTCGATGCAATCATCGCTCTGGTGGCATGCGACAAGACCATCCCCGGCGCGGCGATGGGATTGACACGCCTGAACGTCCCTGGCTTCCTGCTCTACGGCGGCTCGATCGCTCCTGGTCACTGGCGCGGCAAAGAAGTCACCATTCAGCATGTGTACGAGGCGATTGGCGCGGTCGCTGCAGGCAAGATGACCGATGAGGAACTGAAAGAGATCGAAGATGCAGCGTGCCCTGGTCCGGGCGCGTGCGGCGGTCAGTACACTGCCAATACTATGGCGACGGTGATGGAAATTATCGGGTTATCGCCGATTGGCACGGCAGCAGTGCCAGCTGCCGACCCGCGCAAAGACTCGGTTGGCTATCGCGCAGGGCAGTTGATCATGGACGTGTTGCGCCGCGATCTGAAGCCGCGCGACATTCTGACGCGCGCTGCGTTCGAGAATGCGATTGCCAGCGTGGCGTTGACCGGCGGTTCGACCAATGCCGTCCTCCACCTGCTGGCGCTGGCGCGTGAAGCGGGGGTGCCCCTCACGCTTGACGATTTCGACGCCATCAGCCGTCGCACGCCGCTCTGCTGCGACCTGATGCCAAGCGGAAAGTACTCGGCCATTCATGTCGATCAAGCGGGTGGCATTCAGGTTATCGCCAAACGACTGGTTGATGGCGGCTTTGCCCACGGCGATGCAATCACCGTCACAGGGCGCACCCTGGCGGAAGAGGCGGCGGACGCCGTCGAAACGCCGGGTCAGGATGTCATCCGCCCGCTCGACAATCCGATCAAACCAACTGGCGGGCTGCTGGTGCTGCGCGGCAATCTGGCGCCTGAGGGATCGGTCGTCAAACTGTTCGGCTACGAGCGCACCTACCACCGCGGTCCGGCGCGGGTCTTCGATAGCGAAGAGGCGGCGATGGCTGCAATCGTCGGCGGTGAAATCCGGCCAGATGACATTGTTGTTATTCGCTACGAGGGACCGCGCGGCGGTCCTGGCATGCGCGAGATGCTCGGCGTCACATCGGCCATCGTCGGCGCCGGTCTTGGACAGTCGGTGTCGCTCATCACCGATGGGCGCTTCAGCGGCGCAACACGCGGGGTGATGATCGGTCACGTGGCGCCGGAAGCGGCGCGCGGCGGACCGCTTGCGATTGTGCGGGAGGGCGACGAGATTGAGATCAACCTGGATGAGCGCCGTGTCGATCTCATGCTCTCGGAAGAGGAGATCGCCGACCGGCTGCTCGCCTGGCAGCCGCCGACGCCACGCTTCGAGTGGGGCGCGATGGCGCGCTACAGCGCGCTGGTGTCGTCGGCGTCGGAAGGCGCAGTGCTGGTGACGCCGTAAGAGCGGCATGCGGATGCCCCGACAGGTTAGGACCCCAAACGATGCCTTTCAGCCCCCTCTTTTCTGCGTTGCAGGAGAGAGGGGGCGCCGTAACAGATTTGCCGCATTCCCGTGAGCCGCAGCTGTGACCTGCACGGATTGCCTGCTTGCCTCCAGGGAAGAAGATAAGGAGTCGCTCCATGCCTTTCCCCACCGATTTCACCGGTTTACTCGAATGGCGCTGCATCGGACCGTTCCGCGGCGGCAGGGTGGTTGCCGTTGCAGGAGATCCGCGTGATATTGGAACCTTCTATTTCGGCGCATGCGCTGGCGGCGTCTGGAAGACGGTCGATGGCGGCATGTACTGGGAGTGCGTCTCCGATGGCTTCTTCAACACTGCTGCAATCGGCGCGATTGCCGTCTCCGAGTCGGACCCCAACGTCATCTACGCCGGCACAGGCGAAACAACGATCCGGATCGACGTCTCGCATGGCGATGGGGTCTACAAAAGCACCGACGCCGGCAAAACGTGGATACACGCAGGTCTGGCGGATACACGCTTCATCGGCAAAATCCGCATCCACCCGCACAACCCGGATATCGTCTGGGTTGCAGCGCTCGGGCATGCGTTCGGACCAAACGACGAACGGGGAGTGTTCAAGAGCATCGATGGCGGGGCGACGTGGCGAAAGGTATTGTTCAAGAGCAATAAAGCTGGCGCCGTCGATCTCGCGCTCGACCCGAACAATCCGCGCATCCTGTACACTGCCGTGTGGGAAGCGTACCGCAGTTTCTGGCAAATCTCTTCGGGCGGACCGGATAGCAGCTTGTGGATGAGCCACGACGGCGGCGAGACCTGGATCGATATAACAGATCGTCCAGGGTTGCCGAAAGGGCTGAAGGGGAAAATGGCGGTTGCCGCCTCGCCGGCGCAATCCGGGCGCGTCTGGGCATTGATCGAGCACGCAAAAGAAGGTGGTCTCTACCGCTCCGACAACTACGGCGACACATGGGAGAAGGTCTCCGACAATCAGAACCTGATCTCGCGCGCCTGGTACTACATGCATCTGACCCCCGATCCGCTCGACCCGGAAACCATCTGGGTCAATAACCTCAGCCTGTGGAAATCGACCGATGGTGGTCGCACGTTTATGGAAGTAGCTACCCCTCACGGCGACAACCACGACCTCTGGATCGACCCGCGCAACAACCGGCGCATGATCCAGGGAAACGACGGCGGCGCGTGTGTTTCGTTCAACGGCGGCGTGTCCTGGTCGAGCATCCACAATCAACCGACGGCACAGTTCTACCATCTGGCGGTGGACAACCGGAAACCGTATGTCGTCTACGGCACGCAGCAGGACAACACGAGCATCGCTGTACCAAGTCGCAGCCGGCACGGCGGCATTCTGTGGGGCGACTGCTGGATCGCCGGGACGGGCGAAAGCGGTTATATCGCTGTGCGCCCCGATAACCCGGATATTGTGTACGTCGGCGCCATTGGATCGTCACCCGGCGGCGGCAACTGCCTGCAACGGTATGACCACAGCATCCGACAGATTCGTCTGATCACCACCTGGCCCGAATATATGGGCGGATATGGCGCGATCGATCACACATATCGCTTCGCGTGGACTTACCCGATTGTCATTTCGCCGCACGACCCCAATACGCTCTACATTGGCGGAAACATGATCTTTCGCACCACCGACGAAGGGCAGACCTGGGAGGCGATCAGTCCTGACCTGACCCGCGCCGACCCCACAACCCTGCAACCGACCGGCGGACCGATCAACCGCGACTCGATCGGCGCCGAAGTATACGCAACGGTATTCGCCTTCATCGAGTCGCCGCACGAACGCGGTGTGTTCTGGGCAGGGTCCGACGACGGGTTGATCCACCTCTCGCGCGATGGCGGCGCAACCTGGCAGAACGTCACTCCGTCCACTCTGCCGGAGTGGACACTGATCAGTTGCATCGAACCGTCACCCTTCGATCCGGCGACAGTCTACGTGGCGGCAACACGCTACAAACTCGACGATTACCAGCCCTACCTCTACAAAACAACCGATTATGGCGCAACCTGGCAGCGGATCGATGCGGGCATCCCGGCGGACGACTTCACCCGCGTTGTCCGCGCCGATCCGGTGCGCCGGGGGCTGCTGTTTGCCGGCACGGAGACCGGACTGTACCTCTCTTTCGATGATGGCGCATCGTGGACGCGCTTCATGCTGAATCTGCCGGTGGCGCCGATCCACGACATTCTGATCAAGGACAGCGACCTGATCGCCGGCACGCATGGTCGCTCAATATGGATCCTCGACGACATCACGCCACTGCGACACATGGGTGCAGCAATCGACGAATCGCCGGTGCACCTATTCACGCCGCGCACGACCGAACGCATCCTGCCCGGCATCGACTGGACGGGCAACAACCCTGGCAAGGAATACCTGACGGTCACCGGTGGCGCGTTTGTTAACGAAAAGCAGCCCGATGGGACGATGAAACGGCGCTATCTCGATGTCGGGCAGAACCCGCCGCGCGGGGTCATTGTGACGTACTATCTGAAGGAGACGCCAGCTGAGCCGATAACACTCAGTTTCTACGACTCGCAGGGCAACCTGGTGCGTCGTTTCCGCAGTAAAGCGCCGGAGAGCGCCGAAGCGCCAGCAGAAGGGGACAGGAAAGACGACAAAGAGCCGAAAGTCCCGGCAAACACAGGGTGGAATCGGTTTGTCTGGGACATGCGTCACGCGCCTGCGCCGCGAATCGAAGGAAAAGATCCACCAGCCGAGATGGTCATCGAAGGTCCGTTCGTGGCGCCTGGAACCTTCCGCGTGACGTTGCAGGCCGGCGATACCGACGTGACGCAGGAATTCGTCATTGTCCAGGACCCGCAATCCGCTGCCACACCCAACGACCTGGAAGCGCAACACGATCTTGCCATGCGCATGCACCAAATGATCGATACAACCGTGCGCACGATCAACCGCATGCGCGACCTGCGCGCACAGCTCGACGGATGGGTGAAGCGTACAGCGACGTCGCCCAATGGCGCCACAATTGCTGCTCAGGCAAAGGCGCTGCGCGAGAAGGTGCTGGAGATCGAGAAACACCTCCTGGTTCCCGATCTGCGCCCCGGTTGGGCGGATAACCTCAACCAGGGAGTGCGGTTGCTGGAAAAACTGATCAACCTGACCGAGGTAGTTCAACTTGGCGACTACCGTCCAACCGATGCGACGGAAGCGGTCTTTCAGAACCTGTCGTCGCGCATCGCAGACCAGATAACGCGCTTCGACGCCCTGATCGAGAGCGACCTTCCGGCGCTGAATGCGGCGATTGCGGAGAGAGGGTTTGGAGCGGTGGCGCTATGACATCAGACACCTGACGCTTTCGCCGACCGATGCGCGAGACAGGCGCATCGGTCGGTGACGCTCTGTCATAGTCCATCCGCACACAATTCGGTAATCCCATCAGGACCGGCAATCACTGCCAGCGACGCCATACCGAGGAACAGCCCATGCGCTACAACTCCCGGAATGGTGCAAATTGCAGCTGCGAGCCCTTCGGGATCGGCAATAACGCCGAAGTGGCAGTCGAGGATCAGGTGGCCCTCATCGGTCACAAACGGCGCACCGGTGTTATCGCGGCGCAGCATTGGCTCCCCGCCGAGCGCCGCCAGACGCCGCATGCAGAGCGGCACGCCAAACGCCACCACCTCGACCGGGAGCGGTGATCGCTCCCCCAGCTGCTCAACGCGCTTGCTGAAGCTCGCCATGACAATGAAGCGTTCTGCTGATGCTGCGACGATCTTTTCGCGCAGCATCGCCCCCCCCAACCCTTTGATCAATCGCAGATGCCGGTCGACCTCATCGGCGCCGTCCAGCGCCAGATCGAGGGATGGATGCTGATCGAGCGTCGTCAGCGGAATGCCCAGTTCGCGCGCCAAAACTGCCGTTCGCTCCGACGTCGGCACCCCGACAATGTGCCGGAGACGTCCATCATCCAGACGCGCTGCAAGTTCACGCAGCATGCAGAAGGCCGTTGATCCTGTGCCCAGACCGAGCGTCATACCGTTTTCGACATAGTCGAGCGCGCGTTCTGCTGCAAGTTGCCGATACAGCGTTTCGTCCACATCAGTCCCTATTCGCGTGATACAACAATGCGGAGACGTTGCGATTCGTGAAGCGTGCAGATCAGTTCGTAGACTCCAGGGTTGTAGTAGCGCTGTTCGAACTGTTGACCCGGATCGATTTTGAACGGTCCGATCTGGATCGGCTGAACATCCTCATTGCGGATCACAAGCGTATCTCTGCCCCGAAGCGACAGTTCGATAGTTTGCGGGAGTATCTCGAGTTGTTCTCCAGCTGCAAGACGCGCCACACTGCCTGGCGGAACCGTGAAGACCAGAACCCGGTCGGCATTGCGCTGCTGGTTCTCGTACCAGAAGCCCGCACCGACGCCGCTGATCGCAACCAGCGCCAGGATCACCAGCGCCACACGATGAACTGACCCCATGACTCAGGCGCCTCCCCGCCGCACAAGGTAGCGCAGATCGCTGACAATGTCATCGACCGGCATCCCGTGGGAAAAGAGCAGACGCCAGTTGCCTGCAGCGTCGATCACGTAAATGAAGGTCGAATGGTCGATCGTGTATCCAAGTGCCGAGCCGGGCAGATCGCGCCGCATGTAGGTCACGCCGTAATCCATGACGACCGGAGCGAGTTCCGTCTCGCTCCCGCGCACCCCGATGAACGTCGGGTCGAACGCCGTTATATATCGCTTGAGGCGCTCCGGCGTATCGCGATCTGGATCGAGCGAGACGAACACCCCCTGCACCTTTTCAGCATCGGCGCCGAGTTTGCGACGCGCTGCCGCCATATCAGAGAGCGCAGCGGGGCACATATCGGGGCAGTTGGTGAAGCCAAAAAACAGGATAACCACCTTGCCGCGATGGTCGCTCAGATGAAACGGCTGACCGTTGAAATCGGTCAGGGTGAAGTCAGGCGCCTCTTTCGGCGGGTCCAGGGTAACGCCACGGAACTCATAGCCGCCACATGCGCTCAAAACCAGCGCAAGCGCAAGCCACACAAGCATCTGAAGGCGATATTGCACTGTTTTTCCTTCTAGAATATTCTGTCGACCTGACACAACATTATGTACGGTATACCCTGCCATAGTATACCACCCCCGAAGACGCTGCGGATGATGGACGGTGTGAACATAGCTGAGAGACGATAGCCGATAGACTGTCGCTGCTTGCATCGAGCGGTGCGCAGCTCGCCTGCGTGCAAACCAGAAGTCCCCCGGGTGCGTGGGCGGCTCGCCAGCATCCCCAGGTTTGTGTTCATCGCGACGTGATGCATCCGCGAATGCGGCATAAAGTAAAGCAACGTCTCATGGCATGTGCGAAAGCCATACTGCCGCCGATTCTTGATAGCAGACGTCTGATTTCCCCTGGCAAACGTAGTGTATTATTGTACCGAAACCGCATTCTGAATTACTGGAGGTTTGAGCGCGTATGCCAAAACTGACAGTCGCCGGGAACACTGCTGAATGGAGCGCAGACAAACGGCTGGTCAACGCGATCGAAGACATGGGCATTCACATCGGGCATCGATGTGGCGGCATCGCACGTTGCACGACCTGCCGCGTCACGTTCGTTGCAGGCGAACCCGACACCATGACCGAAGCAGAGTATCAGAAATTGAGTGAGCGCGGATTGCTCGGGCAGTACCGTCTTTCCTGCCAGATTCTCTGCACGCACGATATGGAAGTCGAGCCGGCGATGACCCTGGAGAACCAGGAGGGATGGAGCGACACCGGTCCACGCCCGGCGGATACTGTCGAACCGGCGGCCGAGTGGTTCCCCAAATCGAAGTTCGGTATCGCCTGACACCATCGAGCTGATGATCTTTCTAAATAGTCGATATTCGATAGTGTCACCTGCCCTCTGTATACCCCTTACAAGTAGGG
>JBEPYG010000210.1:0-8114 GCA_041641515.1 Roseiflexus sp.
GTATCGCGGTTGCATCCACATATGTTGCGACCTCAGAAGACGCCGAGAGATAGAGAGTGCTTCCAGAAGCTCATCCTCTGCGCGTTCTGCAGTCCATCTGAGCAGGTACGCAACTGTTCACGATCGGGAGATCAGGGGGAATCCCCCGAAATCAAAAACCGGCGGCGGGATGGCTCTCGCAGGCGCTACGAAACGTTGCCCCGCCGATGCACAGACGCTATAGCTACGATAGGTGTGAATATAAACACAGAAGGTGCATATGCCTGCCGCTAGTGCGGCGCGCGCGTCATCGTCAGCGAAACGTGTCCGACGCCGAGCGACGCGCGGGATTGGCAACGCGGCGTTCGCGGCGAACGGGAACAGTCGGGAGCGACCGGCCTGCCGCGCGCAGGGGCATTCGCCCAACATGGAGAGCTGCCTGCTGACAACTCATACGCGCATCCCCCAGATACGTGCACTTGACGCGCATCATGATGAGACGTATACTTTCAATGTTACGTAACAAAAATAACAAATGAAAGAGGAATGTATGCGCATCTATGGCAGCATTACCGAACTTGTGGGCAACACGCCGCTTGTACGCCTGAATCGTGTGAATGACACGCACGCCACGGTGGTTGCAAAACTCGAATGGTTCAATCCCGCCGGCAGCGTCAAAGACCGCATCGGGCTGGCGATGATCGAAGCTGCAGAGCGCGACGGTCTCATCCATCCTGGCAAGACGGTCATCGTCGAGCCGACGAGCGGGAATACCGGCATTGGGTTGGCATTCGTGGCGGCGGCAAAAGGATATAAGGTCATTCTGACCATGCCCGAGACGATGAGCATCGAGCGGCGCAGACTCTTACGTGGCTTCGGCGCCGAGCTGGTGCTGACTCCCGGCGCCGAGGGGATGCGTGGCGCGATTAAGCAGGCGGAAGCTATTGCCGCTGAACTTCCGAACGCCTGGATTCCCCAACAGTTCCAGAACCCTGCCAATCCCGACATCCACCGCCGCACGACCGCTGAGGAGTTGTGGCGAGATACCGACGGGCAGATCGACATTCTGGTGTCTGGCGTCGGCACCGGCGGAACGCTTACCGGCGTGTCAGAAGTAATCAAGCCGCGCAAGCCATCGTTCTATGTCGTCGCCGTCGAACCCGAAGCGTCACCGGTGCTATCGGGAGGCAAGCCCGGTCCCCACAAAATTCAGGGGATTGGCGCGGGTTTCGTGCCCGATGTGCTCAACACCAGTGCGTATGACGAAGTCTTTCGCGTCTCGAACGAGCATGCATTTGAGATGGCACGACGCCTGGCGCGCGAAGAAGGGCTGATGGTCGGCATCAGTTCCGGTGCGGCGGCGTATGCAGCACTGGAGATCGCCCGCCGTCCCGAAAATGCTGGTAAACTGATTGTCTTCATCTCGGCCTCGAATGGCGAGCGTTATCTGAGCACGCCATTGTACGGCGATGACGTGTGACAATCGGGTCAATACAACCATTTCTGGCTTCGATGCGTAAAATTGTATATGCCGGCAGTGCAGGACTCTGGCCCGCACACAGCGCAGCAACTAATCGTGCGGGAGCGGGTCTCCGGGCAAAAGGCGCGTGAGGCGCACAGGCGCCAGGAAGATGCAGTATCATGGTCGTTGTCTAGCTGCAACGATGCACGGCACAGAGAGGAGGACGGTCGCCTCTCCGGGATCATCAGACCGGCAGACAATTTGCGCAATGAGGTCCAGCAATGCACAAGATACCATCGTCCGATATCACACCTGAACATATCTACCGCTCACGGCGCCGGTTTCTGCGTGGAATCGGCGCTCTGGCGATCGCAGGGTTGGGTGTTGCAGCTTGCGGCAACACGGCGGATCCTCCACCGGCGCGCACACCAGGACCGGTCTCCCGCCAGTCCGACGAGTTTGGCGATCCGCTCAACACCTACGAACAGATCACCACGTACAACAACTTCTACGAATTCACGACCAGCAAAGAAGGTGTTGCACAACTCTCACGCAACTTCCGCACCACACCATGGACGATCGACATCGGCGGGTTGGTGCACAAACCACAGACCATCGCCATCGAAGACATCCTAAAGCGATACCCGTCGGAGGAGCGCATCTACCGCCTGCGATGTGTCGAAGGGTGGTCGATGGTCATTCCCTGGCTCGGTTTCCCGTTGCGCAACCTGCTGGCGGATGTCGAGCCAATGGCAAATGCTCGTTATGTACGCTTCGAGACGCTCTACGATCCGGAGCAGATGCCCGGTCAGCGCGATCGCTGGTACACCTGGCCCTATGTGGAAGGGTTGCGCCTCGATGAAGCTATGCACGACCTGACCATCCTCAGCACCGGACTGTACGGCAACCTGCTCCTACCGCAGAATGGGGCGCCGCTGCGGCTGGTCGTTCCGTGGAAATACGGCTTCAAGAGCATCAAGTCAATCGTCAAAATCGATCTGGTCGCCGATCAGCCAACCTCGTTGTGGATGGCTGCCGCCCCCCACGAATACGGCTTCTACGCCAATGTCAACCCCAACGTGCCGCACCCGCGCTGGTCACAGGCGACCGAACGACGTATCGGCGAATTCGAGCGTCGTCCGACGCTGTTGTTCAACGGCTATGCCGATCAGGTGGCGCACCTCTACGCCGGGATGGATCTGCGAGCGAATTATTGATCGAGAGACGCAGAGTTGAACATCAGGTCAACTCGCTCTCTAGGAAGGAAGCGTTCGCACCTCCGCATGGATCTGATGAAAGATGCCCCCAAGGATCGATTCAGCCTCACGGCTGATCTCAGCGTCACTCCAGACCCTCTATCGTGCCTTCGCGGATTCGGGCGCGCTGGAGAGCTGGCTGCCCCCGGATGACACGACGGGCACGATGCTGCATTTCGACTTCCGCGATGGCGGCTTGTACCGCATGCGACTCACCTGCACCAAACCGGAGCAGGGACGAGGCAAGACCTCAGAAAACACCGATGAGGTTGAAGTGCAACTGACGAAGATTGAGGACGGACGAAGGATCGAGCAAGAAATCACCTTCAAGAGCGAGGACTCTTCGTCCTCTGGCGTCGTGCGCATGATCTGGACGTTTCAGCCTCAGAACGAAGGGACGCTTGTGCCGACAACTTCTTTTCTTCGCACTGCCCGCGCGCTCAACCTTGATACTCCAGCTGATTTTGCTTTGTACAGCGAGACTCACGATGATGCCGCCTGAGGTCTTCCTCGATACCGCTTTTGCCCTCGTCTTTGCCAATCCAAACGATCTCTTGCAGAGACGAGCGACGCTCCTTGCCGACCAGGTAGAAGCTACTCGAACACGCCTCATCACCACCTGCGCAGCGCTCCTGGAAGGGAATGCCTTTGTGAAACTGCGCTACCACGCCGCAAGCGTTCAACTCCGGGACAATCATCAAGCTTGCGGCGACGTCTGGCAAAGTGCACCCTCGTGAGCTCCATAGCACTACAACGAGATTTCTCAGGTACGACAAAGGTACATGATCAGACGTATCGTGACCATAGTGTTTTTGCGTCGGCGGGGCGACGTCTCGTGGCGCCTGCGAACGTCTTCCCGCCGCCGATGCTTGATCGCGAGAGCTGCCCCTGAACCTTCGTGACCCGGCGCCTGCGACGGTGCAACGAGATCGAAAACGTGCGATCTCTAAGCGCGGCCTTTGTGGACGTTGTGCCTTTGTGGTGCGATCATCCAGCGATGTCTCGTTGTCGTAACAGGCCACGCAGGTGACCTTCACACGCAAGAGCCGGGGGCGCATCTGGCGAGATACAACTATTGTCCTATCGGCTATATGCACGGTCGCCCGCTGCCTGCACGTCGAACGTCGCCGCCACGCCCTGTGCGGCGGCGCGTACTACCCGACCAATCGCCTGGAGCCATCCTTCGGTCGTTGGGTAGGTGTAGCCGATGCAGACCAGCCGCGGGTTGGACAGTGACCGCCAGTGCCGGTCCAGCAGCGGTCGTCCCCTGGCATCGCAGTCGATCAGATGGGCGACCGGATCGAGCGCCGGACGGTAACCGGTCGCCAGAATGATGGCGTCGAACGGGGCAAGCCGTCCATCTCGAAAGGAGACTGCCCCACGCTCGAGTTGTTCGATTCCGGGATAGACTGTGATATGCCCTGCCGCCACGGCCTGTGGCAATTCATAGCCGACAACAGGGTAGTGCGTGAGCGGCGAACCTGGAGGAAGTGGCAGACCCACACGACGAAAGTCACGCCGTCGGAGCAGGCGCGCTGCCAGTGGCGCGGGCAGCGTGCGAAGCAGCCACGCGATAGCGCGCATGGCAGATGCCGAACGAGGTCTGGGCACACATGCAATACCACTGCGCACAACAATCGACGTTTCAACCCCGTACTCGGCAAGATCGACGGCGATCTCGGCGCCGGAGTTGCCCGCACCCACCACCAGCACACGCTGTCCACAAAACGGTTCGGGGTTACGGTAGTCACGACTGTGCAGGATCGGACCGCCGAACCGCTCTTCGCCCGGCAGACGGGGGCGCACGGGGGCGCTCCAGATGCCGGTTGCCATCACCAGCACCGACGCATCTGTTTGTCCGCTGCTGGTTGTGAGTATCCAGCGACCCTCCGTGAAATCGGCGCGGCGCAGATCGATGCCCTCGTCGATATGCAGGTCGAAGTGACGGGCATAGTGCTGCAGATACGCCAGAACCTGCGCGCGACTCGGAAAGTCCGGGTAGTCTGGCGGCATCGGAAGATAGGGCAATGCCGACACCTGCTTCAGGGTGTGGAGGCGCAGTCGATCATAGTGGTGATGCCACGACTCGCCCACCCGCCCGCGCTCGATGATACGGTGCGGCAGGTTGCGGCGCGCCAGTTCAGCAGCCATTGCAAGCCCGGCAGGTCCGGCCCCGACGATGACGATCATCGCTGTGCCTCACGATCAGGACCGAACCATGTCTCCGGTTGCGGCAGCCGTTCAATGATCGCCTTGCGCATTGCAAAGGTCGCCAGCGCCGGCGCTACTCGACCGGCTGCTGCAATCAGGCGATTGGACATCCCCGGTATCACCTCGGCGCGTCGCTGTTCAACCGCTGCCAGAATCGACTGCGCTACGCGCTCCGGCGGCATCCGGCGCTGTTCACGACGGTTGTCGGGACTGTAACGCCGCGCGTGGGCGGTGCGGGTCGGTCCTGGATAGACAGTCGCCACGTGGATCGACCGTGATGCCAGCGCCACCCGCAGACTCCGTGCATAGGCAGCTAGTCCTTCTTTGGTGGCGGCATAGACTGCAGCGCCAGGGTAGCCGGTGTAGACCGACAGTGACGCGATGAAGACCAGTGCGGCATGAGGCGCGAGCAACTTGTTCCGCAGCAGACCAGCCGTCAGCAGCAGCGGCGCGCGCAGATTGACATCCAGCACAGCCTGTTGCACATCGAGCGGAATCGCCGCGAATGCGCCGACGGCATTGATCCCGGCGCTGTGCACCACGACGCTGGCAGGAGGAAGCGCTGCGAGCCGGTGCACGACCCGGTCGATGCAGAGCGGTTGCGCCAGATCAGCCTCGATGAAGGTCGCAACGACGCCCGAGTTGCACAACGCACGGCAGAGCCGGGCAGCTTGTGTTGCATCACGGTCGATGATTGTGATCGACCAGCCAGCGCGAGCGTACTGTTCGACCACAGCTTGTCCAATCCCGTGTGCGCCGCCGGTAACGACACAATGCCGCGTGGCGCCTGAAACGGGGGAATGGTGGTTGAGCGCAGCGCGCGATGGTGGAACGATGCTGCGTGCGGCAACGATATCCGCCACCCTGCCGGCGTATCGTCCGGCGAAGCGCAACAGGCGATTGGTTGCACCAACCGTCGCCACCGACGCACCACGATCGATTGCGTCCACGATTCCTGCAGCTGTTTTTTCAGGCGAGGGAAAGCGTTGCCACCCGATGCGGTCGAGCGGCACGCCGGACGTTGCGTGCATGCCGGTGCGCGTCGCCCCCGGATGCACCACCTGCACCTCGACCGCTCCCCGCAGTTCTGCGCGCAGACTGCGCACGAACCCTTCCAGCGCCGCTTTGGTTGCGCCATAGACGGCATAGTTGGGGGCAGGCAGGGCAGCAACGACCGAACCGATCATGACCACGCGCCCACGCGCTGCCGCAAGCAAGGGAAGAAGCGCGTGGGTGAGCGTGATCGGCGCGCGCAGGTTGACATTCAGCAACGCCTCGATCTCCGCTGACGACTGGTCATCGACCGCGCCATAGGCGCCGATACCGGCGCAGTGGATCAGCAGGTCGAGTCGTTCGATCCCACGCCGGCGCAGAGCATCGGCGATGATCGCCGCTGCACATGGCTGCGCCAGATCAACGCGGCAATAGTCGTCGCACAGACCGGGTGGAACCAGTTCCCGCGCCCGCCGTCCCACACCGACGACACGCGCTCCCCGTGTGCGGTAGATGCGCGCCAGCGCCCGACCAATCCCATCGCTTGCCCCGGTGATCAGAACGACCGGTTGTGAAGGAGGGGAAAGACGACGTATCACTGCTGCTCCCTGCGGCGCAACACGCGCGAGATCACAATCCCGGCAACGAACAGAACTGCGGAAAGCGCCAGCATCCACGGGTTCACTGCCGAGACACTGAAACGTCCGGCGACAATGTCATCGAGATCGAGCGCAGCGCCTGCAAGCACAAAGGTAAGCGTACCCGGCAAAGCTCCCAGCACCGATCCGAAAAGGAAGGGACGATACGGAATGCGCAAAAAGCCCGCCAGATAATTGACCAGATCGTATGGCAGATAGATCAGACGCATGACCAGAACTGCGGTAAACGCATTTGCTCGCAAGCGAGCAGCATACCGACCGACAAGCCCTTCGCTCGCTCCGCCCTCCGACAGCACCCCATGCCCAAACACACGTCCAAAACCATACGCCAGCGTTGCCGACAGATTCGAACCAATCACGACGAACAGCGTCCCCCACACAGGACCCCAGATCGCCCCGCCTGCCAGCGAGACGATGACCGCCGAGAAGAACGCCAGCGGGCGCAGGGTATAGAGCAGCACATAGATCAGCGGACCGACAGGTGTGCGCAGCAGATCGACGAGCGCTCGGAATGTTTCCAGCGGCGAGCTGCCGGTCACCGCAGAATAGATGGCAAACCCGCCAGCTAGCGCCAGCCAGATCGCGGCAGCAACCAGCTTCTGCCAGTGACGCGCCAGAAAACCACCGTTCTGCCGACCGGACGGCAATACCGGTTGCGGTTGCAGGTCAGCCATGGCATCTACACATTCCGTACAGCCCAGACCACTCGTTGACCGGCAGTGACCAGTGTCAACACCGCCATCAACCCGAACAGAAACACAATGGCGCCGGGGAAGAGCAGAAAGAGGGTGTACAACAGAATGGTTTCCGCCCCTTCAATCAACCCCGACGGCATCGTGACCGATGTGGATTCGCCGCGCGCTGCAGCGCCGGCGCGCCGCTTCTCCAGCACTGCCGCCAGATACATCCAGCTGGCGCTGTTGACATAGAAACTCGCCAGGAGCAGCGCCAGCGCCACCAGCGCAGCGGTCGTACCATCCGCCAGCGCCAGCCCGAGCGGCAGCGCCGCGTAGACAACATAGTCGAGCACAATATCCAGGTACGCCCCCAGGTCACTCTGCTTCCCGGAAGCGCGCGCAATCGCACCATCCAGTCCATCGAGCACCCGGTTTGCCAGCCAGAGACCCACAGCTGCCCAGGAGGCGCTCTGCCAGGCAGCTACGGCGGCGGCAAGACCAACCACTGCCGCCAGAACGGTTATCGCCGTCGGGTGGATGCTCCGAACCGGTCCACGCACCAGTGATGTGAAAAAGGCGTCTTTTGATTCACGCAGTGATTTGTCGATCACCTGTTCACGCTTCTTGCGGGTGCATAGGCATCTTGTACCAGATCAGAGATTTTAGATTGTGATAGTCGTGCACAGCGTCCTGGTGCGCTTTGACGCAACACGGCGCCCGAAGTGTTCATGTGAAATCAGTTATCAGCTATCTGTACTGCTTCAGACTTTGGCACTGCTCTCACACCTCACGCAACGTCGCAGGCGCAGCCTACGTCGCACACCCTGCACGAACGTAGCGAAGCATTACAGATATAAGCTATTACTCCAGTTGTATT
>JBEPYG010000211.1:0-8111 GCA_041641515.1 Roseiflexus sp.
AGGGATCGGCAATGGCGACAATTTCGTCGCGGTGGCGCGCCAGGTAACGAAGCATATTCCGGTTATTGCCATCAAGAGCGGTACAACGCAGGCGGGCGCGCGCGCTGCTTCATCGCACACCGGAGCGCTGGCGGGCGCTGAGCATGCCTACGAAGCGGCATTCGATCAGAGCGGTGTGCTGCGCGCGCGCTCGATGCAGGAACTGTTCGATTTTGCGCTGGCGTTCGCCTATCAGCCGCTCATTCCCGGCAATCGCCTGGCGATCGTGACGAATGCCGGCGGTCCAGGGATTATCGCAACCGATGCCGCCGAACGGAGCGGGTTGCTGCTGGCGGAGTTGACGCCGGCGACGACGGAGACGCTGCGCGCAGCGCTGCCGCCAACCGCAAGCGTCTATAATCCGATCGATGTCATCGGCGATGCGCGCGCCGATCGTTATCGGGTTGCGCTGCGCGCCGCACTCGATGATCCAAATGTCGATGCTGTCCTGGTGCTCTTCACGCCACAGGCGGTCAGCGACCCGGACGAGATAGCGCAAACCATCGTTGAACTCGCTGCCGGAAGCGCCAAACCGGTGGTCACAAGTTTTATGGGTGCGGCGAGTATCGGGGAGGCGCTGCGCATCCTGAACGACCATCGTATTCCGAATTACGCTTTCCCCGAACGCGCTGTCGCCGCATTGGGAGCGATGGTGGCGCAACGACGCTGGGTCGAACGTCCACCGGGAGAGTATGTCCGCTTCGACGTCGATGTCGAACGGGTACGCACGCTCTTCGCGCGGGTGCGCAGTGAAGGACGGATCGAACTTGGCGAACTCGAAGCGCGTGAAGTCATCGAAGCTTACGGGATGCGCCTGCCTCAATCGTTTCTGGCGCAATCGCCGGAAGAGGCAGCCGAGATCGCAACCCGGCTCGGTTTTCCGGTGGTGATGAAGATTTCATCGCCCGATATTTTGCACAAAAGTGATATTGGCGGGGTCAAACTTGGCATCAGCGACAGCGCAGCCGCACGCGACGCCTACGAACTGATCGAATACCGCGCTCGCAAATACAGCCGTGAAGCGCGTATCTGGGGCGTGCTGGTGCAGGAACAGGTGCGCAAAGGGCGTGAAGTGCTGGTCGGCGTCAGCCGCGATCCGCAGTTCGGTCCGCTGATCGCCTTCGGTCTGGGTGGCATTTATGTCGAAGCGCTCAAAGACGTTGCGTTTCGCCTGGCGCCAGTATCGCGTCAGGAAGCGGCGGAACAGGTGCGTTCCATTCGCGCGTTCCCGCTGCTGCGCGGCGTGCGCGGCGAACCGCCAGCCGACATCGCCGCCGCCGAAGAGATCATTCTGCGCGTTTCACAACTGGTGAGCGATTTTCCCGAAATCGTCGAGATGGACATCAACCCGCTGGTGGTGTATAACCGTGGCGAAGGAGCCACAGTGCTCGACGCACGGATTATCCTGCGTGGTTGAGCGAGCATCCGAAAACGGCGCATGCTTTTTTCGTTCGGCAAGGAGACAGGCGATGGCTACCCTCTACGTTGCATCGACGGAAACGTTTGTCGGGAAGAGCGCTACATGCGTGGGATTGCTCACGCGCGCGCAACGCGACGGTTTCAGCATCGGCTATATGAAGCCGGTTAGCGTTTCGGTGACCCGTACCGAAACCAGCGTACACGACGATGATGCAGCGTTTATCCGCGAGCACTTCGCTCTGCCCGATCCTCCGGAACACGTGGCGCCGGTGCTCGTGACGCAGGGGTTGGTCGAGCAGATTATGCGCGGGCAGGCGACAACCGACTTTGTACGACGCCTGCGCGAAGCGTACCTCGCCGTCTCACGCAACCGCGACCTGCTGGTGGTGGAAGGCGCCAATACCTGGGCTGAAGGATCGGTCGTCGATCTCTCCGCCGACCAGGTGTCCGATATGCTGGAAGCGCCGGTGCTGCTGGTGACGCTCTACCGTTCGCCGCTCTCGCTCGACGCCATTCTGGCAGTGCAACGCTATCTTGGCGAACGACTGCTTGGCGTGCTGATCAACGAAGTCGAAGCGCCGAAGATCGATTTTGTGCGGGGTCGGGTCGCACCATTTCTGGAACAGCGCGGCGTGCCGGTGTTCGCCGTGCTGCCGCAGGACCCGCAACTTGCCAGCGTCACCGTCGCCGACCTGTTCGAGTTTCTGGGAGGGCAGATGATCGGACGACCGGAGTGGTGTGAGCGCCAGGTGGAACACCTGGTGATCGGCGCGATGGGCAGCGCCGCTGCGCTCTCCCACTTCCGCCGCCGCGCCAACAAAGCGGTCATTACCGGCGGTGACCGCGCCGATCTGCAACTGGCGGCGCTGGAAACCTCAACCTCGGTGCTGGTGCTGACCGGCAACATTCGCCCGCCGGCGACAGTGCTCGACAAAGCGGAAGAACAGGAGGTGCCGGTCATTATCGTCTCGGACGACACCCTGACGACTGTTGAGCGAAGCGAGCGCGTCTTCGGGCACATTCGCTTCAAACAGGCATCGAAGATCGCCCGCTTTACCCAGATGCTCGACGAATCGTTCGATTTCGACCGCCTGTACGACGAGTTGGGGCTGGTGCGGATGTGAGGAACGTGGAACGTGCGAACGTGGGAATGTTCGAATATGGGATATGAAATATGGCATGTGGGGCGTTACCGGGAAACGACCAACCCGACCCTTGAGGTCTCCCGCCACTGCACGCGAGCTGCCTTTGCCTCGCTCCAGCAACATGGTCGCTCCAACCGGAACAACTGCGTCCCGACTTCAAGGGTCTGGAACGTGGGAACACGGGAACGCACAAACGCGCAAACGTAGCCGCACAACAATCTCGTAATCTGCGCGTGAGACGTGAAACGTGGAAACGCACAAACGCGCAAACGTAGCCGCACAACAATCTCGTAATCCCGTAATCTGCGCATGGAACGCGAAACGTTTGTTCGCAATAACATCAGGACAAACGGAGAATGAAAGGAACAGGACATGGCAGACACAACAATCGAAGCAATCACCGCACGTGAAGTGCTCGACTCGCGCGGCAATCCGACGATTGAGGTGGACGTGTATCTCGAGAGCGGCGACATGGGGCGCGCGATCGTTCCGTCCGGCGCATCGACCGGCGCATTCGAGGCACTCGAACTGCGCGACGGCGACAAGAGCCGGTACGGCGGCAAAGGCGTGCTGAAAGCCGTCGAAAACGTCAACACCACCATTGCCGAAGCGCTCGAAGGGGAAGATGCAGCCGATCAGGTGCGTATCGACCGCATGCTGATCGACCTCGACGGTACCGAGAACAAAGGGCGTCTGGGGGCAAACGCAATTCTGGGGGTCTCGCTGGCATGCGCGAAGGCGTCGGCAGCTGCCCACGGTCTCCCGCTCTATCGCTACCTGGGAGGCGTCCACGCACACGTTCTTCCCGTTCCGATGATGAACATTCTGAACGGCGGTAAACACGCGCAGAACAGCACCGACTTTCAAGAGTTTATGATTATGCCGGTTGGCGCATCATCGTTCCGCGAAGCATTGCGCTGGGGCAGTGAAATCTACCAGAGTCTCAAAAAGGTCATCCACGACCGTGGCAGCAGCACCAACGTTGGTGACGAGGGCGGATTTGCCCCAAGCTTGCCGACGAACGAGGCGGCATTGCAGATCATCGTTGAAGCTGTGGAACGCGCCGGGTATCAACTCGGCGATCAGGTGATGCTGGCGATGGACCCAGCCTGCACCGAACTGTATAAAGACGGCAAATACCATCTGGAGCGCGAAGGGCGCTCCCTTACCAGCGCCGAGATGGTCGACTACTGGGCGGATATCGCCGCGCGCTACCCGCTGATTTCGCTCGAAGACGGACTGGCGGAGGAAGACTGGGAAGGCTGGAAACTGCTGCGTGCGCGGCTGGGCGACCGCATTCAACTGGTTGGCGACGACTTCCTGGTGACAAATGTGAAACGTCTGGCACGCGCCATCTCCGAGCAGTCCGCCAATTCGATCCTGATCAAACTCAACCAGATCGGTACGCTGACCGAGACCCTTGACGCGATCAGCATGGCTAACCGCGCCGGATGGACGGCGGTCGTCTCGCATCGCTCTGGTGAGAGCGAAGATGTGACGATCGCCGATCTGGTGGTGGCAACGAACGCCGGGCAGATCAAAACCGGAGCGCCAGCGCGCACTGATCGCGTGGCGAAGTACAATCAACTATTGCGCATCGAAGAAGAACTGGGCGCCGCAGCCCACTACGCCGGCATGGGCGCGTTCCGCATTGCGCGCTAATTCGATGGTGGTGAGCGCGCTGTCCAGGCGCCGCATCTGAATCACCGAGAGCGCCGGCGTCACTGCAAGCGGCGCCGCAATCTCCCGTCAGGCGAGGAGATTGCTGTGCCGCTTGCAATCCTGGCAATGACCACAGCATAGAGTTACCCAAAAAGGCGCGAAAGCGCTCTTTTTTCTTCATGGCGACATAAATTCGTCTTGTCCTGGGACTTTGGTACTACCTCAGAGGCGCCAGTTCGTCACTCCCAAAAAGGACACGATGACCTCTTTCATTAAAAACCGGTTAGCACTATACTACCGTCCGTAATGCATTCCCTTTGCAGACACCCGTTTCACGATCTGCAGATTATCGGTATGGCGCTTTGCGCATCATTAACCGGTTGGCCGCACATAATCCTTTTGGAAGATCCTCACATGCCCAAAACGAAAGGAGCAGACGATGCCGCCTCTTCCTCGCACTGCTCAACAGCGAGCGCGACGCGCTATGGAACGCATCGAAGATCTTGGCGGCGGCAATGCATTGCCTGGTGTGTTGACATCCCACGATGCCATTGCCTGCATGGGGCGCGCCTGGTTCCACGACTTGCTCCGCTGTGGGCGGTTGCCGGGTGTACAGGTGGTACCGCAGGGTGTCTGGCGTTGCGATCGGGATACGTTTGTTGAATGGCTGATGGAGGTAAGTCATGGCGTCACGACAGCGATGGACCTCGCTGAGCGATCTCGTGAAGCATACACTGCGGCAGCAGGAATGGCTGTCGCTGCGCGAAGCAGCCGAACTGTACCGCGTCACCGACGAAACGATGCTGGCATGGGTTCGTGCGGGCGCATTTCCGTCCAGGATTATCGACGGGCGGACATGGGTGGCGCGCGCTGAACTCGAGGCGGCGTTACGCCGGAAACCAGGTGATCGTGAAGATGAATCCTGATGGTCGCGACTCACTGATCGATGCGCTGATGCGCGCTCTGGATGCGGCGTATGCAACAACCACTGCTGTTACCAGCCAGCGCGCATCAACCGATGATGGTTGTTCACGGGCATCTGACCCGTCATTGTTGTCGATCGGGCGGCTTGAAGCGGTTATCGCGCTGCTGGCGTCGTCGCCAACGATTGTGGCGGCTACGCCGCCGGGCGTGACCAAAGGGCGCATTGCTACACTTCTCGCGCCAGAAGAGCGTCGCCACGCCGGTCTGCTCATGGAGTGGCTCGATCGGGCGGGCGTGCTGGTTGAACCGCGTTCCGAAGCGTTACGCTGGCGTGAACCACGCCCGTTTTGCAGTAACGACATTGCCTGGATCACCGCACAGGTTCGGTCGGTATGCCTGGAGGCGCCATGAGTCGGGGATCGTTGCGCAGCACAGCGCCCAATCCGCCGCCAGCGAGCCGTCCGCCGCGCCCCGATCTGCCGCTGCACATTGTTCGAGGGCTGGCGTTTGCCTGTATTGCGCTAGCATTTGCCCGCCCTCTGGCATTGCCGCTGCTCGCAGCATCGTCGTCGCAGCCGACGCTCTCGGTGTCCCGCCTGATGAACGATCCGGCAATCGCTTCGCTTGCGCTGCTTCGCGCCGTATTCGAGCCGTCGATGTGGTCGATGCTGGTGATTGCTGCGCAGCTGGCGCTGGGCATTCTTCTGGCTGAACTGTCGTTTGCACTGGCAGGAGCGCTTCTTTCACGCCATGCAGCACGGCGTGCGCTGCGCGCTCCGCTCTGTCTGCGGATTCGCCCGACCGTCCATGCAGCCGAACAAACCGGAGCGACCGCGAAACCGGGCGCGCTCATGCGGTTGATCCACGGCGGCGCAGCGGCGCGTTCCTGGGTGCACGCCGCACCACGGTATATGCTGCTTGTCAGCGGCGCGCCAGACCTTCCCGCCGAACTGGGGGCGCTGCTCATCGGCACGCCGAAGGAGCAGCAACGTGTAATGATCGCGCTGGACGGGGCAGTTCGCAGCAGTGCACCGGGAACACTGGTCAACACGACCGATGATCCGCTGCTGGCTGCGATGCTGCCGGGGCGATGGGTCGCTTGGCAGCGTTTTGGGTTGGCGTTGCCGCCAGCCTACCCGCTCCGCGCCCCATCCATCGCCGTCGAAACTGAACTGACAGGCGTGGTGTTGGCAGCAGTGCGCCCTTACGGGAGCGTTGCGCACGCTGGGCTGGAGCTGGCGCTGCGCCCTCAAGGAGGGATAACAGGTTGGGCATTGGGGAGGCAGTGGCGCGCCCGCGCGACGGCGCTGAAACTGGCGCTCGAACAACGCCAGGATTATGCACTGGCGCCGGATATCGCCGCCATCGAGGCAAAACTGGGCGATGCGGCGTTCGAAACGACCATTGTGGCAACCGCCGTCGCCGAACGCCGCGAAGACGCGCTCGCAGCGCTGCGCGCGATTGGCGATGCACTCGGCGCGTTTCAGCAACGCATCGCCAGCCGTCTGCAACGTCTCGTCCCGCGCAGTCGCATAGTGTTGCTCCAGGTATCCAGTGGAAACGCAGCAGATATCATCGCCCGTCTGCGCACACCACTCGTTGCGCCGCCGCCAGCGCTCCTGTTGCCATTCCGCCTCTGGCGCGGACCAGACATCCTGACTGCCGGAGAACTCGGGTATCTCTGGAACCCATCCTCCACGCTCTCTAGCGAGCTGATGCGCTGCGATCCCTGCCGCAGCATCGCAGCGCCGCCACACGCATTCTGCGGCAACGACCCGGAGCGCATCGTCGTCGGATACGCTTCGCATACCGATGGACACAGCGCGCCGGTGGGCCCAACGCTGCGCGATCTCAGGCAGATCCTGCACCTGACCGCCGGCATGGGTGCAGGGAAGAGTCGTTTGCTGGCGAACCTGTGCCAGCAACTTATGCCACACGGGTTTATGCTCATCGACGGCAAAGGTGACGACCGGGGCGGCAGTCTGGTCGATACTGTGCGCCGGCTCATCCCGCTGGCGGATGAAGAGCGTCTGGTTCTGCTCGATCCGCTCGATACCACCTGGCCCGTCGGGCTGAATCCGCTGGCTGGCGTGGATGTTGCGCAGCCAGGTGGCGCCGACCTGGCGCTGGGGCAGATTCTGGCGACGTTTGCGCGCATCGATCCCGGAACCTGGGAACGTTCGCCTGGAATGCAACAATTCGCACGCATGGCAACGCTGCTGGTGCTGGAGGGCGAAATGCACCCCACACTGGCGCATGTCAAGCAGGCGCTCCTCGACGAAGCGTATCGGGAGGCATTGCTCCAATCGACGCGCAATATCGAAGTCGCCAGTTTCTGGCGTGAAACGTATCCACGCCTGGGAGAAGGGCAACGATCCAGTTGCGACGCTCTCTTGCGACGCTTCGATGCATTGCTGACTGCCGAAACAACGCGCTACCTGGTGGCGCAGGCGCAACCGACGCTCGATCTGGCGCAGATGATTGCCAGCCGCATGATCGTGCTCGTACCATTGCCGGATGTGGCGCTTGGCGGGCTGGCAGGCGCCGTCGGAATGCTGATTGCCCAGGCATTTGTGCGCGCTGCATTCAGTCGAAGCGGTGGCGATCAGACTCGCCACGACTATCCCCTGATCATCGACGAGTTGCAGGTGCTGATCGGCAACAGCGATACAAGCGATATCGCAACCGCAATCACACGTCTGCGCTCACTGGGCATCCCCACGATCTACGCGCATCAGGCGCTGGCGCAGCTGGGTGATCTGCGCGATCTGATGCTGATCAATGCGGGCAACCGCATTATGTTGCAAACCCAGGAACCCGATGCGGGCATGTATGCGCGCGCCTACGCCGCCAGCGGACTCACTGCTGCCGACCTGAGTGGACAGCCGCCAAATGACCACCAGTACGCCGTCTTGCGTTGCC
>JBEPYG010000212.1:0-8108 GCA_041641515.1 Roseiflexus sp.
GCGCGCGGCATCTACCTCTGCTCTTCCTCAACGCCGCCAGGACCGGGGGTGCACGGGATGTGCGGGTATCACGCCGCCTGCGCTGCGCTCGCCGGTAGCGGTTGATCGCTTGCTGCTTCGTCCGTGAGGACTAGGCACGCTTCCGGGGCGAATTGCACAGTGATTGATGACCCTGGCTGCGGTGGGCGCAACTGTGGATTATTGAAGAGATCGAAGTGGAGCGTATTCGTAGCAAGGTGCACCCGAACGCGCACGATCGAGCCGAGAAAGGTCACATCTTCGACTGTGCCGCTCAGACGGTTGACTGCGCTGTGCATCTGTCCATCGAGCGCGATCAGTTCCGGACGAATAGCAAGGCTGATGGCGTCGCCGGAACGATATGACCTGAGTGAGGACGCCAGGCGGATCGGTTGCCCTTCGACAGTCAGCAGTCCAGCAGCAGCATCAACGACTGTCGCCTGGATCAGATTGAGCGTTCCGACGAACGACGCAACGAAGCGGGTCGCCGGGAAGTTGTAGACCTCGAAAGGCGTACCGATCTGTTCGATACGCCCGCGACTCATCACCACAATCCGGTCGGAGAGCGCCATTGCCTCTTCCTGGTCGTGGGTGACGTAAATCGTCGTAATACCGAGATGCCGCTGGATCTCGCGGATTTCCTGGCGGAGCGACGCGCGAATCTTGGCATCGAGCGCCGAGAGCGGCTCATCGAGCAACAGCACCTTTGGTTGAATGGCGAGCGCACGCGCCAGTGCGACGCGCTGCTGTTGACCGCCAGAGAGCTGGTACGGATAGCGTTGCCCAAACTCCGGCATGTGAATAGTCCGCAGAAGTTCCTCAACGCGCGCGCGGATCTCACCCGCCGGACGGCGCGCGATCTTCAGCCCAAACCCGATATTATCAGCGACGGTCATGTTCGGGAAGAGCGCATACGACTGGAAGACCATGCCGATATTGCGGCGGTTGGGCGGCATATCGGTCACATCGACGCCATCGATGACGATCCGCCCCGCGGTTGGTTTCTCGAACCCGGCGACCATGCGCAGCGTCGTGGTCTTTCCACACCCCGACGGTCCCAGAAACGAGACGAATTCACCGGGCTCGACTGCCAGATCGAAGTTCTCAACCGCTACAGTAGCGCCAAAACTCTTGCGCACACCAACAATTTCGAGAAACGCCATACGCCCCCCGATCAGCGCGGTCCTGCGACACGCGCCTGCGAACCCTGACCGATCCACTGAATGGCAGCAATCGCCGCCCACGTCAGCGCAAAACTGATGATCGCCAGCGCCGACGGTTCATACACTTTGCTGCTGGCAAGCAGGTTCATGTAGGGACCGAACGCCGGTTGTGCGAGCAGCGCGGCAATCGTGAACTCGCCCATCACGATGGCAAAGGTGATAAACGCACCGCTCAACAGCGCAACGAACACATTTGGAAAGATGACCCGCGTCAGAATGGTGAACCATCCTGCACCCAGGCTCTGCGCCGCTTCGGTGAGATCGTGAATGTTGATCGCGCGCAGCCCGGTGTCTACCGCCCGGTACATGTACGGAAACGACAAAATGACATACGAGCCGACGAGCAGAACCCACAACCCCTCGCGGCTGTCGGTCAGCGGCGTGCGGCTATAGGTGCGCGCCAGACTAAAGACCAGCACGACCGCCGGAACGACGAACGGCAACAGTGTGAAGAACTCGATGACCGGCCGCAGACGTGGCAGGCGCAGTTGCACCCAGTATGCAGTCGGGACAATCACCAACGCACTGATCACAATCGTCGCCAGCGCCGTCTGGAGCGAGAACCAGAAACTCTCGACAAATTTGACGTCGTTGAGCACATTCGCATACGCTGTAAAACTCAGCTGACCGCGTTGCGCACGCAATGAAAAATCGAACGTTGCGTAGAGCGGCACGAGAAAATATATCGCGCCGACCAGGAACCAGAACCAGGGCCAGAAGCGTTTCAGCATAGCATTATGAACGCAGCCAGCGCGTCGAGAGGCGCTGGAGCCAGGTATACAGACCGATACAGATGCCCATAATGATGATCATTCCCAGCGCAAGCGCATTGCCGAGCCCGGGGTTGGCGAGCGCATCGCTGCTGATCTGCGCACCGATCAGGATCGTAACCACATTGCCCTGACTGCCGCCGCCGGTCAGCTGGAAGGCAGTCGCGTGCGCACCAAATGCATTTCCGAACAGCAACACCATCGTGCCGAGGAGCGAGGGAAACAGGATCGGCAACCCGATGTAACGCCAGTAGTGCCAGGTGCTTGCACCCAGGCTCTCGGCAGCTTCGCGCCATTCTCGCCGCATTCCTGCGAACGCCGGCGCCATGATCAGAACCATCAGCGGAATCTGAAAGTAGATATAGACGATACTCAGCCCCCAAAAACTGTAGAGGCTGAATGTGGGATAGAGATTAATCCCGACTGCGCGGAGCCATTGTGTGACAACTCCCAGTTGACCAAGTGTTGCGATAAAGGCGAATGCCAGCGGCACCCCGGCGAAGTTCGACGCCACGCCAGAGAAACTGAGCACCGCATCACGCAACGGTCGCGGCAGTCCGCCGATGGTAATCGCATATGCCAGCAGCCCGCCGAGTATCCCGCCGCCGATGGCGGTCACGGCGCTGAGTTGCAGACTGTACATATACGATGAAACGATGAATGGACGCCCTAACTCCAGAATGTTCTGGAGCGTCAGGCGACGTTCCCGATCAAGGAAGCTCTGTCCGATGATCGACAGCGTGGGCCAGATCAGGAACGCTGCCACAAAGAGAAAGAATGGCGCCACACCCAGCCACGTCCACGATATGGCGCGGCGTCGAACGACCAGTTGATCCGTTTTTGTTTGAGTCAGTTGCGCCATCGAATGCCTTTGCCACTGCGAGCTCGTGCAGATAAGCTATTCTACTTCCTGGCCAGCTGGCGCCAGACCTTGAACGGCAACGTTTGCCATCGATGCACGTTGCGTGCACCACCCGATGAAACCAGTCCTTGGTGCGCGAGCGAGAGACCCGCATACCTGGCAGCTACGTTCACATCAGCTCCCCTGTGCAACTGCGCTGCACGCCGTCCGATGCAACCGGCGACAACGTATCGCGGCTATCGCCTACGTTCACGCTGGTCGCCGGCTGCGAACGTTCGGATCAATCTCCTGACCGCCCTACTGCACCGTCGCCCCGACGACCACAGGCCAGTTGCTCTTGATCATATCAAAAGCGGCATTGATCTGGTTGCCGGTCGGGAAGGAGACTGGTGCATCGGTTTTCGGCAGTTTATCGAGGAGATCCTGCGGGATCAGCCCGGCCTTGCGCATTGCCTCGAACCGCGCCGGCGTCGCATATCCCTTGAGCCAGATCAGCTGTCCCTCGTCGGAGTAGAGAAACTCCATCCAGAGACGAGCGGCATGGGGGCGTGGCGCATAGGCGCTGATCGCCTGGACATAGACGCCAGCCAGCGAGCCGCTCTTCGGCACAACCACGGCGATATCAATGTTTCCCGCATTCTGGTCGCGGTTTGCCAGCGCATTATAATCCCAACGCAGCGCGATCGGGGTTTCGCCCTTGGCGATCGTTGCTGGCTTGGCAACGACCGGCAACAGATTGCCCGCTTCGTTCAGTTGCTTGAAGAACTCCAGCCCTGGCATCGGATTGTCGAGCGACCCGCCATTGCCGAGCGCTGCGGCCCACACAGCGTTGATCGCCTGCCCGGAACCGGTTGGGTCGCCTGCCAGCGCAATCTGCCCCTTGTACTCCGGCTTCAGCAGATCCGACCAGTCCTGCGGGATGTTCTTGACCACCTGCGTGTTCACTTCGAACGCCATCACGCCGTAATAGTCAGCGTACCAGAATCCTTCCGGATCTTTCAGCGTGGCGGGAATTTCATCCCACTTCTCGACCTTGTAGGGCTGGAGAAGTCCATCTTTCTTTGCGATATCACCCCAGGTGAATCCGACGTCGATCACATCGGGCGCCTGCGGACCCTTGCTGCCGGCGTTAGCTTTGATTGCCTCGATCTCCTGGGCGGAACTGGCATCGGGGTTGAGGTCTTCATGTTTGATGAAGGGATACTTCTCGAGAAATTTCTGCTTCATCTCGCCATAGTTTGCCCAATCGTTCGGCAGCGCGATGGTGGACAGGTTCCCCTCCGCACGCGCCAATTCGATCAACTTTTCCATGCCGCCGGCATCCATGGCCGTCAAAGGGCCGGACGCAGGTGGCGCAGGAAGTTGAGCTGGCGCGGTTGCTTCAGCGGCAGGAGCAGTGGTAGCTGCAGGAGCGGTAGGCGCTGCCGGTGCAGCTTGACCGCAGGCGGCGAGGATCGCTCCTGCCCCTGCGCCAACCGCAACACGCAGAAAAGCCCGGCGCGATCGGCGCCAGTCTCTGGTTTCCGTGCTCACTCTCTTCTCTCCTTGTTGTTATCAGAGGACATCTGCACTGTGCGCTGTACTGCGGAGATCAATGCATGGTCAGGCGGCGAGGTCCGCCCGACAACACATCAGGTATGGCAGAAGCATACAACACACAGGCGGAACATAGCCGAACAACATAAAGGTTTCGTGATACCTGTGTAAACATTGTATTAAGCGCACGAAAAGTTTCCTGCCGCATTGACAGGCGCGCCCATCCCCTCTATACTGCCGCGCGCCGGACTGGATCAAGACGACGCACACCCATCATTGAGCCTATGCGACTGCACGATCTTTTGACAACCGTCAGTGACCCTGCGCATCTGCCGTACCCTGACCTCGAGATCACCGCTGTGGTCTACGACTCACGCGCAGTTGCGCCCGGCGCACTGTTCGTTGCCTACCGCGGCTTTCACACCGATGGGCACCGCTACATCCCGCAGGCAATCGAACGCGGTGCAGTCGCCATTGTCTACGAAGACCCTGCATGGGATGGTCGCATACCGGTTGCAGCGCTGCGCGTTCCCAATGCACGAGTCGCGCTGGCGCCGCTGTCCGCAGCGTTCTACAGCTACCCCGGCAGGCAGATGCGCGTTGTTGGGGTCACCGGAACCGATGGGAAGACGACCACAACATTTCTGACCAGTGTGGCGCTTGAAGCAGGCGGCGCCATTACCGGCATGGTCGGCACGGTGGACTTCAAAATTGCCGGGCGGATGTGGGCGAACGACTCGCGCCAGAGCACGCCGGAAGCGCCGGAAGTGCAGGCGTTGCTGCGCGACATGGTCACCGCCGGCTGCACCCACGCCGTCATCGAGGCGACCTCGCATGCACTCTCAGCGCGCTGGAACCGGCTTGCTGACTGCGCCTTCGATATTGCCGTGCTGACGAATGTGACGCACGAGCACCTGGATTTTCACGGCACGGTCGAACAGTACCGCCGCGACAAGGCGCGTCTGTTCGAAATGCTAGCTGAGTTCAGCGATGATGCCACGCCTTTCAAACAGCGCAAGATTGCGGTTGTGAACGCCGACGATCCGCACCATCGCATGTTTCTCGACGCTGCTCCTGCGTATGCCGAGCGGCTCACGTATGCTGTCCATACCGGCGCCGATGTGCGCGCTGAAAACGTTCGCTCGACCCGCGATGGTTTGTCTTTTTGCGTCACAACACCGTGGGGCAGCGCACATGCGCGCTTAAGACTGACCGGCGACTTTAATGTCTGGAACGCACTGGCGGCGCTGACCGTCGCGTGCGCCGAAGGCGCGCCGCTCGATGCGTGCGTGGCAGCCCTCGAGCGTGTGCCCGGCGTGCGTGGGCGGATGGAGCGGATTGACGAGGGACAACCGTTCACCGTGCTGGTTGACTATGCCCACACCCCTGGGGCGTTCGAGAAACTGATGCGCCTCATACGCCCGCTCACCGATGGACAACTCATCGCGGTGTTCGGCAGCGCCGGCGAGCGTGACCGCGCCAAACGCCCATTGCAAGGCGAAATCGCCGGTCGCTTCTGCGATCTCGTTGTGCTGACCGACGAGGACCCGCGGCTGGAAGACCGCGAGGCGATCATTGCCGACATCGCTGCTGGCGCGGAATCTGCCGGCAAACGCATCGGCGAGACTTGCCTCTGCATCCCGGATCGCGCTCTTGCGATTCGTACCGCTTTTGCGCGCGCCCGTCCCGGCGACATCATCCTGCTCCTCGGCAAAGGTCACGAAGGGAGCATCATCTACGGCACGACGCCAGTGCCCTGGAACGAAGCGGCAGAAGCGCGGCGCGCCCTGGCGGAACTTGGGTTTGGTTCGCAGTCCGTATTTTGAACAATTTTTGCTTGACAAAGCGCGAAAATAAGGGTACGCTAATATCTGATATGAGCGCATCACACAATGCTATTGAATTACGTTCCGTCAGCAAGTGGTTCCGGCACGACACGCCCGCCGTTTATCAGGCATCGTTGCAGGCGCCTCGCGGCGCTCTGCTGGCGCTGCTAGGACCGAGCGGGTGCGGCAAGACCACCACCCTCCGCCTGATCGCCGGTCTCGAAACGCCTGATGCCGGCGAGATCTTTCTGGCAGGCGAACGAGTCGCCGGTGGCGGCGCCTGGACGCCGCCGGAGCGCCGGAGCGTGGGGATGGTCTTTCAGGACTATGCGTTGTTTCCCCACCTGACGGTGCGCGAGAATGTGGCATTTGGGCTCAATGGACGTTCTGCGCGGGAACGGATGACGCGCGTGAGTGACCTGCTGGCGCTGACCGGGCTTACCGATCTGGCGGATCGGTATCCGCATCAGTTATCGGGTGGGCAGCAGCAGCGCGTGGCGTTGGCGCGCGCACTCGCGCCCGACCCGCAGGTCATTCTGCTCGATGAGCCGTTCTCGAACCTCGACGCTGTGCTGCGCAAGGCGACGCGCGAAGAAGTGCGGCGCATCCTGCGGCAATCGGGCGCTACAGCGATCTTCGTCACCCACGACCAGGAAGAAGCGTTCAGCATCGCCGATATTGTCGTCGTTATGCGCAATGGCGCTATCGAGCAGATTGGCGCCCCCCACGACATCTACCTGCGCCCGGCGACCCGCACCGTTGCCACGTTCGTCGGCGAGGCGAACTTCGTCCCTGCCCGCGCCTCTGGCCGGTGCGCCGAATGTGTGCTTGGCAAGGTGCCGCTTGCCGCTCCGCGCAATGGACCGGTTGAGGTGATGGTTCGCCCCGAAGCGATCGACCTTTGTCCGGACTCCGCCGGCTGTGGTTTGATCGAAGAGATCGTGTTCTTCGGGCACGATCAACTGGTTGGGATTCGGATGTGTGATGGGTCGCTCATCCAAGCGCGCACCGGTCCGCGGATCGATATCGCTCCCGGCGCGCGGGTTGCTGTCAGGGTGCAGGGCGAAACGGTCGCATTTCCGCACGAGGATGGGGCGAACGTAGGAACGTTGAACGTTGAACGTGGGAACGTTGAACGTTGATCCCGTCCATATGCTACATTCCCATCACTTCGCGCAAGAATCGAATTTTCTCCTGGTTCTGAAAGGTTCCGCCGCCTTCATGCTGGTTGTAGCGATAGACCTGGATCCGCTTCGGACCAGCGTAATGGTTGTAGGCGGCGTAGACCGTCGATGGCGGGCACACGTCGTCCATCAAACCGACGGAGAAGAGCGCTGACGCCCGGGCACGCGCGGCAAAATTGACCCCATCGAAGTAGCTCAACGTCTGGAACACTGCCTCGACCCGGTCGCGGTGCACTTTGCAGTACCGTGCAATCTCGGCGTATGGGTTCGCATCGCTGATCTCGGTGGCGCGGCGATAATGACAGAGGAACGGCACATCGGGCATGGTCGCGAGAATGTCGGGCGCCAGCCCTGCAACCGCAATCGCAATCCCCCCGCCCTGACTGCCGCCGGTGACTGCAACCCGTTCGGGATCGACTTCCGGGTGTGCGCGCGCCGCTTCGATGGCGCGCACTGCATCGGTAAAGACCCTGCGGTAGTAGTAGGTGGATGGGCTGGAAATCCCGCGCGTCATGAAGCCGGGGTGATGGGGATTTGACCCTTCCGGTTCGGGATCGGGCGTATCTCCCTTGAGCCAGGCGCTTCCCTGCCCGCGCGTATCCATCACGAGATGGGCATACCCTGCTGCGCTCCAGAGCAACCAGTCGGTTGGAAAGCCGCGCCCGCCGCCATACCCGATATATTCCACC
>JBEPYG010000213.1:0-8085 GCA_041641515.1 Roseiflexus sp.
TCAGGCATGTACCGGATTATCAAAAACCATCAAACTCTGGAGGGGGCGGCGACTGTTCACACTGAGTGCGCTGCATTATCTTCCATTTCGCCCTTGCCTTTCTGGTATACTCGACCTATCGTTTGTACACAGCGACATTGCCGACCATCAGCAGACCGCAGACGCTTACCTGACACACGTTGATAAGGAGACACCATGGCATCCGAAACGCTCGAGGCGTTGCGCGCGTTTGCCGCCGACCTGGCATGGCATGCCGGGCGCGTGACGCTACGCTATTTTCAGACCGGCATCACACCAGACATCAAGGCTGACCAGACACCGGTGACAATTGCAGATCGAGAGGCGGAGCAGGTGATGCGCCGCATGATCGAGGCGCGCTACCCACAGCACAGCATCCTTGGCGAGGAAGAGGGCGAAACACGCCCCGGCGCGGCGCACCGCTGGATACTTGACCCGATCGATGGGACGAAATCGTTTGTCCAGGGGGTGCCGCTCTATGGGGTGCTGGTCGGGTTGGAGCGTGACGGCGAGGCGGTGGTCGGTGCGGTTGCCTTCCCGGCGCTCGGCGACTTCCTGACCGCTGCGAAGGGGCAGGGATGCCAGTGGAACGGACGGCAGGCGCGCGTCTCGCAGGTGAGCGAGCTGCGCCAGGCGACGCTTCTGTCGAGCGATGCCGAGAGCATGGCGCCGCACGGGCGCGAGTCGGCGTATCGGCGCCTTGCAGCATCTGTGCGCCTGGTGCGCACCTGGGGCGACGCCTACGGCTACAGCTTGGTGGCGACCGGTCGCGCCGAGATCATGCTCGACCCAGTGATGAGCATCTGGGACTGTGCAGCACTGTTCCCCATCATCACCGAAGCGGGGGGCACGTTCACCGACTGGAACGGCACGCCGACGATTCACGCCGGCGAAGCGATCGGCACGAATGGTCTGCTGCTGGAGCAGGTGCTGAAGATGGTTCGTGAGTGATGCACATCTGTTTCCTCTCTGTTCGCTCCGCTGCCTTTCCGGGCGCCTCTCGCTTCCTGGGAAAACCGTGCCAAAAACGCTTTACAGCATACGCAGGTGTATGGTATAGTTTGACATGGACAATAACCCGTCAGGTAGCCCGTCTGTACCTTCTGCAAGAAGCCTTCGGCAGCGCTCTTTTGCGCGTGCCGTCAGTGGCTGGAGGCCGACTGTGCGAGTCGTCGCCATGATTATGGCTGGCGGCGAGGGGACGCGGCTGAGCGTTCTTTCGGAGAAACGCGCCAAACCCTCGGTGCCGTTCGCCGGTAAGTTCCGAATTATCGATTTTACCCTTTCCAACTGTGTCAACTCCGGCATCTTCGATGTCGCTGTGTTGACGCAGTACCGCCCGCATTCGCTGAACGCCCATATTGGCAATGGCAAGCCATGGGACCTCGACCGCTCCAGTGGCGGCGTGCAATTGCTGCAGCCGTATCAGGGGCGCCGCGACGAAAGCTGGTACAAGGGGACGGCAGATGCGGTGTATCAGAACCTCAACTATATTCGCGAACGGCGCGCCGATTTGGTGCTCATTCTGAGCGGCGATCATATTTATAAAATGAATTACGCCGCGATGATTGAGTTTCATCAGGAGCGACGCGCGGATATGACCGTCGCCGTCATGCATGTGCCGCTCGAAGAGACCGATCGCTTTGGGATCATGACCGTCGATGAGAACCAGCGGGTTATCGAGTTTACCGAGAAGCCGAAAAATCGCGACAAAGGCACGCTCGCGAGTATGGGCATCTATCTGTTCAATGTCGATACGCTGTTCAAACGCCTGAGCGAAAATGGCGAAGGCTCGCCCCGCATCGATTTCGGCAAGCACGTCATTCCGGCGATGATTGGGCGCGATGCGGTCTATGCATTTCCCTTCAAAGGGTACTGGGTCGATGTTGGAACGATCCAGTCGTACTGGGAAACAAGCATGGATCTGCTCAACCCCGATAATACCCTCGATCTGTACGATACCGACTGGGTCATCCATACCCGCAGCGAAGAGCGTCCACCTGCCAAACTGGGACCACAGGCGCGTGTCAGCCGCAGTCTGATCTGCAATGGTTGCATCATCCGCGGCACGGTCGAGCATTCGGTCCTCTCGCCGGGCGTGTATGTCTCACCGGGTGCGATTGTGCGCGATAGCGTGGTTATGAACGATACCTGGATCGGTCCGGGCGCGGTGCTCGACCGGGTGATCGTCGATAAGAACGTCGTGGTTGGCGCCGGGGTGCGTCTGGGGTGCGGCGACGATGTAACGCCCAATCGCGAGCAGCCCGATAAACTGATGACCGGTATCACCATCGTCGGTAAAGGCGCGCATATTCCGCCGAATATTCGCATCGGGCGCAATGTCATCATCAATGCCGATCGCGACGAAGAAGATTTCCCGGCTGGCGATGTGAAGTCGGGCGAAACGATCTAGAGGCGCATATGCTTCGCACATTTGCCATGATCTTGGCTGGCGGCGAGAGTCCGGCATTGAGCGTGTTGACCGCCGAGCGCTCAGAGGCGGCGGTGCCCTTCGCCGGCAAATATCGCATCATCGACTTTACCCTGTCGAACTGTGTCAACTCGGGCATCTACAACGTCGGGGTGTTGACGCAGTACCGCCCGCGGTCGCTCCACGAACACATCGGCGTCGGCAAACCATGGGATCTCGACCGGCGCATTGGCGGTGTGCGCGTGCTCCACCCGTATCTGACGAGCGAGGGGGGCGCCTGGCAGCGCGGCAATGCCGATGCGCTGCGCGCCAATCTCGACATTATCGCCGAACAGAAAGTCGATGCCGTCCTGGTGCTCGCCGGCGATCACGTGTATAAAATGGATTACCGGCCGATGCTCCAGTTGCACGAAGACCTCGATGCCGATCTGACCCTCGCGGTGCACAGTGTCAGCCCGCACGAAGCGCATCGCTACGGCATCGTGTCGGTCGATGCCGATGGGATTGTGACGCAGTTCGAGGAGAAGCCGCGCCGTCCACGTTCGAGCCTGGCGTCGATGGGCATCTATGTTTTCCGCAAGAATTTCCTGATGGAAGTGCTGACAAACGGCGATGATCAGAATATCGGGCGCGACCTGATGCCAAAACTGGTGCATCAGACGAGCGTGGTGTCGTACCATTTCCAGGGGTACTGGGCTGACGTCGGGACGGTGCAGGCGTACTACGAGGCAAATATGGCGCTGCTCGTCGAAACTCCGGCGCTCGACCTTTATGACCCGGAGTGGGTGATCCACACAAAGAGCGAAGAGCGCCCCGCAGCCGAAATCGGCGAGAATGCGCGCGTCGATGGCAACCTTCTGTGCGATGGCTGCCGCATCTATGGCACGGTGGCGCGCTCGATCATTGCACCGGGGGTCGTGGTTGCCGAGGGCGCCGTCGTGCGCGACTCAATCCTGCTAAGCGCAACGGTCGTCGAGCCTGGAGCGGTGGTGGATCGCTGCATAATCGACAAGGAAGTCGTGATCGGCAGCGGTGCAGTCGTCGGCGATGGCGAGGATAATACCCCCAACCAACGTTCGCCCGATCTGATGAACACTGGGCTGACCCTCGTGGGGCGCAGTGCATACATCCCGCCGAATGTGCGCATTGGCAGGAATGTCATTATTCGTCCTCGCGTCACGGCAGCATCGTTCGGCGGACAGACGGTCGTTTCCAGCGGTGCGACGATCAATCGCTGAAACGGCAGGGAGTGCGATATGACCCTTGAGCAGAATCGTGCCCGTGTGGTTGCCGCCGTCTGGCAGGCAATCGCCCAAAGCGGCGTTGATCTTTCGTCGGTTCCTCGCGATCAACAGGATCGGCTGGTGGCGGCAATCGCCGATACGCTGCTGCCGACGGTCAATCAGATGCTCGATGAAGTGGCGCCGCCGGTTTCCTCGGAGGTTTCCGGCGATGAGCGCGTCCTGTGGGAAGGTCGGCCGTTCCTTTCGATAACCGAACGGTATGTGCTGACCACTGAGCGCGTGCGTATCTACCGTGGTCTGATCGGTCGCACCGTCGATGATATCGAACTCGTGCGCCTGCAGGATATCGATTTCACGCAGAATGCCGGTGAGCGCATTCTGGGAATCGGCGACATTCATCTGCACGGCGCCGATGTTTCGACTCCGGAAGTGACACTGCGCAATGTGCATCAGCCCGAAGAGGTGCGCGAACTCATCCGGCGTGCTTGGCTCGATGCACGCAAACGGTATGGCGTGTCATTCCGCGAGCAGATGTGACTTACAGACGCGGATACCCGGCATAGTCGCCAAGAGTCGCCACTGCCGCCGCGCCGATGCGTGCGCCAAGTGCCAGCGACTCGGGAATGCTCCAGCTACGCAACCATCCTGCCAGAAAACCGGCATCGAAGCCGTCGCCGGCTCCGACGGGATCGATTACCTGGGCGACAGGCGCCGCCGGAACAGCATAGTGTCGTCCGGCAACTAGTGCGCGCGCGCCGCGCTCGGCGCATTTCAACACCACGACCCGCATCCCCAGCGCTGCCGCAGCTGCCAGTGCGTCGTCGTCGCTGCTGACCTCCAGAAGCGCCTGTGCATCCTCGTGCCCCATGAGCAGTATATCGGCGGCGCGCATCAGGGGGATGAGCACATCACGCGCCTGTGATGCGCTCCACAATCGTGGGCGAAAATTGGGGTCGAAGGACACGATTGCGCCGGCGGCGCGTGCCAGATCGATGGCGCGTCTGCATGCGGCAGCGCACGACTCGCTCAAAGCCGGAGTGATGCCGGTCAGATGCACAATCCGCGCACCGTTGAATTGCTCCGGCGTCAGGTCGTCCGGTCCGATTCGACTGGCGGCTGAATTGCGGCGATAATAGTAGACACGTCGCGCGCCGTCGGCAAGCCATTCACGGAAGAACACGCCGGTCGGCGCGTCGGGGTCAGTTCGCAGCGATGAGGTATCAACCCCTTCAGCAGACAGAAGTGTGCGCATCCGTCTGCCAAACGGATCGTCGCCAACACGGCTGATAAAACGCACGCTGTGACCAAGACGGCAGAGGGCAATCGCGAGGTTCGCCTCTGCGCCGCCAATGTCGAGCAACAGGGCGCGAGCTTCGTCGAGCGAGACCGGATCAGGCGGGTACAGGACAGCCATGCACTCGCCAATGGTGACAACATCAGGCATAGATGGATGCTCCTTGTCACTTTATTGTACCACGGTAAAGGATACGTCCTGAAAGTGATAGACCTATGACTGCCGAAGATCCGCGGATACTCGAACTGCGCGCCATACGCGAACGCGCACGCCAGGGAGGTGGACCTGAGCGAATTGCCCGTCACCACGCGCGCGGCAAACTGACCGCCCGCGAACGGCTCGATCTGCTGCTCGATCCCGGCAGCTTCGCCGAACTCGAGCCATTCACAACCGGCAGGCCGGTCGATGGCGAAACATTCTATGGCGATGGCGTTGTGACCGGTCATGGGAGGATTGATGGTCGCACGGTGTTTGTCTATTCGCAGGATTTCACAGTGCTCGGCGGATCGCTCGGCGAAGCGCAGGCGCGTAAAATCTGTCGGGTGATGGACTTGGCGTTCAGCGAGGGGGCGCCGATCATCGGATTGATCGATTCAGGTGGCGCACGCATCCAGGAAGGCGTCCATAGCCTTGGTGGCTATGGCGAAATCTTCCGTCGGAACACAAAGTGCTCCGGCGTTGTACCGCAGATCAGCGTCATGCTCGGTCCGTGCGCCGGTGGCGCGGCGTACTCGCCTGCCGTCACCGATCTGATCATTATGGTCGAACGTCGATCCTTCATGTTCATCACCGGTCCCGACGTGATCAAAGAGGTCACCGGCGAAACGATCGATCTGGAAGGACTGGGCGGTGCGAACGTGCACATGACGCTCAGCGGCACATGTCATCTGACCGTACCGGACGATCAGGCGGCGCTGGCGCTCTGTCGTCGGGCGCTGTCGTACCTGCCCTCGAACAATACCGAGAACCCGCCGTTCGTTCCGAGTGACGATGATCCGTTGCGCGCCGATGACGAACTGAATCGGATCGTTCCGCTCGATCCGGGTCAGGCATACCGTATGCACGATGTCATCGAGCGCATCGTGGATCGTGGCAGCTGGCTGGAACTGCAGCCGATCTGGGCAATGAACGCCATCACCGGTTGGGCGCGTATGGGGGGACGGAGTATTGGCATCGTGGCGCAGGAACCGAGCGTCATGGCTGGTGTGATCGATATCGACGCCTCCGACAAGATTGCGCGCTTTGTGCGCACGTGCGACTGCTTCAACATCCCGCTGGTCACATTCGTTGACTCTCCGGGCTTTCTACCCGGCATCGACCAGGAGCATCGCGGGATCATCCGGCACGGTGCGAAAGTGCTCTACGCCTATGCAGAGGCGACCGTGCCCAAGATCAGCATTGTGACACGCAAGGCGTATGGCGGGGCATACATCGTCATGAGCAGCAAACCGTTGGGCGGCGACATCAATTTTGCCTGGCCCAGCGCTGAGGTGGCGGTGATGGGAGCGGATGGCGCGGTGAACCTGTTGTACCGCGATCAGATCGCCAGAGCGCCCGATCCCGACACCGAGCGCGCGCGTCTCGCGCGCGAATACGAACGGAAATTCAATAATCCTTACCATGCAGCGGCGGCTGGCTTCTTCGACGATGTGATTGAACCGCGCGAGACGCGCGCACGGATCATTGCTGCGCTCGATGCGCTGCGCGATAAGTCGGTGGCGCCGCCGCCACGTCGCCATGGCAATATGCCGGTGTAAGAGCTTGCCCGAAACTTGTGATGTCCGGCGTCGCTGCAAACAACGCGATCGTCCTGCGCACAGGAGATCGCTATAGCGCTGACGCGCCTCGCAATGACAGCCGGACATCTTGTGTCGAGAGGCTCGCAGAGGAGCATGCTATGCCCGACAATCTGAGTATTGCGTTGTACCTGCTGGTGATCGGTATGAGCGTCACCTTTGGTGCGCTCTTCCTCCTGTGGGGATTGATGGCGCTGCTGACGGCGCTGACTGCCGGAAGCGCCGGGGAGGCGCCTGCTGCTGCCGAAGGAACTGAGTCTGCCGCCCCCTCGCCGCCAGCGCAACCAGATCGTTCGGCGCAGCGACGACGCGCGGCGGCGGCGGCGGTAGCCGTGGCGCTTGCACGCGAGCAGGCGGCGCGAAGGATGGCGGCCCCCACTTCGACAGTCAGTCCCTGGCAAGCAGCCGGACGCATGGTTCGTACAGGACGAGAGGGACGCGAGCAGCTATGAAGGTGCGAGTCGTTATCGAGGGAACAGCATACGATGTCGAAATCGTGGATCTCAACGCACGTCCAGTCGTTGCGATCGTCGATGGTGAACGGTTCGAGATCTGGCCCGAGCTATCGTCTACCCCGGTCGTCGGGTCACTTGATGGCCGACAGGCATTGACGCCATCCACGCCTCCGACGCCGCCTGCATCGCCAGCGCGGGTTTCTGTTGCATCCGCATCTGGCGTTGCTGAGAATGGAACCGTGCTGGCGCCAATCCCCGGCGTCATCCTCGCCGTCCGGGTTCAGCCCGGCGATCGGGTGACAGCGGGGCAGGAGGTGTGTGTGCTCGAAGCCATGAAAATGCAGAACAGCATTCGCGCCAGACACGCCGGCGTTGTGACAGTCGTCCACGTAAGCGACGGGCAACACGTGAAACACCATCAACCATTGCTGGTCATCAAACCAGAGTAACTGTTCATCGCTGGGGTGAACGCCTGAACCTGCGACAGTTGTCGTTCGTGTCACGTTGTAGGAGGGACAGCGCAGGTACAGTCCGACGCCCGACTCGCCCGTCGAACCTGGGGAAGCGCGCCCGCGCGCTTCGGGGGAGAACCCGTCGAGGCATGGCGCCGTGCCCCAATCGGGCAATGCCCATCGCTCGCATAGCCGACAGGCGAGAGAGTCACGCGCGATCAGCGCGTACCTCGCGGTTCTCGCCTTGCGACTATCGGCTATGACCTGGGGAAGCACGCCCGCGTGCTTCGGGGGAGAACCCGTCGAGGCATGGCGCCGTGCCCCAATCGGGCAATGCCCATCGCTCGCATAGCCGACAGGCGAGAGAGTCACGCGCGATCAGCGCGTACCTCGCG
>JBEPYG010000214.1:0-8071 GCA_041641515.1 Roseiflexus sp.
AGCCGCATGATCTTCAAGAAGCTGCTGGCGGTGTCACCCTCGGGCTGTCCTTTGAGCGCATCCATTGCCTGGAACATCGTATGGATGCGATCGCTGTCGATCGGGCCGGGATAGATGGTATTGACGCGAATGCCGTGCGTTCCCAGTTCGCGCGCCAGTCCGTTGCTGAGCGCATTGAGCGCCGCCTTGGGCGCTACATACGCAATCCGCCCGTAGTAATCGGTGCGGGAGAAAATGGTCGAAATATTGATTACGCTGCTACCTGGCGGCATATGGGGAGCTGCAGCGCGTGTCAGGTTCCATGCGATCCCGACCAGATTCCCGACTGCCTGCGCGAGTGTTTCGGTGTCTGGCGGTTGCACTTCCGACGGTTCGAGCGGGATATCCACCAGGCGGCGGCGCGGCCCGGCGCTACCGGCGTTATTGACCAGGATATCGATGCGGTGCAGTGGAACGGGAACATCCACCCCGCCTTCGACGATCTGTGCGACGCCTGCGCGCACCTGTTTGATGTCGCTTCCATCCATCCGCAGCGCAATGACGCGCTCAGGGGCAACTCGTTCTTCATCGATCAGGCGACGCCGATATGCAGCGAGTTTTTCCGCGTTGCGCCCAGTAATAACGACAGTCGCGCCTTCTGCCAGAAACCGGCGTGTAATAACCTCACCAATGTTGCCTGCGCCGCCAGTGATCAGCGCCACTTTCCCTTCCAGGCGATCGTGTCGTCGCATCGTGCTCATGGACTTCTCTCCTCTTCCCGTGGCGCCCGCCACACTGCGGTATGGATGCACTGTGGCAGCGCCACAGATCTCTGGCTTCTGAATACGCGCGTTCTGCCCTGGGCGGCCTGCGCGTGACGCCGATCAACCAGTCGTTTGCGGGAGCCGCGTCGGGGGAGTCGCCGGAGCGCTGCTGATGACGTATGCCACAGCTATACCCCGGCGCGTCGATCTACTGCCCGTTGTTTTCGTTCAAAAACTGCATACGTATCATCGCAGCGCCAGTTACAACACAGTCCCTACGCAAAAACAGTCTGGCGACTGTCCTCCTCGTACCGTCCAATCGCGCGATAGCGCGTGTAGCGACGCTCTAACAGCGTCTCGATATCCAGGGTCAGCAATTCGTCCAGGTGGCGGCGAATATAGTCGCCCAGCGTTGCAACCATGGTTGGTGCATCGGTGTGCGCGCCGCCTGTCGGCTCCGGCACAATCTCGTCGATGATCCCCAATGCCAGCAGATCCTGTGCGGTAATCCGCATCGCGCGCGCTGCATCGGGAGCTCTGGCGGCGTCACGCCAGATAATCGATGCTGCTGCTTCTGGCGAGGCGACGGAATAGATGGCATGTTCCAGCATCAGAATGCGGTCGCCGACGCCAATCGCCAGTGCGCCTCCGCTGCCGCCTTCACCGATCACGCACACAATGATCGGGGTCTTCAACCCGGCCATGGTGAGAATATTCTCGGCGATGGCGTTTGCCTGCCCACGCTCCTCCGATTCACGGTTCGGGTTGGCGCCCGGCGTGTCCACGAAACAGATGACCGGAAAACCGAATTTTTCGGCATGCTGGAACAACCGCAGCGCCTTACGGTACCCCTCGGGATGCGGCATGCCAAAATTGCGCCGGATATTCTCGCGTGCATCACGCCCTTTCTGATGCCCTACGAGCACCACGGTCCGACCCTCGAATGTTGCCACGCCGCCGACGATCGCCGCATCATCACCGTAGCGGCGGTCGCCGTGCAGCTCGACGAAGTCGTCGCACAACCCGCGGATGTAATCGAGCGTGCGCGGGCGCTGCATGTGGCGCGCAAGTTGCACTTTGTCCCAGGGAGTAAGCGTCTGTGTCATGGTCTCTCTTCAGCTCCGCATTTCAGATGGACGCCAGCGCCGGTGCGATCGACTCGGATGAATGCCCCTCAGCGCGACCTTCAGCGGCGTAGAGGCGCAGCAGTTTCGCCAGCATACCGTGCAACTCGCCGCGCGGTATCACCATATCGACCATGCCATGCTGCAGCATAAACTCGGCAGTCTGGAAATCTGCCGGCAGCTTCTGGCGGATTGTCTGCTCGATCACACGGCGACCGGCAAAGCCGATATTGGCGCCCGGCTCGGCGATGATAATATCGGCAACCGAAGCGTATGATGCCGTGACGCCGCCATAGCACGGATCGACGAGCACCGCGATGTGTGGCTGACGTGCCGCAGCTAGGCGTGTCAGCGCCATGTTGACCTTTGCCAGCTGCATCAGGGCGATCACGCCTTCCTGCATGCGGGCGCCGCCGCTGGTGTTGATCGTCAGCAGCGGGATGCCAAGCGCTGCGGCGCGCTCTGCTGCACGCGCCATCTTCTCGCCGAAGACGCTGCCCATCGAACCGCCGATGAAACTGAAATCACACACTGCAACTGACAGCCGGCGCCCTTCGATGCTGCCGACGCCGCTCACGACCACATCGGCAAGACCGGTGCGGCGCTGCGCTTCGCGCAGTTTGTCAGCATACGCTTCTTTGGGGGAGACAAACCCAAGCGGATCGGTCGGTCGCAGATGCGTGTCGTGCTCGACGAACGAGTCTTCATCCAGCAACGCCAGCCACTCACGCGCCGTCAGGCGCATATGGTAGCCGCAGCGACATACCTTCATGCGCTCAGCCAGCTGCTTGTGGTAGATCAACTCCCGGCACGATGGGCACTTAACCCAGACGTTGTCCGGTACGTCCGACTCAACCGGTTGCACGACAGTGAAACTCTTCCGCGATCGTTGAATCAGATCTTTCATTGGGCCCTCTCCTTGACACAGACTGTACGGTTGTTCTGCATAACCCCTGGAGCGCCTGACCACAAGGGACATAGATGGAAGCGCAGTGCTTTGCACTTTTGAGGGCGCATGTCCGGCGGCAGGATGTTCGTCTGCTTCGGGCGCGCCGTCCGGGGGGCAGTGTGCTGGATACTTCGGGTTATGTTCATGACGCAGTATACCATTGTGAGTTTTTGAACAAAATCCCCGGAAGTACAGGTTTTTCATCCCCAGAACGGATGTCATCCTCACCGGATGGAGGGGATGGTACGGGACGTGGGAACGTGGACGATCCCGATCGTGAAGTCTTGCGTTGGAAACCGGCTGCTACCCTTGCACCTCGTCAGCGGCACGCAATGCTTCGTGCTCCTGACACGGGTACGTTCCGACCGCAAGGGTCTGGAACGTGGCTCCTGCTTCACGGTCCGCCTCACAGCCTGGCGAGCAACTCGCGCAACTTCGGCGCAACATCCGCAAGTTCGTCAGGAAGTGTTTCACCGCGCAGGATCGTCTGCCCAAGGGGTGAACTCTTGAAGTCGAGCAGTTCGCTTTCGAGCGTGCTGTGAACGGTCTGGTCGCTCTGGATGCGACCATCGCGCAGCGTGATAATGCGGCGCGCCGCCAGTGCTACTTCGTGGTTGTGGGTGACGACGATCAGAGTTGTGCCCTGATCGCGGTTCAACTGCCGCAGCAGCGCCATAATGTCGGCGGTCGTTTTCGAGTCGAGGTTGCCGGTTGGCTCGTCTGCCAGAACAATCTTTGGATGATTGGCAAGCGCACGCGCAATGGCGACACGCTGACGCTCGCCTCCCGACAACTGGTTGGGCAGGTGGTCGGTGCGCGCTGCCAGCCCAACCAGCTCCAGCAGCTCACGCGCACGTGCACGGCGCTCTCCACGACTCGCCCCTGTCTCATACATCGGTATCTCGACATTTTCAGCAGCGGTCAACGTCGGGATCAGGTTGTGTGTCTGAAAAACGAAGCCGATCGTTCGCCCGCGGAACTGATCGATGTCGCGTACTTCGGAGAGCGGAACGCCGCCGATCAGCACCTCGCCGCTGGTTGGACGGTCAAGCGCGCCGATCAGGTTCAGCAACGTCGACTTGCCCGAACCAGAAGGACCGACGATCGCGAGAAATTCACCGGCGTGAATGGTCAGACTCACACCATCCAGCGCCCGCACATCCGTGCCATCGCCGTAGATACGGGTCAGATGGCGGGTTTCGACTACGACTGGAGCGTCAATCATGGTCGTGTCCTGTTCGTCCTTCGACGTTCCCTACTCATACCGCAGCGCCTCGATCGGTTGCAGGCGTGTAGCGCGCCACGCCGGGTAAAAGCCGCCAAGAGCGCCGAGAAACAGCGCGAATATCAGCGCCTGAAGCAGGAGATCAGGCGTGTAGATCACCTTGAGAAACGGTCCGTACAACGGCGCCATCTGGAGCAACCCGCCAAGTGCGATGCCGATCGCCAGACCGACGATTCCCGCCAGCAGGCTGAGCGCCAGCGACTCGACGAGTACCATGCGCAGCACACGCCCTCGACGCCACCCAAGCGCCCGCAACACGCCGATTTCCTGTGTGCGTTCAAACACGCTCATCATCATGACATTCATCATCACGATCCCGCCGACGACCAGCGTCAACACTGCCAGTGCGCCAAACATCGCTCGCATCGTCGCGAAGTCCTGCATCCGGTTTGTGTGATCGGCGGACGCGCTGATCATCAACTCCGGGAAGGCAGCTTCCAGTTCTGCAGCGATCTGCGGCGCACGTTCCGGATCGGTCAACTGGATGCCGAGGAACGACACCTGACGCGGCTTGCGGAACAACCGCTGCGCATCCCTGAGTGTGATAGCTACGCCGGCGTCCTCATATGCTGAACCATTCTCGTAAATCCCAACGATACGATACGTCGTGCCACCAAACTGAATCTTGTCGCCAACGCCCTTATTGAGCCCATTGGCAGCTAGACGTCCTAGCATCACCTCGTGTTGTCGCTCAATTGCGCGCCCCTCGACGACACGGTAGTGGTCGATATAGGCTTCGCGCGGATCGATGCCATACACCATCAGAAACGGCAGATCGGGAAGTGAGGTGACGCCAAAGAGCAATCCCGATACCGAGCGAATACCGGGACGACCGGCGATCTGCACAGCTAGGCGTTCATCGACAACTGAAAGGGAGGCATCGGACGTGCGCGCCTGCTGGGCAATAATATCCATCTGCCCGCCGCTCAACAGGCGGGTGAATTCATCCTGTACACCGACGGTCAGTGCCATGAGCAATACAATGAATCCCACGCCAATACCCAAACCGGCGGCAGTCATCAGCGTGCGCGTCGGACGGCGCCACATGTTGCGGAACATGCCGTGGAACATCTGCGCCAGCAGACGCGACCAGCGCCCCCAGTGCACCCCCACGCCGCTTTCATGGCGCATCGCCTCGACTGGCGCCAGGTGTGCTGCGCGCCACGCCGGGTACGCGCCGCCGACGGCGCCGAGCAGCAGCGCCGTCACCATGCCTTGCACGAAGAGCATGGGAGGAATGGTGGCCGGCAGCATATTTGCGACTGCGGATGACATGCGACTGAGCGCGATCAGCCCAACACCCAGACCTACGCCGAGCAACCCGCCAAGCCCCGCCACGATCAACGCTTCGCTGAGGATCATGCCCAGCACGCGTCGCCGATGCCAGCCAAGCGCGCGTAACACCCCGATTTCTCGTGTCCGCTCGAATACGCTCATCAGCATCGTGTTCATCATGCCAAGTCCGCCGACAAGAATGGCAAAGATGCCGAGGAACCATCCAAGCGAACGGTACAGCCCGATAATCTCGTCCTGGCGCGATGGCTCGCCACTGCGAGTGACCGCCAGATCATCAAAGCGCGCCTCGATCGTGCGACGCACCTCGTCGATCGTGCTCAGGTCGCGCACCTTCAGACTGAAGTAACTGACCCGTCGTCGCATATCGAACAGGCGCTGCGCGTCTGCCAGATGAATCACCGCGCCGCCGTCTTCGAATCCGACGCCGGTTTCGTAGATGCCGACGACACGGTAGCCGAAATCGTTGATGCGGAAGGTGTCGCCGATCCCCTTGTTGAAGTGCGTGGCAGTCATTTTGCCGAGCATAATCTCGCGCCGTCCTGCGATCGGGCGACCTTCGAGGATACGGTAGTGCTGCATCGTAAAGCCACGCGGGTCTTCGCCCATCACCACAAAATAGGGCGATTCCGGCAGTTGCGCCAGGTAAACAATCGTGCCGGCGACCTCGGCGACCCCCGGAATCTGGCGTAACTCATTGCCAGCTTCTTCGTCGATGACGCTCAGAATAATCATCGCGGCGTCTTTCTGCGCCACCTGCAGATCGGCGCCGGACGCCGACGAGAGGCTTTCGAAACCGCTCGCCATGCCCTCGCCAAACGTCGAGAGCGCAATAACCGCAGCAACGCCGACGGCAATGCCGAGCATCGTTAGCAATGTGCGAGTCTTGCGTCGCCACAGGTTGTTGAACGCTAGTCGCATAGACGATCTGTGTCCTGTGAACGCTCAGCCGTTCTGTTTCAAAACCGATACCCTGATAGTATACACCCTTGCTGCTGTCAGTGGCGTGAAGGGTTTGATACCAAATCGGCTGAATGCAGATACCCACCCGTGCATTTGTCGGTAGTGCCGGCGATATCACCCGTACCTGGTCCTGGCAACACTATTGAGCGTTCGCTTTTGCGGGCGAAAAGAACGATGGTATGTCCACCCTGAAAAAACTTGACACACGCTGTGCAAACTGTATACTTCTATATGCGGCAGGCGTTGGCGCCATCGCCTGCCAGACAGATGTTTATGATAGAAGTTGCACATTCGAATATCCTCTTCGAGTCTCTCCTCATCCTGCTGCTGATTATTGCCAATGGCTTCTTTGCCGCATCAGAGATAGCGATTGTCTCTGCGCGCAAAGGGCGACTTGAGCAGCAGGCGGAACGAGGCGATGGCGGGGCGCGTGCAGCGCTTGCGCTGCTGGAGTCGCCAGGTCGCTTCCTTTCGACGGTGCAGGTTGGCATTACCCTTTTCGGTACCTTTGCCGCTGTGTTTGGCGGTGCAAGCATCGTTCAGGTGCTCCGTGCTCGGCTCCAGGACATCCCGACGCTGGCGCCCTATGCTGGCGCACTCGCACCTGCAATTGTGGCATTGAGCATCAGCTATCTCTCGCTGATCGTCGGTGAGCTGGTGCCCAAGCGCCTGGCGTTACAAAACGCTGAGTTGGTGGCGGCGAAGGTCGCTCCGTTTATGGGGCAGCTGGCGCGCCTGGCATCACCAGCAGTCATGTTTCTGACCTTCTCGACCGAGATGGTGCTCCGTTTGCTCGGTCGCCATAATGTCGCCGAACAACCGGTGACCGAAGACGACATTATGGCGCTGGTGCGTGAAGGCGCCGCTGAGGGCACCGTGGCGGATGCTGAACAGACGGTGATCCACAACGTTTTCAAGTTCAGTGATCGGACGGTGCGCTCGTTGATGACACCGCGGACCCAGATTACTGCGATCGACATCGATACGCCGCTGGAGGAAGCGCTGAAGATCGCCACCGAGTCTGGCTACTCGCGGATACCGGTGTACGAAGAAACCCTCGATCATGTCATCGGCATTCTGTATGTGAAAGATCTTCTGCCATTCTGGGGGCAGTGTGAGCCGCCGAACCTGCGTGATTTGCTGCGCCCGCCAATGTATGTCATCGAAAGTCAACGAGCGGCGCAGGCGTTCCAGCAACTGAAACAGAATCGCAATACACTCGCGATCGTGCTCGACGAATATGGTCAGGTTGCCGGGGTGATTACCATCGAAGATATGCTCGAAGAACTGGTTGGCGACATTTCGGACGAGTATGATGAGGTCAGCGAGTCGATCGTGCGACGCGACGATGGCAGTTATCTGGTTGATGGATTGATGCCATTTGCCGATTTGCACGAACGCCTTAAGTTGCCTCCTGCCGACGCGCTCGTGCGTGAGCACGGCTTCGAGACAATCGCCGGTTTCGTGCTAGCGCTGCTCGGTCGCATTCCAAATGCCGGTGACAGTGTGACGTGGGAAGGATATTCCTTCGAAGTCGTCGATATGGATGGGCGGCGGATCGATAAGGTGCTGATTGTTCCGCCGCGTCCATCGGTCGATCAGACACAGCACGTGCTGGCGACACGCACTATCGCGCCACAAACAAGCCGGAGCAAGATCGAGGCTGCCTGACGCCGTTTTCGATTATCTTTGTTCACCGACTCCTGTTCGCACT
>JBEPYG010000215.1:0-7443 GCA_041641515.1 Roseiflexus sp.
TTGTCGCGACTGGAGCGCGACTCCTGGAACCATGGGTGCTCTTCAGACGTGTGGTTGAGGACGAGGTCGAGCACGATGCGTATGCCGCGCGCGTGCGCGCCTTCCAGGAAGCGCCGAAAATCGTCCAGTGTTCCGTACTCCGGCGCGACGCCGGTGTAATCGGAGATGTCGTACCCGCAATCGGCGTTGGGCGAGGGATAGTGCGGCGAGAGCCAGAGCGCACCGACCCCCAGAGTGCGCAGGTAGTCGAGCCGGTCGATCATCCCGGCGAAATCGCCAATGCCGTCTCCATTGCCGTCGGCGAAACTGCGCGGATAGATCTGGTAGAACACTGTCGTCTGCCACCATTTGAGCGGGTGCATGGAACGTTCCTCCATCTATGGCACGTTCGACATCGAACGTTATCCAAAATCAAAAATGGCATTACACCGGGCGTTGGGCTGCGAGCCAGGTCACGAACATTGCCAGATAGGGAAATTCTGTCAGTCCTTCGGTTGCGCCGGTCCAGAACTCATCCAGCGAGCGATTGCCGGCTCGCTCATACGCCAGCGCCTGCACCAGCGTCTCGACGCGATCAAGCGCCTTGACAAAACGCGCCTCACGCGTCGTACCGGCGGCATACTCTTCCCACAGCCGAATCAGGTAATCGCCGCCGGGGAGAGCGGCGCAGAGTTCCACCATTGCACGGCGCTCTGCGTCGTGCTTGACCGATTCGCCGATCAGGCGTCGTGCTGAAAGCGGGAGATCGCCCAGCAGCGCCTCAGCGAGATCGTGCACAATGGCCATCGCCAGCAGCCGTTCGCGGTCGAATGAGCCATCTGCCGCCGTAAACACGAGTGCCAGCGCAGCAATCCCAAAACTGTGCTCCGCCACGCTTTCTGCGGCAGGGATGCCACGCTGCAGCCAGCCGGTGCGCGGCAGCATCTTGAGTGATACGATACATTCAGCCAGTCGGGCGTATGTCGCGGCAGTTTGATCGTCCATTGAGCGCCTTCGATGTATGTGCGCGTATTATAGCGGTTTTCTGACGGTCGGTCGTTGGGACGACAACACCGGCGGCGGGGTCGCTGCACAGGATTGCAAGCGAGCGCCCGCCGCCGGTGTCAGTATGCCAGCGATCAGGTGGATCGCTGATGGATTACGTTCCCATTATGCGCCTTCCGTGGCGCCGTCATAACTGAATTCTGTCTGCCTCCCACATGCGGTCAGCTGCGGGAAAGCGTGATCTGCACCGACCCATCCGGCATGGGCGAGAACTGAACCATTACCTCATCTGAACCCTTCTTGAACTCAAGGATGTAGCCGTTCTGAGCATCGCCATACTCGTAGGTCAGTTCATATCCGAGTTTAGGGTACTCAGTCTTGAAGAAGGACAGGACCGAGTCAATGCTGGTGTTCACCTTGCCCATCGTGGTATTGGGCATCGCTATATCGACCGCTGTTCCCTGTGGCAACGGCAGATCGACGCCAACTGTCTGTTCGTTGCAGACGGATGGGATGGTGATGGTCGTTTTGTTGATGTCTTCGAGCGTCCAGTTGTAGACAATCGTTCCTTCCGAAACCTGCGCGCCGCTACCCAGCATCTCTGCCCAACCGGCGGTGTTGGACGTGACTTTGATTGTCAGATCATACTTGACCAGATAGCCGCCATCGCGGGCCACCCAGAGATCGGCTTTTTCCACTGTGGCGCCAAACTGATTGATTGTCTCCTGATCCAGGGTGTAACGATCGGTCTGCACACCATTGACGGTCTCGCCGCTGTTAACGAGTTGTGCAGTGCCCGTTTGCACGGGTGCGGTCATCGCGTCGGCAATGCCGCGCAGCATGTCACCCATGCCAGCCATCATGCCTGGTTGACAGATTTCCTTCCCGTCCTGGCGTTGATAGATGTACAACATATCACCAACGCTGTAAAGTTCCGATCGTGTGGATGGTGCGCCTGGTTTGTCTTCGACGACCAGCGTATACCCGGTCTTGCTTGGGCGATGCATCGCTTGGGTATAGGTCGTCTGCGAGTCGATCGTCTTACCGTCCGTGGTTTTGCCGCTCATCTTCGATACAACCGTCATCCGGTAACTCTCGAGTTGTGCCAGGTTCGCCTGGCTTTGCGGAATCGGAATCGTTGGAGCGCCGCCCATGGGAGGCGCCGAAGGAGTGCCGCCAGATGGCAGCGGTACGGCGGGCATCGTCGGTGCAGAGGTATTCTCTGGCGCCTGCGTCGGTTGTTCAGCGGCGGCGGTTGGTGGCGCAGGCGTAGCTGCATTGCCGGAAGAAGCGGCTGGAGAGGCGGTTGGTTGTGCATTGCCCTGCGAAAGGAAGGGCAGATTACCGCATCCGCCGACGGCGAGCGCGCCGACCAGCAGTGTTGTGACAAGAAACAGTTGTGAGCGCAATGGTTCCTCCTTGTGTGTTGTTGTATAGATGTGTCAGGTCGGGCATCCTGCGATGCCGGGCATCACTATCTTATTGAGACACCCGAAAAAAAGAACGGGGATGAATGGCGGATTTCGGCAACCCGGATTAGCGAATTCCTGCGCGCCGCATGTACTCTAGCACGCCTGCCGGACCGATCTGCGCTTCGAGCGCCAGCATTCGTTCGAGGAGCGGGCGGTAGGGGTGGTTCGATTCGCGCATTGCAGCGGCGGCTTTGTGGCAGCCAAGGTAACTGAGGTGACGGTATGCCACCCATTCGGCAAACCCCTCGATCAGGTCGTGGTCGTCGAGGAGTGGGCAATTCTCTCCCTGCCAGGCATGGGCGTATTCGTGTGCAACGACGGTGCGGAAGAGCAATTTTGGCAACCCGTAGAGCATGTAGATGACCCGCAACCGTCCGTGGCGCTGATACAGCCCCAGCGCCGGAGCTTCACCCGGTTGCGGCGGGACTCCCTGCGCCCGTACTGCTGCCAGCGTCGGCGCATCCACCAGACGAAACTCGACCCCGACCCGCAGCGCCATGCCAAGTTGGGCGACGAGCGCAGCAACGGTTTCCTCGAACAATGTTCGCGCAATCGTGGGATCGTAGATCGCCGTCGAATGGCATGTCTCACACAGCCGTCGACCGTCGTGCAACGTCCAGTAACGATTGCCGAGCGGCGCTGAGCAGATGTCGCAGCGATCCCGTTCACGGATGCAGCGCGCGCAGTAGCGTTCGCGCCGCCCGTGGATGAAATAATATCCGTCGATCAGCAACGCACCGCATGCGGTGCAACGGAGCGTCTCTGGAATGTCAGGTGCACGACCACTCATACACCACGTCACTGTGCGGCACGCTTTCCGAACTCATTGAACATCCAGCGTTCCTGCCCATTCGGTCCCGAACTCGCACTGGGATGGGACTGTTCACTCAAGTGTTCGGAGGCGCTGCCGAAAACAGGAATCGGCGGTATGTCTTTTGCAGCGCCACAGTACATTGCCCCGCCGAGGAAAAACATGGGCGATCAGTTGCCACAATTATACTGCACATACCTTGATTGCTGGTTAACATCCATCAGTCTATGCCCGCGCGAATGCTGGTGCTGACCTATACCAATGCCATCAGATCTCCTCGCAAGCAGGCAGAGGTGCAGCACTGCTGCGCCTCTGCGTCTGCAGGAAGGTCGGGCGGCACGGAGTGTTCGGCAGGCGATCGGTGTCGAAACTGCTCGAAGGCTCAAGTCATGCCCTCAGCTGACACACGACGGCATCCGGCAGCACTTTCCGGGCATGTTCGCTTTGTGCTCGCATAATACCGGTTATCGTTGATAATACCGCATTGTCATATGTGGTATTAGGCTTTGTGGCGCAGGCGTAGTACGCCAAAATCAAAAATGGTATTGCTTTCGGATGTTGCGAACATGTGGTATCATGCAGGCGGAATTATTGCGCATCTCCCGAAATCGCCGCGTCGGGCGACATCAGTCCAACACCGCAATCAGACCGACTCCATTGCCGGGGATAGCTGGCGTGTCGGGTATCGAATGTTCGATTGTCGAACCATCTGTGGTGTGACCGGGTATGGAGTGTCCAGAGATCAAACACGCCGTCGATCTGCTACGGAACGCGCGGAGCGTTGTTGCGCTCACAGGCGCAGGCATCAGCACGCCGTCCGGCATCCCCGACTTCCGCGGTTCCGAGGGTGTGTGGAAGCACGTTGATCCCTCGGAAGTCGCATCGCTCCAGAACTTTCTGCGTAACCCGCGGGCATTCTACGACTGGTTCCGCCCCCTGCTCGACAGGGTGTTGTCGGCGGCGCCAAATGCGGCGCACTATGCGCTTGCAGCGCTCGAGCGACAGAAGGTGCTCAGCGCCATTGTGACACAAAACTTCGATGGGTTGCATCAGCGCGCCGGATCGCGTGAAGTCTACGAACTTCACGGGCATCTGCGCACTGCCACATGCCCCGAATGCGAACGTCAGATCCCCACCAGCGTCTTGCTTCCCAGGATTCGTCGTGGTGAGCCGCCGCGCTGCAGTTGCGGTCACCCGCTCAAACCGGATGTGGTGCTGTTCGACGAAATGTTGCCGCGCGGGTTGTACTGGCTGGCGCGGCGCGCTGTCGAACACGCCGACGTCTTGATCGTCGCCGGCACCTCGCTGGAAGTCTTCCCCGTCAACGAATTGCCCGCAATTGGCTTGCGCCACGGCGCGAAATTGATTATCATCAATACCGGCCCGACCCATATGGACGGGCGCGCCGAGGCGGTGATCCGTGCTGATGTTGCGCTGGTGTTGCCGCAGATTGTCGAGCAGGCGACCGGTGCGCCCCTCCTCGAACGAACACGATAGCAAGGAGTTGTGTGTGACAACAATGGATCTGGAGGTCCTGCGGACGCGCTTCGAGAGCGTTCGCGGGCGTCTTTGACTTACCGGCGAAACGTCAGGACATGATGGCGCTCGAAGAACGCGCCGCTGACCCGAATCTATGGAACGATCCCCGTGAAGCACAGGGGATCATGCAGCGTCTGACGCGCCTGAAGGAAGAGATCGAGCGAATCGAAGCGATCGACCGCCAGCTGGTGGCGCTCGCCGATCTGATTGAACTTGCCGCTGCCGAGGAGGATGATTCGCTCCAGGCGGATATCGCTGCCGAACTTGAACGCACCGGCAGAGACATCGAGGCGCTCGAGATCGAAGTGTTGCTCAGTGGTCCCTATGACGACCGCGATGCGTTTCTTTCGGTCAAAGCCGGTACAGGCGGGACGGACGCGCAGGATTGGGCTGAGATGCTGCTGCGGATGTATATGCGCTGGGGTGAGCGGCGCGGTTTCCAGGTTGCGCTGATCGACAAGAGCGAAGGCGAAGAGGCAGGGATCAAGAGCGCAACCATCGAATTGCGCGGACCCTACGCCTACGGCAGCGCCAAAGCCGAATCCGGCGTTCATCGCCTGATCCGCCTCTCGCCGTTCAATGCCGGCAATACGCGCCAGACATCCTTCGCGATGGTCGAAGTGTTGCCCGAAGTGGACGATGCGCCGGAGGTGGTCATACGACCGGAAGATATTCGCGTCGATGTCTTTCGTGCGTCTGGTCACGGCGGGCAGGGTGTGAATACAACCGACTCGGCGGTGCGCATTACCTACAAGCCAGGCACGCCGGAGCAGATCGTGGTGACCTGTCAGAACGAGCGCTCACAGTTGCAGAACCGCGAAACCGCCATGCGGGTGTTGCGTGGGCGTCTGCTCGAACGCGAACTGCAGCGCAAACGCGAAGAACGCGCCCGCCTTCGCGGCGAGTATCGCCAGGCAGACTTCGGCAACCAGATGCGCACGTACTATCTGCACCCCTATACCCTGGTGAAAGACCATCGCACTGATTACGAAACCAGTGATGTGCAGGCGGTGCTCGACGGCGACATCGATCCGTTCATCGAGGCGTATCTGCGCGCGAATATCGGGCGTGAGGCATCGTAGCGATTATTCCCGTACCAGGTTGATGACGCATACCTCGCAGGGGTCGCCGCGCTCGACATTGTTGTTGCTCCCCATCAACCCGCCGTTCGTCAGGTAGCGTGGGAGATACTCAACGGTGATTGTGCCATTGGCATAATCGATGCTGCGCAGGCGCAACGCCATAAAGTACTCGATGACATAGGCAGGACTCGCTCCCGTCCATTGATCTGAGTCGGGAGCTTCTGCCAGCACTGGTACGATGATGACCTGATCGAGACGACCGGCGAGGAAACCGCCGCTCAGCAGTGTTGCGTTCAGAGAGCTGGCGCCGGGGGCAACGCCGATCAGGTCCATATTCAGCGCTACCTGTTCGCTATCGCCGGCAATGCGCGTGTTGACCTGGCGGTGCGCCCCGTGACACCACCACGATTTCAGCGTGTCGGTCGGCGTGGAAGGGCAACTCGCGCCCGGTCCGAGTGACGGCGGCGTCGTCGAGCCCATCCGCAGCGCCACGGCGCGTATCTGCCATCGTTTCACGAAGGTGTCGGGGTCAACCCAGTTCGGATGATCCTGATACTGCGCCAGATAAGGGTACATTCCGTCATTGAAATCGGTGATGATCTGGTTGTTCCGCGCCTCGATCTGACCGCTCAGATCGACCAGTGCGCCGGATGGATTGTCGCGGAAGAATTGCGCTGCTTCTGGCAGCACCCCCATCGGCGCAAGCAGATCGCCGATCAGCATGCCGCCGTTGCCAAAACGCGCTGATGATACGCCGCGCACGGTCAGCGTCGGCTGTCCGAGGAGCCCTATCAGGTAGGTGTCGAATGTGTGTCGCACAACGACATTGATGCCACGCGCGTTTGGTGGCGCTGGATCGTTGCCGACCGGTCCCATCGACTGACCGGCGCCGTTGACGTAGGTCAGTTCAAAATCCGGGTTGCTTACATCGAGTTCCGCCTGCAGGTAGGTGTGCACCGCATTGGTGATGGCAAGGCCATTCACACTCCCGCGATCGACGATCAGAGCGCGAGTGGCAATGAGCGCAGCGCCATCGGCGCTGTTCATGACGTTGCGTCGCCAGGCGAACGCCAGCGCGCCATCGATTGCCAGCCCCGCAAAGGCGAGCAACAAGAGCAGCGTGAGCGCCAGAACCGGGATCGCCTGCCCTGGCTGGCGGTCTGTCGATCGTAATCGTCTCACGAGCAACTCCCAAACTGTGGTACGGTCGTTCCGCTGCGCAGGATGACCTGTGCAGCTGGTAGAACCGACGAGAACCAGAATTCGTGGCGGTAGGTCGCTTCTACTGTGGTATCCTGACGTCCTGAAAGACATGATGTGGTTGTAAACGTCACAATCAGGCGTCCCGGTTCGGCGGCGCCGGGCAGGTCCTCCAGGCGCTCGCGAATACGCTCTTCTGCAATAGTTTCTCTGCCGGGATGCTGGGCAATGAAGTATCCGCCCTCGGCGACGGCGCTGCGAAGCGCCATCTGGTTGCTGAACGCCAGCGCAAAATCGACCGTGCCAAGCAGCATGATGATCAGGAGAGGCGCAATCACTGCAAACTCGATGATTG
>JBEPYG010000215.1:7453-8061 GCA_041641515.1 Roseiflexus sp.
CGGATGTGCGTTTCATGTGATCGTGTTTCTCCGTGTCTGTCTATCGGTAGATGTTGCCCTGCCGCATCCTGGCTTCTGCACAGTCAATCCCGCAGTCAACGTTAATTGCATGTCACCGCTCCGTTATTGACCGTGATACTTCGATTGTCTAGCCCAGGTTCGGGATATTCTGGGCTGGTGACATCGGTTGTTACATCCAGGTTATCGCGCGCTCTGTAGACATCTGCAATACAGATAACGATCAACCCATTACTGTCGCTGACGCCAGTCCACGATGTGGTCGGTGGTGCGCCGGATACGGTAATGTTGAAACGGACCCCCGGTACAGGATCACCCAGACTGTTGCGCACTACGATTCGGATCCGCAGGTCTGCCAGTTCGCTGGGTGGCGCGTTCGAGTCAATCCGCTTGGAACCGGTCACCGTGTAACTGATCGCCTGCGGCGTCGGTGTCACCGAAGGTGTCGGTGTGTTCGTCGGGGTATTCGACGGCGTCGGGGTATTGGTGCGCGTTGGGGTGTGCGACGGCGTTGGGGTGTTGGTGCGCGTTGGGGTGTTGGTGCGCGTCGGGGTATTGGTGCGCGTCGGGGTATTGGTGCGCGTCGGGGT
>JBEPYG010000216.1:0-8059 GCA_041641515.1 Roseiflexus sp.
CGAAACGATCTGGGATGGTGCGGCATGGCACGACGAGTATGGCTACGCGATCCTGGCGCGTGAATGGCGCGCACTTAAAGCAACATAAGTGATGTAATGTTGTTTTGAATGAGGGCACGGCGCCGCCCTGCCCTGACTACGCTGATCCCAGCATCTATCCCGTACCAAACCCTGAGCACCGACCGGCGCGCGCTGATCACACGCACCACCATCGCCTATCGGCTATGCCAACCGGCGATCTTTGCCCTGCGAACTGCAGGCTTGAGCTCCGCGGCGCCAGGCGCAGACCGGATTCATTGCGACTCAGCGCACCGCGCTCCAGACAGTAGCAGATTGTAAACCCGGCGTCACCATTTGTTTCCGCGACGGGATACGACGCCGTGCTACCCTGACAGCAAGTGCGATCGTCGGCGCCGCTGGCGTGGCGCTACGAGGAGGCGGAAACGTATGAAACGAGTCCTTATCATTCACCTTGGCGAAGGCGACATGGTCTCGCCGGTCACCTTTTTGAACCAGGATGTCGAGGTGCGCCGCATCGGCTGCGGCGGCGACGTGGCGCGCGCCCGCGCCCTGATTGCCGAATACGACGGCGCTGTTGATGCGATCGGGCTGGAGGGCATGCCCGCCATCCTGCGCCTGGGCAACGCGCAGGTGCAGCACGTCATCGGCGCCGATCTGCCCGCCGCCGCACGCACGACGCCGGTCGTCGACGGCAGCGGCGTGCGTCCTGAACTGGAACGTTGGGGCATTATTCTTGCTGAACGGGCGCATCCACTGATCTTCAATCAGAAGCGGGTCTTATTTGTGCCTGGCGTCAATCACGAAGGGCTGGCGCAGGCGCTGGCGCGACGGAGCTCGGCGCTGCGCTTTGCCGATCCGCAGATGTTCTTTGGGTTGCCAGACGCTCCAGGCGTTGGAAGTGCGCAAACCCTCGATCAGGCGGCCGCGCCGACGCTCGAGGCGCTCAGGGAGGCGTCTTTCGAGACGCTGGCCGGCATCACCGGCGCAGCGCACCATCCGGGCAGTTTTGTCTGGGCGGATATTCTGGCGGGCAATATCGCCGCCATCCGACAGTTTGCGCCTGGACGGCTGGATCGGAAGATGGTCATCGTCGAGTCGGCCAGCGATGACGATATTGCCGATCTGCGCGAACGCGGCGCCGAGATGCTGATCACACTCATGCCGTCTCTCAGGGGCAAAGGCGAGATTGCGCGGCACTCTGCGGCGACCATCGAAGCGTTGCTGGCGGCGCTGCGTCCTGATCCGCAGGCGCCACTGACCGAAGATACCTACCTCGATCTGCTGGCGGACCTCGATTGGGCGCCGGCAGTCGTGACGTTGCAACCGGAAGCAGCTGGCGTCAACAAGTTCGCCTTCGTCATCCATCCCCTGCGCGTCAGTTTCATCCACGATTACCCGCCCTTCTACTGGACGCGCTACGTTCCCGATGCGATCGTCGAAGCCGCCGCCGCCTATGTGCCGCCGGTCTATGTCGGCAAGATCACCGGCGGTCGTTCGCCGACCACCGGGCAGCGCATCGAGGGGTATCTGATCTCGCTGGGTGCAACGCCGCGCCAGATGATGAAGCACAGTCCGCGCTTCACCTACGATCTGCTCAACCAGGCGGCGCACCTTGCCGAACGGCTTGGCGCGCGCATCATGGGGCTGGGCGCGTTCACCAGCGTCGTCGGCGATGCGGGCATTACAGTCGCCAACGAGGCGGATATTGCCATCACCAGCGGTAATAGCTTGACCGTCGCGGCGACTCTGGAGACTGCCAAGATTGCGGCGCGCATGATGGGGTATCATGATCTGAGTCGTGGGCGCATTATGGTCATCGGTGCGACCGGATCGATCGGTTCCGCCTGTGCGCGCCTGGCGGCGCAGGCAACGAAGGATGTCGTGCTGGTCTCGATCGAACCGGAGAAACTGATCGATCTGAAGCGCCTGATCGAACGCGAAACGCCGGGCGCACGGGTGGTCATCTCGACCCACGCCGATAGTCTGGCAGGCGAGTGTGACCTGATCATCACCGCCACCTCCGCCTTTGGGCAGCGGGTGCTGGATGTGACGGAGTGCAAGCCGGGCGCGATCATCTGCGACGTGGCGCGTCCGCCGGACATCAATCCGGCGGAGGCGGCGCTGCGCCCCGACGTGCTGGTGATCGAGAGCGGCGAGGTGCTGATCCCTGGCGATGTCGAGATCGGGTACGATATCGGGTTGCCGCCGAAGACGGTCTACGCCTGTCTGGCGGAAACATCGCTGCTGGCGATGGAAGGGCGCTTCGAGGATTACACGCTGGGACGGAATATCACCCCCGAGCGGGTCAAGGAGATTTACCGCCTCTTCCGCAAACACGGGTACCGCCTTGCGCCGTTGCGCTCGTTCGAGGAGTACATTACCGAAGAGCAGATCATGCACAAACGCCAGCTGGCGGAAGATTTGCGCGCCGATCCTGAGTTGTTTGCGCGGCGCAAGGCGGAAGCCAAGGAGCGCCTGAAGTCGATCCCGGAAATGGCGAAGGGGGTGCGCGCAAGGCGACGCGGCAAGCACTCCGCCGCCTGGGGATGGGCTGGGGTTGGCGCGGTCGCTCTGAGCCTGATCGCACTCCGCCGGCAGGGGCGAGTACAGGGATGACATGCAACCATTGATTCGGATGGCTATTGGTGTGGCGCTGGTGCTTGGAGCGTTGCTGCTGGCGGCGAATACGCTCGGTCGGCCCCCCGCTGCACCCGCCGGCGCTCCGGTCGTCGGCGATGCAGCGCGTGGGCAGATCGTCTTCGAACGCGCCGGGTGCAGCGCCTGCCATGCCACCACAACCGAATTTCGGGTCGGGACGGGCATGGCAGGCGTGTTGCAACCGGAGGGACCGGTCTACCCGCCGGGGGTGGATTACGGCGGGATGCTCCCGAACGGCATGCCGCGCACCGAAGAGAATGTCGCCGCCTTCATTCGGACGACCAACCAGGGGCAGATTGGCGTTATGCCGGGTCGCGCCCTGAGCGATCAGCAGATGGCCGACCTGATGACCTATCTGCGCACACTGACGCGCTGACGGCGCCCGCGGGTCAGAGCTTTCATGGACTCTTCATGCCCTCATTGACCAGGAATGATCGCAGTGCAGTGTGGTATGCGTCTGGCTGTTCGATCATCGGAATATGGCCGCACTGCTCAATCAGCGCCAGTGCCGGCTGGCGCATCGTCTGCGCTGCAGCGCGGAGCGACTCCGGCGGCATAATCCGGTCTTGAGCGCCGCCGATCAGCAGCGTCGGCTGCGGCGCGGTGCGGAATGCATCGAATACCTGCGGATCGCCGACGCTCGCAACCGCCATCAGGTGCGCGCGCAGATCCATCTTCGTCAGATCGACGATCCCTTCCTGAAGCATCCATCTCTCGCGCAAACCATTCTCGATGAAGCGCGCTGCCATCATCTGCGGCAGGGGTGGCACACACAAGAGTGCGGTCATGAGGGGTCGCCAGAGGTCGACCCATGGCGCAATCACATTGAGCCAGGGATACCCCAGGCGCAGCGTCAGATCGAGCGGCGCACGCGCGAGCGCAACTATCAGGCGCTCGATCTCGTCGCCGATTGCTCCCAGCGACGTTATCACCAGGCGCCGTACCCGCTGTGGCTGGCTGGCTGCCAGCACCACCGCCACTGCTGCACCATACGAATGACCATTGATATCGAATGTCGTCAGCCCGAGCGCGTCGGCGAACTCGAGCACCACCTGCGCCTGCCGCACTACCGTTCCCGCCTCAGACAGCGCCGGCGAGTCGCCAAACCCCGGCAGGTCCAGCGCATACACACGGAAATCGGCGGACAGGTCAGCCAGAGTGATGAGCCAGTAGCGCGACGAGGCCGCCCAGCCGTGGAGCAGGATGAGCGGCGGACCGTGCCCGGCTGCGCGGTAAGCTAGCGGACCGTGTGATAGTTCGATGACCTGAGGGGCGCCGATCAGTTCACGCAGGAGGGTCGAAGGCGATGACGCAGCAGCCGGATCGTGGATGGAAAGACGCAGTCCCTGACCACGGCGCAACGTTTCACCGCCCGAGTCAGGAGACGGAGCATCCGCATCAGACGATGTGACCGACAGGCGCAGCCCCTGCCCGCGCCGGATGGGCGTCTGGTCGTCGGAGAAATGTTCAGCGCTCATCTTCACCTCTGGCGGTTCAACCGCGATTCGAGTTCGTCAGCCAGTGCGTTGTACGCCTGCGCGCCTGCGCTGCCGGGGGCATACCGGTGGATCGGCGCACCGGCAGTCGGCGCTTCGGCCAGCTTAACATTCATTGGGATGACGGTCTGAAACACGAGCGCACCGTATCGCTCGCGCACCTGCCGTTCAATCTCATGACTCAGGTTGGTGCGGCGGTCGGCAAGGGTGCAGAGCACGCCACCGATGGCGAGTTCCGGGTTGATCTCGCGCACCAGGTCGATCGTCTGCTCGAGTTGCGGCATAGCTTTGAGCGCATAGGCATGCAACTGAAGCGGCACGAGCACGTGCTGCGCCGCGGCAAGCGCGTTGAGCGAAAATAACCCAAGCGATGGCGGCGGATCGATCAGGATATAGTCGTAGGTGTCGCGTGCGGCGCGCAACGCCTTGCGCAGCAGCAACTCGCGCCCAACACGCCCGGCCAGTTCGAGTTCCGCACCCGCCAGCAGCAGCGATGACGGGATCAGATCCACGCCGTCTTCAGTGGCGATTGTCGCAAACGCGCTGCCACGCTCCGGGTTGAGCAACACCTCGTAGACGCTGTACTCCAGCTGCGACGGATCGACACCCAACCCCTGAGTCAGGTTCGCCTGCGGATCGATGTCGATCAACAACACGCGCCGCTCACGTGCTGCAAGCGCCACGCCAAGACTCAGCGCAGTGGTCGTTTTGCCGACCCCGCCCTTCTGCATTGCCAGCGTAATAATCGATCCCATAGATTATGTCGCTCTAAAAGGAGAGGATTCTGCGCGGCGCGTCCTGCTTCATAATCCATTATACCACGCACATGGCGCGCCGCGTTACACCTCTGGTCGCGCCATGGCAAAGACCTCGCCAAGACGGGCATACTCATCGCCGCTCAATCGCGCCACCGGCTTCAGCCGCAGTGGGTCGACTGTGCCATCGGGGCGCAGCAGATCGCGGCGGATGTGGAAACGCACAACACGCCCGATAATCATCGTGTAACTGCTGCCTTCGACCGGCACAATCTGCGTGACGTTCACTTCCATCGCCACCGGCGCTGCTGCAACGCGCGGCGGGCGCACATCGACCGATGGCGCCATTTCGAGTCCGGCCCGCTCAAACTCGTTCTCACCATACGCCCAATCGCCGGATGTGATATTCATCTGCGGCGCAAGGTCTTCGCTGACGATGTGCAGCACCATCTCGCCGGTTTCGGCGGCGTTGCGCAATGTATCCTTGAGTGCGCCAGCACGACGACTGACCGAGATCATGACGAACGGCATCGGTCCGCCGACAGCATTGAAGAACGAAAAGGGCGCCAGGTTGATCGACCCGTCGGCGCCAATGGTCGACGCCCAGCCAATCGGGCGCGGCACGACGCTGCTGACGAGCAGGCGATAGGCATCGCGCGGCGGCATAGCTTCGGGAATAAAAGAGACGGTGTCCATGCTGTGTCCTGTCACAAGGCGTGTGAATACAGAAGCGTCACACATTATCGATCACGTAGATCATTATACTGCCTGCATGCCTCTGATGACCGGCATACACGCATCGGTATTCCATCAATCGCACAACACACTGCTGACGCGAAACACTTGATCGTCGGTTGCGCACCGGTACAACCGGTGACCTGTGCTACAATCGCAGCATCAGATGTTCGGAAAGCGAGCGGGAACACGCCCATGCGGGTGCGAGTTTACATCGGGCGAACACCGGACACGGCGCGTGAACGGATCGCGCTGCGCGAACAAGCGCTGACGCTGGTGCGCAGCGCTCGCCAGTTGTCAAGGGAGGGAACGTGCACCGTTGTGTTCGACATCACTGCTGGCGCCGACCCGCCGCTGGCGCAGATCGACCTGCTGATCCTGCGAGCGACGGCGGTCATCGTCGGGGCGTTGCGCTCCTATACGGGTCCTATCGATGCGCCGCCGGGAGGCGTCTGGCGGGATCGCGCTAGCGGACAGCCGATCCTCGAAGCGGACGGGACGCATCCACTGCACCGGTTGCGCCAGCAACGCGATGCGGTTCAGATGAGCCTCAACGCCGCTGCTGCACGGCTTGGCATTGCCACCATCAACCCGCATCCGTTCCAGCAGGTGACCGGCGTACTCATCGGTTTTCCTGCGCTTCCCGCCGACTCGCGCATTTCACTCGATGTCGATGACCATCGTGATCATCTGAAGGTGTGCAGTTTCAACGAACTCCCGGGCGTTGCAGCAATGTCGCACAGCGGCGTGACACTTTCGGACGAGGTGATCGACGCCATCGCCACCACACTGTTCGGCGGTCGGTTGTGGTACGACGAGCGTTTCCTCTTCGAACTGGCGCCGCCACGCTTCCATCTCGCTATCCACCAATCAGGAAGCTCGCCGGCATCGGTTCCGCTCTACGAAGGGGAGACGATCGTGGGGCGCAGGAAGTCGCCAAAAGCGAATGAACGACGCATTCCTGTGCTCAACGACGATCTTGTGTCGAGTGATCATCTGTACATCACCTGCGGCGACGACGAGACGGTCGTCATTCGGGATGCCAGCAGGAATGGGACGTGGGTGATGCGACCGGATGGATCGGCGGAACACCTGCGTCATGCGGTGGGCACGATTTTTGCGGGAACACGCCTGCGACTTGGTACAACCGATCTTGTTCTGGAGCGCGTATGAGCAAACGTTTCTGGCTGCTGAAAACCGAACCGGACTGCTACGCCTGGAGCGACCTGGAGCGCGACGGTCGAACGGTCTGGGACGGGGTATCGAACAATGTTGCGCTCAAGCACCTGCGCGAAATGCAACCAGGGGACGAGGCGCTGATCTACCATACCGGAGACGAGCGGTGCGCCGTCGGTCGAGCGGAAGTCATCAGCGCGCCCTATCCGGACCCGCAACAGAGCGATCCGCGCCTGGTCGTCGTCGATGTGCGTCCGCTGGCGCCACTGCCGCGTCCGGTGACGCTGGCAGAGATCAAGTCAGATCCAGCATTCGCCGATTTTGCGCTCGTGCGCCAGTCGCGCCTCTCGGTCGTGCCGGTGAGCGAAGCGCAGTGGCAACGGCTGCTTGCGCTGGCAGGCGTCGCCGACGGTGATCCGTGAATGGTCACTGCTCGACGGTCACGCCCAACCGTCCAGCAAGATTCGTGAAGGTGGCGCGTGCTGCTTCTGAGGTAAAGCCCCAGGCGATCAGCGTGAAATAGTTCGACAGCCACTCACTTCCGAACGTCGGGTTCTGGATGTACAACTCATTGTACCCTGTCCACCCCCACAGGGTGATGAGAATGAGGAACTGCGCCAGGCGGAAGCCATAGAGTCGGATCCGCGCCCACGGCAGGTTGACCGGAAAACCGGCGGCAGCAGTCTGCTCGGTGGTATCGCGTGCACGACTCGGGAACTCCATCACAAGCCGGGTGAATTGCGGAGCAATCTCCTCGATCACCGGCGCTGCCGCGGGGACTGTTGCCTGTCCTGAGCGGGTGGTGAGCAGCGCCGACTCCGGTGCGCCTCGCGGCAGGAAACCCTTGAGCGTGGTGTTGAGGCCGGCAATGTCATCACTGATCTTCTGGTAATTCGGAGCGTCGTTTGCTGCTTCGGGTAGCAACCTATCAATCTGCCGACGCAGTTGATCGATCTGCGCCTGGTAGGAACTCTTCTCTGTCGGCGTCAATGACGTGGCATCGAGAATCGTTTGTAGATTTTTATGTCGAGTGACCAGATCGAGGAATGCATTGATCTGATCAATCACCGTGTTCAGGTCATTCCGAACAGCGTTCAGATCTTCAGCTCTGGGAACGGACTCTTCAATCCGATCGAGGCAACGGTGCACTTCAACCGCGTATGCCGGTCTCCCCTGGGGATCGGGCTGGAGCATCGCGCGCGCCTGGTCAATCTTCGT
>JBEPYG010000217.1:0-8014 GCA_041641515.1 Roseiflexus sp.
CCGCGGATCGGCGACAACGCCTTCGATGGCGGACGCAACCGCAGTAAGCGGGCTGGCGAGAAAGGTGCGCGCGCCGGGTCCCTGGCGACCTTCAAAGTTGCGATTGCTGGTCGAGACGGCGTATTTGCCCGGCGGAACCTTATCGTCGTTCATGCCGAGACAGGCGGAGCAACCGGCCTCGCGCCATTCGGCGCCGGCGTCGCGGAAGATTCGGTCCAGCCCTTCGGCTTCCGCCTGTTTCTTTACCTGCTGCGAGCCAGGCACGACCATCATGCGCACCCCGTCGGCAACTTTGCGCCCTTTCAGCACACTCGCCGCCAGGCGCAGGTCCGAAATGCGCGAGTTGGTGCAGCTGCCCAAGAAGACGACATCGATCGCGTGACCGAGCAATGGTTGACCGGGGCGCAGATCCATGTAGCGTAGCGCCTTATCGAGCGCCTGACGCGCCGCCGGGTCGGGCAGTTCTTCCGGAGTTGGGATGCGCCCATCGATGGGCATGCCCATGCCCGGGTTGGTGCCGTAGGTGATCATTGGTTTCAATTGTGAGGCATCGAGTGTGATCGTCCGGTCGTACACCGCGCCTTCATCGGTGGGCAGGGTGCGCCAGTATGCCACCGCCGCATCCCAAGCTTCACCGTGCGGTGCAAAGGGGCGCCCGGCGATGTACTGGAACGTTGTATCGTCTGGTGCGATCATCCCGGCACGCGCGCCGCCTTCGATCGACATGTTGCAGATCGTCATGCGCTCTTCCATCGAGAGCTGACGGATTGCTTCGCCGGTGTACTCGAACACGTGCCCGGTGCCGGCGCCAACGCCATACCGCGCAATGATCGCCAGAATGATATCCTTAGCAGTCACTCCGGGCCCCAGGCGACCATCGACGCGCACCTCCATGGTTTTCGGGCGGTTCTGGATCAGGCATTGCGTTGCCAGGACGTGCGCCACTTCGGAGGTGCCAATGCCGAACGCCAGCGCGCCGAATGCGCCATGCGTGCTGGTGTGGCTGTCACCACAGACGATCGTCATGCCGGGTTGGGTCAATCCCTGCTCAGGACCGATAACGTGGACAATTCCCTGATACTCGCTGCCGAGTGCGAACAGCGGGATGCCAAACTCGGCGCAGTTCTGCTCGAGCTGGCGGAGTTGCGCCACTGCCTGCGCATCGACCACCGGAATAATTCCATCCGGTCCACGTGGCGTGGTGGGGGTCGAGTGATCCATCGTCGCCAGCGTGCGATTCGGACGGCGGACCTTCAGCCCGCGCTGGCGCAGTTCGGTGAATGCCTGGGGCGATGTGACTTCGTGAATGAGATGGAGATCGATGTAGAGCACCGCAGGTGTTTCCGCTGTCTGCGGGCGCACAATATGGGCATCCCAGATTTTGTCGAACAGTGTGCGAGGCATAACCTTCAACCTTCCAGCCTGAAACCTATGCTAATCGGCAACCAGTGTCAGCCATCCCCAGCGATCTTCCGTTTCGCCGGAGAAGAGACCAAAGAACGCTTTTTGAATGGCAGTTGTGATCGGCCCCCGTTTGCCGGCGCCGACCGGCAGTTTATCGACCGAACGGATCGGCGTCACCTCAGCTGCGGTGCCGGTGAAGAAGAGTTCGTCCGCCAGGTAGAGCATTTCGCGCGGCAGGTTTTGTTCGCGCACCTCATATCCCATCTGATGCGCCAGCGTGATCACCGCATCGCGGGTGATGCCCGGCAGCAGCGCCGCTGTCACCGGCGGCGTGTAGATGATGCCGTCGCGGATGAGGAACAGGTTCTCGCCCGACCCTTCGGAGAGCCAGCCGTGCACGTCGAGCGCGATGCCTTCGGCGTAGCCGTTACGCGCGGCTTCCATCACAATCAATTGCGACGACAGATAATTGCCGCCCGCCTTTGCCATCGCGGGCAGCGTATTCGGCGCCATCCGCTGCCAGGATGAGACGTGGACATCCACGCCATTCTCGAGCCCTTCGGCGCCCAGGTAGGCGCCCCATTCCATAGCTGCGACCATTGTCTCGACCGGTGAGCGGAGCGGGTTCAGCCCCATTTCGCCGTAACCGCGCCAGATCAGCGGACGGATGTAGGCGTTCGTCAATTCATTGTCGCGCACCACTGCACGGCACGCTTCAAACAGTTGTTCCGGCGTAAACGGCGGTTCCATCCGGTAGATACGGCATGAATCGAACAGGCGGCGGATATGCTCGCGCAGGCGGAAGATCGCCGCGCCGCGTGGCGTTGCATAGGCGCGAATGCCCTCGAACACCGATGAACCGTAGTGCAGGGCATGCGTCATGACGTGGACGGTTGCCTTCTCCCAGGGAACCATCTCACCGTTGAACCAAATATACTTCGATTCGCGGATTGGCATCGGTATTCTCCTTTCACGGCAGTGTGCGGCGGCGCCGTTGCGCCAGGGCAATTATATCAGGAACGTTGAAAGGCGACATTCGCGCTGACAATGGCGTGTATGCATACTCCATCAACGATGTGTTCCTGTCTGGTATTTCGCCGGCGCTCGCCGTCGCGCCAGCGGCAGCTCCAGGCTATCCCACAGCGCCATGAAACTGGCTTCGATAATGTTTTCCGAACAGCCGACGGTACTCCAGCGTTCTTCGCCGCACGCCGATTCGATCAGCACGCGCGGTTTGGCGGCAGTGCCAAGGTGCTCATCGACGATTCGCACTTTGTAGTCTACCAGTTGCACATTGGCGAGTTCGGGGTAGTGCGGCAGCAATGCCTTGCGGATCGCCATATCGAGCGCGTTGACCGGTCCGGCGCCTTCGGCTGCGGTGTGCATGATCTCATCGCCGATTTTGAGTTTGACCATTGCCTGTGAGGTCATGTCGTTCGCGCCATGTTTGCTGACCACCACCGTGAAATCGAGCAACTCAAACGGTGGCTGGTAGTCAGGTGCGGCGCGGCGCACGAGCATCTCGAACGACCCCTCTGCCGCCTCGAACTGGAAGCCCCGGTTCTCCAGTTCCTTGATCCGTTGCAGCACCACCTGCTCGTTGCCGTTCAGATCGAGCCCCAGTTCCCGTGCGCGCATACGCACATTCCCGCGTCCTGAGAGTTCGCTGACAACGATGCGCATCTGGTTGCCGACCAGTTCCGGATCGATGTGCTGATAACTATCGGCTACTTTGGCAACCGCGGCGACGTGAATGCCGCCTTTATGCGCAAATGCGGAATGTCCTACGAATGGCGCGTGGGTATCGGGGTTGAGGTTGGCGACGGCGGCGACATAGTGCGACACCTCGGACAGACGGCGGAGTTGTTCGGGTGTGATGCAGCGGTAGCCGAGTTTCAACTGCAGGTTGGCGATGAGCGGGATCAGGTCCATGTTGCCGCAACGTTCGCCGTAGCCGTTGATCGTTCCCTGGACGTGGACGCACCCTGCGCGCACAGCGGCAATTGCATTGGCGACTGCCAGCGCGCCGTCGTTGTGGGTGTGGATGCCCAGGGTCGGACCGCGCCCCGCGTCGCTGTTAGCGAACCCCTCGTTCGCCAGATGGCGCCGCACCGCCTGAACAATCTCGGTCACTTCATGCGGCAGGCTGCCGCCATTCGTGTCGCACAGCACCAGACAATCGGCGCCGGCGCGTGCGGCGGCAGACAGGGTTGCCAGCGCATAGGCGGCATCCAGTTTGTACCCGTCGAAGAAGTGTTCCGCGTCGTAAACGACCTCCTTGCCGCGCTCCTTGAAGTATGCGACGCTATCGGCAATCATCGCCAGGTTCTCCTGGCGCGTCGTTTCGAGTACTTGCTCGACGTGCAGGGTCGAACTCTTGCCGACGAGTGTGACCACCGGCGTATCGGCATCGACCAGCGCCTGGATATTGGCATCGGTCTCGCAGACGGCATCGGCGCGGCGGGTGCTGCCAAAGGCGGCGATTCTGGCGTGGCGCAGTTCAACGCGGCGAATGCGTCGGAAAAACTCGGCATCCTTGGGGTTCGAGCCGGGCCATCCACCTTCGATGTAGTGAACGCCAAGCAGATCGAGTTCACGCGCAATCTTCAGTTTGTCTTCCACCGAGAGCGATAGCCCTTCGCGCTGTGTTCCATCGCGCAGGGTCGTATCGTAGAGCAAAATCTGCATGACTGGCTCCTTATGAGTTGCAGGCTACGGCTGCCCACGCCAGCGCGGGTAGCTGCCGAAGATTTTGAACAGACCGGTCTTTGCGCGAATGCGCTCCAACGCAGCGGCAACCACCGGGTTTTCGCGGTGACCGTTGATGTCTACCAGGAAGATGTACTGTCCCAGCACCTCTTTCGAGGGGCGTGACTCGAGTTTGGTCATGTTGATGCCGACCGACGCCAGTTCCTGCAGCGCATCGACCAGTGCGCCAGGGCGGTCTTCGCGGTCGAAGCCGAAGCAGAAACTGGTCTTATCATCGCCGGTTGGCGGATGATCGTGTTTGCCCAGAGCGATAAAGCGTGTGACGTTGCCCGAACGATCCTGAATGTCGCTCGCAAGAACCGCTGCCCCAACCAGTTGCGCCGCGCGCAGCGTACCGATCGCCGCAGCCGGACGTTCGTCCGCGAGCGCCTCGGCAGGCGCAGCGCTGTTGCTCAGCGATGCAACCGTAGCCACGCCGGGCAGGCAGCGTTCGATGAAACGCCGGCACTGCCCGAGCGATTGTGGGTGACCGTAGAGCACCCTGATCTCGTGGAGCGCGAGACCGGCGCGGCCCACCAGGTAGTGCTGGATCGGAATGACCGTTTCGCCGGCGATATGCAGATCCGTTTCGTGAATGAGCAGGTCGAGCGTGGTCGTCACGCTCCCTTCGATGACGTTTTCAATCGGCAGAATGCCGGCAGTTGCCGCACCGGTTTCGACAGCCGTAACAACCGCCGGCATGCTGCTAAGCGGAATGTACGTCGTCTCCTCGCCGCCATACGCCAGTGCGGCAATCTCACTGTAGGAGCCAGGCGGTCCCAGGTACGCAATCGATCGTTTCATCAGCGCTGTTCCGTTACGTGATCGGTCCGTTTACTCCGTGGCGTTCTGGCCGAAGAGATCGACGGCGTAGGTCGGCTTGTTGCGATCATACCCGGCGGCGTAGGCGGCATTCTCGGCGCTCAGGCGCTCCTGGCGCGCGGCGATCATCTTGTTGAGCGCTGCCATGTACGACTCGGCGGCGGCGACGATGGTATCGGTATTGGCGCTGTAGCCGCTGTAGATCTGCGGTCCGCGGTGCCGTCCGACGCGATATTCGCGCGCTTCGACGGCATCGCCCATTTCGCGAATGCGCACTGATACCTCGGCGACCGCATCGATCCCTTCAGTCACCGCCTTGATCGAGAACTCGATCAGGTCGTTCGGTCGCCCGACGATCTTATCGATCGCTTTGTAGATCGCATCGACCGGTCCGGTGCCGTGTGCAGCGGTCGTCTGCGTGTTGCCATCCGGATCAGTAATGCGCACTGTCGCCACCGGTGTCACGCCGGTGCCACAGGTGACCTGCACGTGTTCCAGGCGGTACAACTCAGGTGTATGGAGCGATCCGCCGGTTGCGAGCACCTCCAGATCGCGGTCATCGACGACTTTCTTTTTGTCGCACAGTTCCTTGAAGCGCTGGAAGACCTGATTGAACTCTTCCTCGCTGTCGAACTCATACCCCATTGCCGCCAGTTTGGTGCGCAGCGCATTGCGCCCGGAGTGTTTGCCGAGCACAATGGCGTTGCCATCCAGCCCGATGGTCGTCGCATCCATGATTTCGTAGGTCATGCGATGCTTCAGAATGCCATCCTGGTGGATGCCCGACTCGTGAGCGAAGGCGTTGGCGCCGACAATAGCTTTATTTGGCGGCACCGGCATGCCGATGATGGTACTGAGCAGTCGGCTGCTGCGCGCCAGTTCGCGGGTGTTGATCCGTGTATCGACGCCGAAGAACGAACGGCGGGTCTTCAACGCCATCACAACCTCTTCGAGCGACGCATTCCCGGCGCGCTCACCGATGCCGTTGATGGTGCATTCGATCTGTCGCGCGCCGGCGCGCACCCCTGCCAGCGAGTTCGCCACTGCCATTCCCAGATCGTCGTGGCAGTGGGTGGAAATGATCACCTTATCTGCGCCGGGGACATGCCGGTAGATGCCGGCGATCAGGTCGGCGTACTCTTCGGGTGTGGCATAGCCGACTGTATCGGGAATATTGAGCGTTGTTGCGCCTTCTTCGACCACCGCCGCCAGCATGCGGTAGACGTACTCCGGGTCGGATCGGGTCGCGTCCATCGGTGAAAACTCGACATCGTCGCAGAGCGAGCGCGCATAGCGCACCATGAGCCTGGCGCGCTCAAGCACCTCTTCGCGGGTCGAGCGCAGCTGGTGTTCGATGTGAATATCGGACGAGGAGATGAACGTATGGATGCGTTTCTTTGCAGCTGGCTGAATGGCGCTCCATGCTTTGTCGATGTCGTCCTTGTTGGCGCGGGCCAGTGCTGCAATGATCGGACCATCGGGCGTACCGACGGTTTTGGCAATCTCATGAACAGCTGCCCAGTCGCCGGGTGATGCCGCCGGAAAGCCCGCCTCGATAATATCCACTCCCAGCCGCGCCAGTTGCCGCGCGACGTCGAGCTTCTCCTCCAGCGTCATGGTGCAGCCAGGCGCCTGTTCACCATCGCGGAGGGTGGTATCGAAGATGCGTACATGATCCTCCATGGCGCTGTATGTCTCCTTCTCTATCAAGCTCCGCCTTCGCCCGGCACAACCTCGCGTGGATTGACGAACGGCATCATACGGCGCAGTTCACGCCCAACCTGTTCGATCGGGTGTGAGATGTCGCGGGTGCGGTAGGCATTGAAGCGCGGGCGACCGTTGTGGTTCTCTTCGATCCAGTCCTCGGCGAACGCGCCGCTCTGGATGTCCGCCAGAATGCGTTTCATTGTTGCGCGCGTCTCATCAGTGATGATCTTGGGACCGGCGGTATAATCGCCCCATTCCGCCGTATCGCTGACCGAGTAGCGCATGTAGTTGAGCCCACCCTGATAGAAGAGATCGACGATCAGTTTGAGTTCGTGCATACACTCAAAATACGCAACCTCCGGTTGATACCCGGCCTCGACCAGCGTCTCGAACGCCGCCTTCACGAGCGCCGACACACCACCGCACAGGACGACCTGTTCACCGAACAGGTCAGTTTCAGTCTCTTCAGCAAAGGTCGTCTCGATCACGCCGGCGCGTGTGCAGCCAAGACCGCGGGCATATGCCAGCGCATCCGCAAGCGCATGTCCCGAGGCGTCCTGATGGACGGCGACGAGCGCTGGCACCCCGCCTCCCTGGGTGTAGACCTCGCGTACACGGTGACCGGGCGCTTTGGGGGCGACCATGCTCACATCGACCCCCTCCGGCGGGATGATCTGCCCGAAGCGGATGTTGAACCCGTGGGCGAACATGAGCGTCTTGCCGGGGGTCATGTGCGGCCCGATCGAGTCCCGGTAGATTGCTGCCTGTGCAGTATCGGGGAGCGCCATCATCACCACCTGCGCCGCTTTTGCCGCCTCGGCGACGGGCAGCACCCTCAGCCCCAGTCCTTCCGCTTTCGACCAGCTCTTCGACCCCTGGTAGAGACCGACGACGACATCACAGCCGCTTTCTTTCAGGTTCAGAGCATGTGCGTGCCCCTGACTGCCAAACCCAATGACAGCGATAGTGCGCCCGGCGAGGCGGGAGAGATCGGCGTGGTTTTCGTAGTAAATGTTTGCCATAGTCGTTGCGTGTTCTCCTGCCGGGGCGCAGCAGTCATCCCCGGCCTGCAGGCGTTTCATCCATGGGCGACTGCTGCGCCCATGCCATTCGCTGGCGACGGTCACGTCCATCCGTCGAGCGGCGTCGATGGCGCCAGGGGTCGCCAGCAGCGCGCATCTATCCGGTGCATCCCACGTGACCGCCGCACGTGCTGAAAACTAGTTCATCGCCGGCACGCGCTCGGCATGCCCGTTGGCGCTTTCGACATACTCCTCGGCAGTGTGACCGCGCGCGCCACGCACCATTGCGATGCGCCCGGTGCGCATCATTT
>JBEPYG010000218.1:0-5869 GCA_041641515.1 Roseiflexus sp.
AATATCGAGTGGAGAGCCGTCGGGGAAGGTGCGGAAGCCGCTAGCGCCGACTTTGACGCCGATCTCATCAAGCAATGCCTTTGCCCGCTCCTGATCGAATGCAACGTAACTATCGCGCCATTCACGATACCGCGCATTTGCCCGATCCGGGTTCCCACGCTCGTCAATATTGTACTCAATCGCCTTCGGGCTGAACGTGCCGGTCGTCAGTTCACCGGTGCCGAAGTACTGCGTTTTCTGCAGTTCAGCGCGGTTGAATGCCAGCGATAGCGCCTGGCGGAACTTCGGGTTGCGGATCAGTGCGCGCCACTTCGGGTCGTTGTAGTCGTAGCTGAAGAAGAACGATGTGCCCGATCCGGATCCACTCTCCCAGAAACGCACTTCATATCCGCCGGCTTCGGCATTCTGCCGCAAATTGGGAACATCATCGAGACTGAGCACCCAGTGGTGGCTGAAGTCGCTCCTGCCCTGGATGACATTCAGTTTTTCGACCTCACTGTTCTGGAAGGTGGTCGAGATGATGCGGTCGATGTAGGGCAGTTGATTCCCCTCGGCATCGACGCACCAGTAGTACGGGTTGCGCGTATAGACACCACGCACGCCTTCTTCAAAACTCTCGCACTTCCAGCCGGTCATGGTCGGGCAGTCGGGGTTAGTGACGAAGCGAATCCGTTTGGTATGTTCGTCCCAATCCTTATACTTGTTGGGATTGAGCACCGGGTTGAACTGCTCCATATGATGACGCGGCGCCATCCAGCGCGGACCGATGCCGGCGTTGACCCACATTGCCAGACGATCGGCGGTCAGCGGCGCGGGTGCATCGAACTTCATGGTGAGGGTGTAGTCATCGACCTTGATGAGGGTTGCCAGCGTACCGGTTCCTGAGCGTCCTTCATCGGGCGGCGGCTCGATCGGCTTCAATCCCTCGGGGAACTCCTTTTCTTTGCCATTGCCGCCGACCATGTACTCCCACCAGTACAGAATGTCATCGACCGTCCAGGGATGCCCATCCGACCATTTCAGCCCCTCGCGGAACTTGAATGTCCACTCGCTGGCATCAGCGTTGGCTTCCCAGCTTTCAGCAAGACCGGGTCCGATCCTCAAGCCATCATCGAGCCAGCGCAGGATGGAGTGACCATACTGACTCTCCTGCACGATCGTCGCCATTCCGTCGGGTCCCCACGAGTTGGTGAAGTTGAGCGTTCCGCCATATTTGCCGACCGTGAGCCAGTTGTGTGGCACGACATACGGATTCTTTGGCAGACGCTCATCAACCGGCGGCAATTTGCCCTCGGCCACCAGTTTTGCTAGATCGGGCGACTCCTTGAAGCGGCTGACGACCTGTGGAACAGCCGTTGCCTGGGGTGGTGTGGTTGGCGGAATAGCCACTGTTGGCGCCGGAGCCGTGGTAGGTGCTGCCGTTGACGCCGGCGCTGTTGTCGGCGCCTGAGCAGGCTGCCCTCCGCCACACGCGGCAATTGCCGCACTCGCAGCAGTCACGGCTGAAAGGGTCAGGAATTTGCGGCGGCTGATTGAGCGTGATCCAGACACAAGAACCTCCTTGTCGTCGTGTCAGATGATGTCAGGGCATCTGTAGCAGGTGATAGAACACAGGGTACACGGATACTGAGGGAGATAGGAGCGTCAATCGGCGGTGCGCTCACCCCCTTCCAGAATGGATCATTGTAATAATCTCTGGGAGGATTAAGATTAGCGACAATTCTACAGGTGAACTTTTCTTTTGTCAACCGCCTTTTTGAATGTCTGTCCAGAATGAGATTCTGATTGTCCTCGAGAAATTTATAATCTTCACGGGAATGATCGCAAATCGAGCACCCGCAGCAGTTTGTCGCCCGTCATCATATTGCAGGCAGGCGGGCTCCCGTGGACGACAAGGTAGCGCCATGCATCGAGATGCTGCCAGTTAGGTCGCGCCTCAATCCGCACATAGATCGAAGTCGGATACCCCAGTGTTGGGTGAAAGGTGCTTTCGATCAATAAACGATCATCACAGGCGCATCCGAGAGTGATACAGCGCATGCCGGTATCGCCATCACGCCGCGCCAGCGTAAAGAGGTCTTCGACCGTGCGTCCGTCGCGCTGGCAGCGTTCCAGTGGCGTTACCCGCACCACACGTTTGTCGGACACTTCGATCTCGACGGTGCAGTTGAGTTCTTCGAGGGTCATGACGTAGTGCGTAAAACCGTGCATACGCCAGCGCGTCTCGGCAGCGGCGATCTCGCGTTCATTCGTATTCCTCGACACAACGAAGGTGATCACAACTCCGGCGATGCAGAGAATCAAAATGATCGCAAGCATTGCCAGCGCCAGCCGGGTCACACCGGAGAAACGTCTGTGACGGTCAATGGATGCCTCCCGGAAGCAGTATGCGCTGCCTTCTCTGTTTCTGCCATTCATTCCTTGCATCCTGTGTTGCAGGGTGCATGTTCACACTCATCGTGATAATGGTGTTGTTGCGGCGGCGGGGCAACATCTTATACTATTTTAGATTGAAGATTTCAGATTGTCGTATGCGACGCAGTTGTATTTCGCCAGATGAAAACGCCTCGACCCGTGCGTGCGAAGGCCACCTCCGTGGCCTATGGAACCCACGAAGGTGCGTTTTGCCAAACCTGGCCGCCAGCTTTATGGTTGTCCAGGACATCATCCCGCACGCTCGCGCAGGCGGGATACGCCTTGCCAGCCGCCAGCAACACCATCGATATCATACCATCGCGGGAACTTCGACGGTCGTTCGAGTCACGTGTGGCGCTGGTGAAGCTGCGCGGGGAGAAGCGCTGCATCTGCGCTGTGTTCCATATCGAAACCGCATGCGTTTGTAGCAGGGCAGCGCCAGTTCAGGTAGAATGTCGGGTGGATGCCCGGCGCCGGTTATAGAAGCTTGACATGATGTGCGCGGTGGCGTGTCTTTCCGGCAAAGCGTTTGTACCTGACCAGCTGCTATGCCTGCCGGTTGCGCTTGCGAAACGACATTCCCCTTTCATCCTGGTCCGAAGTCTGCAGAAACCCTATCATTGCTGTCAGAGTCGACCATGAGCATAGATGACCACAGGACGCTTTACATTCCATGTTGAACGTGCTATGGGAGATGAACGATGCCTCGCTATCAACCTGCCGACTCGTTTGCTTCGCCGCGCTTTGCTGGCGTTCGCACCTTTGCGCGGCTGCCCTGCATTCAGACGACTGAGGATGTGGACGTCGCCGTAGTCGGGTTACCATTTGACACCGGCGCAACATTCAAGGTCGGTGCGCGCTTTGGTCCAGAAGCAATCCGGAGTGCATCGGTGCTGCTGCGACCGTACAACCCGGAACTCGATGTCTATGTATTCACCACACTGTCGTGCATCGACTACGGCGATGCGCCCGTCGTTCCCGGCTTCATTCAGGAAAGCCACGCTGCGATTGCTGCAACGCTGCGCCCGCTGGCGGAAGCCAGGGTCGTGACCCTCTGCCTCGGCGGCGATCACAGTGTGGCGCTGCCGGAACTCCGTGCTCTGGCGGCAGTGCATGGGCCTCTGGCGCTTGTCCAGTTCGACTCGCATGGCGACCTGTGGGATAGTTACTATGGCGGGCAGAAGTATACCCACGGCACGCCATTCCGCCGCGCTGTCGAGGAAGGGTTGATCCTTCCCGAACGCTCGGTGCAACTTGGTATGCGCGGACCGCTCTACGGGCGCGAGGATTTGCAGATGGCGCGTGATATGGGGTTTACCGTGCTGACAACCAGCGAGCTCCTCGGTCGCTCACCGCAGGAGATTGGCGACCTAGTGCGCACACGCGCCGGCGATTGCCCGGCGTTTCTGTCGTTCGATGTCGATTTCTTCGATCCCGCATACGCACCTGGAACCGGTACGCCTGAAGTGGGCGGACCAACCAGCTTCCAGGGGCTGGCATATCTGCGCGCCTGCACCGGCGTGCGCTGGGTCGGCGGTGACGTGGTGGAAGTGCTCCCCGCCCTCGATCATGGGCAGATCACAGCGCATCTGGCGGCGCAGGTCGGCTACGAATTTCTGTCACTGGTCGCCCTTGCACGTCAGGGATCGTAGTACAATATCCCCGGTCGCTGGCGCCTGCCAGCCCAACGAATGAGGATACTCCATGGCTGTCGAACTTCCTCCCGAGCGATTGCGCCGCACTTTTGACCCTGCGCAAATTGTGTTCCCGTCAACCGAAGCGCCGCCAGGGGACGGCGGCATCATCGGTCAGCAGCGCGCAGTCGCTGCGCTGCGCTTCGGTCTCAATATGGTGGATGGCGGATTCAACATCTACGCCGCCGGTCCGCCTGGCATCGGCAAAATGACTGCCGTTCAGGCGTTCATTGAAGAACTGGCGCAGCGCCGTCCAGTTCCCTCGGACTGGTGCTATGTCAACGATTTCGATGATCCATACCAGCCGAAGGCGCTGCGCCTGCCCCCCGGACGCGGACGACGCCTGCAGCAGGATGTTCATCTGATGATTGCACACCTGCGCGCCGAGCTGCCGCGCGCATTCGAGAGCGATGAGTATGCGATACGGCGCGATGAGGTGTTGCACGAACTCAATTCCCGTCGTGAAGCGTTGCTCAGCCAGATCAGTGAACGCGCTGCACAGCAGGGGTTTGTTTTGCAGGCCGGTCCAGTCGGCATTATGATCATCCCGATCATCGATGGTGAGCCGATCAGTGACGCTGCATTCCAGGCAATGACATCCGAACAGCGCGAAGAGTTGTTGCGGCGCCGCGCGATGCTCCAGGAAGAGCTCAAGAACGTCCTGAAACAGGTGCGCGCTGCAGAACGGATTGCGCGCCAGCGTCTGGAAGAAATTGATCGTCAGGTCGTGGAATATATCGTCGGTGGTCTGATCGATGACCTGCAAGAACAGTACGCTGATCTGCCCGACGTCGTCGCGTATCTCGAGGCGATGCAGAAAGATATCCAGGAGAATCCCGATCCCTTTCGTTCTGGCGGGCAACAGCAGCCTTCTGGCGAAACGCAGGTCGATCTGGCCTCGATCCCCTGGCTTAAAGAACTGCCGTTTCGCAAGTATCAGGTGAATGTCCTGATCGATAACAGCCGCCAGCAGGGAGCGCCGGTGGTTGTTGAGTACAATCCGACCTACCCCAATCTGTTTGGGCGCATCGAGAAGGAAACGCACTTCGGTGCACTCTATACCGACTTCCTCATGATCAAGCCTGGCAGCCTGCACCGCGCTAATGGCGGGTTCCTTGTCATCGAAGCCGAAGACCTGCTCCGCGACTACTTCAGCTGGGATGGCCTCAAACGCGCCCTCCGTACACGTGAGATTCAGATCGAAGAACTAGCTGACCGCCTGGGGTTGACGACGGTCAAGAGTCTCCGTCCACAACCAATCCCGCTCGAACTCAAGGTTGTGCTGGTAGGACCGCCGCCGCCATATTATCTCCTTGCCGCCTACGACGATGAGTTTTCGACCCTCTTCAAGGTCAAAGCCGATTTTGACATCAGCATGCCGCTGAACGACGAGAACCTGCGCGGGTCGCTGCATCTGTTCCAACGCTTCTGCGAGCGCGAAAAACTTCTGCCGATCACCGAAGACGCGGCGGCGCGCCTGCTGGAACACTCGCTGCGTCTTGCCGACGACCAGGAGCGCCTTTCAACCCATTTTGGCGCGCTGACCGATGTGGTGCGCGAGGCGAGTTATTGGGCAGCTCAGGAGCAGTGCGATGCCATTCTGGGACGGCATGTACTCCGCGCTCTCGACGAAAAGGTGTATCGCTCGAATATGATCCAGGCGCGCATCCAGGAGTTGATCGACCGTGGCATCATTCTGATCGACACAGAAGGAGCAAAGATCGGTCAGATTAATGGGTTGTCGGTGTTGAGCCTGGGGG
>JBEPYG010000218.1:5879-7987 GCA_041641515.1 Roseiflexus sp.
TATGTTTGGCAGACCAAGCCGCATCAGTGTCAGCGTCGGTCCGGGACGTGGCGCGATCCTCGATATCGAACGCGAGGTGAAACTGGGGGGACCGATCCATAGCAAGGGGGTGCTCATTCTCAGTGGTCACCTGGCGGAACGGTACGGGCAGGAGCGTCCGCTGACCCTCTCGGCGCGACTGGTCTTCGAGCAGAGTTATGAGGGAGTCGAGGGGGATAGCGCCTCGGCGGCGGAACTGTTCGCGCTCCTTTCGGCGCTTGCCGAACTGCCGCTACGTCAGAGCATCGCCGTGACCGGCTCGGTCAATCAGCGCGGTGAGATTCAGGCGGTCGGCGGGGTGAACCAGAAAATCGAAGGGTTCTTCGATGTCTGTCGCTTGCGCGGTCTGACAGGTGAGCAGGGGGTGCTCATTCCCTGGGCGAATGTGCAGAACCTGATGCTGCGCAGCGATGTGGTGGAAGCGGTGCGTGAGGGGAAGTTCCACATCTGGACAGCTGCAACCGTCGATGAAGGCATTGCCCTGCTGACCGGCGTGCCGGCCGGCGAGCGCGGCGCAGATGGCGAATATCCGCCCGACAGTGTCAACGGTCGGGTCATGGCACGGTTGCGCGCCTTTGCTGAACGATTGCGCGAAGGCGGTAAGAGCAACGAAAGTGAAAAGAAGCACAACAACAACTAAGCGCCTGTCCAGATAACGCCGTACCGCTGTTGCACGCGAAGATTGCTGCGCTGCGCTCGCAATGACACCGGACGCCCGGTTACACGAACAGGCGCTACAGGAGGATATCAGTATGCGCTACCGCACACTCGGCAGAACCGGCATCACGGTGAGCGAGATCGGGTTCGGTGCGTGGGGGATCGGCGGCGGATGGGGTCCACAGAACGACGACGAGGCGATTCGGGCGCTGCGCCGCGCGTATGACCTGGGAGTGACGTTCTTCGATACAGCGCTGGGCTACGGCGACGGGCATAGTGAACAGTTGATCGCCCGCGCTCTCGGCGATGTCCGCGACAAGATTGTCATTGCGACCAAAATCCCGCCCAAAACCTATCGCTGGCCCGTGTTGCCGCACGAACCGGTGCACGAAACATTCCCCGCCGATTGGATTATCGCGTGTACCGAGCAGAGCCTGCGTAATCTCAAAACAGATTATGTCGATGTACAGCAACTCCACGCCTGGACGCCGCCATACACCGATCAACTGGAATGGTACGAAGCGTTGAGCCGATTGAAAGAGTCAGGCAAAGTGCGGGCATTCGGCGTTTCGTCCAACGACTGGGACCCGTATGGTCCGGCAGGAGCAGTCGAAGCCGGATTGCTCGACACAGTGCAGGTCATCTACAACATCTTCGAGCAGCGACCAGCGGAGCGTTTGTTGCCCGCCGCGCAGGCGCACAATGTCGGTATCATCGTGCGTGTTCCATTCGAGGAAGGGTTGCTGACCGGCGAGTTGACCCCAGATCACCGGTTTGCACCAGACGACTGGCGCGCCGAATGGTTGACTCCCGAGCGCCTGGCGGCAGCAGCGCCGCGTGTCGAGGCGCTCAAACAGTTCCTGACGCCTGATCGTCCTACCCTGGCGTCGCTGGCGCTGAAGTTCTGCCTGAGCCATCCTGCGGTCTCGACGGTCATTCCGGGGATGCGCAGTGTTGCGCGGGTCGAAGCGAATTGCACCGTGTCCGATGGCGTCCTTCTGGATGAGGCAGTTCTTGCAGCGCTCAAAGAGCACGCTTTCGTTCATGGCTGGGCATATCCCTGGGCACAGGGTGATGTGGACATAGCCGATAGCCGATAGCCCTACGTTGCATCTCGCCAGATCATCTGTTTTCGTGGGCGTAAACACCTCGGCTCTTGTCTGCGAAGTCCACCTCCGTAGCTTGTGGAGCCCACGAGGGTGGGCTTTGCCAAACGTACCCGCAAGATTGATGGTTGTCCAGTCCATCTTCCCCGCGAGCTCGCGCTGGCGAGCTTCACCCTGCCAGCCGAGAGCTTGAGCTCCACGGCTTGGCGTATCCCGGATTCGTTTCTGAAGGATCATTCAGCTCGATGGAGAGCGAACCTCCCACTGTAGGAATAGCCGATAGCCGATATGCTGTCGTCCAGGTGT
>JBEPYG010000219.1:0-7978 GCA_041641515.1 Roseiflexus sp.
CGACGGCATGCGCCAGAGTGCGTTACTGATCCGGTCGCATGGCGTTGCTGCCGGTCCACGGTGCAGATGGGGCGGGTGTCATCACCTGCCCCATCTGCGTTTTGGCAATGACCAGAGCGATTATCCAAAGGCGTCAGCGCCGGTTACGAACCTTTAACCTCCTGCCATATCCTCTTCTCTCCACAGCGCGTCACGACGTGCTAGGATTGTGGCGGACCGCACAGCATATCTATGCAATGTAAAGCATTTGCACGTGCTCTGTGCATCTTATGCGCTGTTTTGACGCAGTGTGCCAATTGTGATATGCTACGGAAGTATTGACACATCTGCTATCATTTGCACAATGCAGCGCAGCGATGCGCCCCGCCTGAGTCGTACCTGTCCCTCGCTGTGGCGGACGCCTGGATGAATACCATCATAGTTCCGGCCCTGAGGCCCTGGGGAGCTCCGTATGACCGAAGCTATTCGTGAGATTTACTGGAATGTCGGCGAGACGCTCGGTTCGTTGACGGTCTATGGCTCCGCAATCATTGTGCTGGCAGTCATGACGTGGGGGATTTTGCGCGATGTCAACCGCTGGCGCAAAGGTCGCCCTGATGCGCGGATTGGTGATCTCGGCAGACGGACTGCCGAGTTTCTGGTTCAGGTCTTTGGGCAGAAGAAGACGCTAAAGGATCGGCGACCGGGCATCATGCACGCGCTGGTCTTTTTCGGGTTTCTGGCGTTGTTCATCGGCACCGACATTATTGCCGTTGAAGAAGATTTTACCGTGCCATTGATGGGGAAAGACGCCGGAAAAATCCTGGTCGGCGACTTCTACAAGAACTATGAATTGATCATGGATTTCATGGGGCTGGTGTTTATTGCCGGTATTCTCTGGATGGCATATCGTCGCTACACAAAGTATCCCGACCGGCTGCACAACCGGCGCACCGACCTGTGGGCGTTGGCCGTGCTTGGGTATATCGGCATCAGCGGCTATTTCATCGAAGGGTTGCGCCTGGCGAACCAGACAATCGGCGGCGTCCCGGTCTTCATGCAGGATTGGGCGCCGCGCGCGTTCGTCGGGTATGGTCTGGCAGCTGTTTTCCGGAGCATAGGGTTGGGTGACGGCAGCCCTGTCGGTCTGGGGTTGCACCTGTTCTTCTGGTTCAGCCATACACTGGTCACCTTTGCCTTCATTGCGTCGATTCCGTTCTCGAAACTTCAGCATATCTTCTATACGCCGCTCAACACCTTCTTCCGCGACCTGGAACCGAAAGGGGCGTTGACCCCTATCCCGAATCTGGAGGCTGAGATCGAGAAGGACGAACCACGTCTCGGTGTTGCGACGCTGGCGGATTTTACCTGGAAGCAGCGGCTCGATTTCGATGCCTGTATGCAGTGCGGGCGCTGTCAGTCGAAATGCCCGGCATATGCGTCAGGTTCGCAGCTGTCGCCCAAGTTCCTGATTACCAAAATGGCAAACCTGCAACGCGGCGAGCCGGTGTTGCTCCACGACGGCAGCCTGGGACGGGCACATATGGTGTTGACGACCGATCAGTACAATGAAGCGCCCAAGCCGGTCGCCGAACGCCAGCCAGTATATGCGAAGGTCGATGGCGACCGTGAGACGCTGCCGTTGATCGAGCACGAAATCTACACCGAGAATGAAATCTGGTCCTGCACGACGTGCCGCGCCTGCATGGAAGAGTGCCCGGCAATGATCGAGCACGTTGACCTGATCGTTGATGTGCGCCGCAACCTGACGATGATCCAGAGCGAGGTGCCGTCGAATGTCAAGCGGGTGCTGGAGGGTATCGAGCGCGCCGGCAATCCGTGGCGCCTGCCTGCACGTGAACGCACAGCTTGGACAGATGGGCTGGATGTGCCAACGATGGCGGAAAAAGAGAGCGCCGACGTGCTCTACTGGGTGGGGTGCGCGCCAGCCTACGATGAACGCTCGAAACGTGTCGCGCGCGCGATGGTGCAACTGCTGACCCGCGCCGGTGTTGATTTTGCCATCCTCGGCGAAGAAGAGAGTTGCACCGGCGATCCGGCGCGCCGTATGGGAGAGGAACTGCTCTTCCAGGCGCAGGCGCAGGCGAATATTGAGACGATGCACCAGTACAAATTCAAGAAGATTGTGACCACCTGCGCTCACTGTTTCAACACGCTCAAGAACGAGTACCCGCAGTTTGGCGGACGCGCCGGCATCGATTACGAGGTGATCCACCACACCGATCTGCTGGCGCAATTGGTGCGCGAGGGTAAACTCAATCCGAAGCAACCGGTCAATCAGAAGGTCGTTTACCACGACCCGTGCTACATCGGGCGTTATAACGACATCTACGACGCTCCGCGCGATGTGCTGCGCGCCATCCCCGGCGTCCAGCTCGTCGAGGCGCCGGACTGGAACCGTGAGCGCGCGATGTGCTGCGGCGGCGGCGGCGGCAATGTCTGGATGGAGGGATGGGGCAAACGTGGCGTGAATGCGATCCGCCTTGAGCAGTTGATGCAGGAAAAACCGGAAACGCTGGCGCTTGCCTGCCCCTTCTGTATGGTCATGTTCGAGGATGCGGCAAAGAATGCTGGCGTCGATGAGCAACTGGCGCGTAAGGATATGGCGGAACTGTTGCTCGAATCGCTGGAATGAAAGAACCGGGCGCCGGGAAAAACCAGGAGCCGCCGGGAGGTGTGCAGTGAGCTGCCTCCCGGAAAGGTTAGGGAAGATGAGAGAAGGTTAGGTGTGGTGGAAGCCGGGAGGTGTGCAGTGAGCTGCCTCCCGGCTTATTTCTTGCGATCAAAACACACTCGCCTGCCACGCCAACCAAAAAACGGTCGCTCGCTGGCGACCGTGAAAGAGGGGATAGGGCGGCGGCGCAGTCTGATGCTGTTGCGTCTGATTACACTGGTTGTCGTGGTTGGCCGCCGCGATATCTATGTCACTATAATAGACGCGATGCACCCCGAAAAGGATGCCGTCCGAAGATAAGAGATGTATTAGAATCGCGCCACGCGCGACAGGGTATGACTTTTGCTATAATGCGAATGGAATACGCATTGTCTCAGGAGAGAGAAGAGGTCCTTGATGACCGTGCAACCGCACCGGCGCGCTGTACTCTTTGTTACATGCATTGTTGATCAGATCTATCCCAATATCGGGTTTGCCGCTGCGGAACTCCTCGAACGCCAGGGGGTCGAGGTGGTTGTTCCGCGCGGGCTGACGTGCTGTGGGCAGATGGCGTTCAATGCCGGGTTCCGCGATGATGCCTATGCAGTTGCCGGGCGCACGCTCGAAATACTGCGGAATCAGGGGGATGTCGTGCTTCCGTCCGGTTCGTGCGGCGCGATGATTCGCCATCTGTACCACGAACTGTTCCACGGAACACGCCACGCAGCTGCAGCGAAGGAACTGGCGCAGCGCACCTATGAACTGAGCGAATACCTGGTCGATGTGCTTGGCGTGGTGGATGTTGGCGCACGGTATGAGGGGGTCATTGCGTTTCACGACGCCTGTCACGGCATGCGCTATATGGGATTGGGACGGCAGGCGCGCCTTCTGCTCGACCATGTGTCCGGGGCGCGTATCGTTGCATTGCCGGGGAGCGATGAGTGCTGCGGCTTCGGCGGCCTCTTTGCAGTCAAGCAGCATCAGATTTCTGAAGCAATGTTACAGCGCAAGTTGACGCACATTGCCGAATGTGGATGCGACCTTGTGGTGACCGGCGATGCCAGTTGTATGACGCAGATGGCGGGTGGACTCAGCCGGTCAAAATCGCGGGCGCGGGCATGCCATCTCGCCGAAGTGCTGGCAAACAGGGTTCCGGGGCAGCGTTGAGATACGAAGAGGAAGAGTAGTATGGCAACACATCCGATTGCTTTTGTCGAGCGTGTTGATGGAGCATTGCACGATCCATCGCTGCAAACGGCGCTCACGCGGGCGACGACGCGTTTCCTCGGCAATCGTGCAACAGCGGTCGCCGATGTGGATAATTTCGAATCGTTGCGCAATCAGGCGCGCGCCATTCGCGCCGGGGCGCTGGCGCGTCTCGATGAACTGCTGGCGCGTCTCGCCGACAATATCGAGCGGCGCGGCGGGCACGTCTGCTGGGCTGAAGACGGCGAAGCGGCGCGCCAGTATATCCTCGACCTTGCGCGGCAGCGGGGTGTGCGCACGATCGTCAAATCGAAGTCTATGGCGTCGGAAGAGATTCATCTCAACGAAGCGCTCGAACACGCCGGGCTGGAGGTCATCGAAACCGATCTGGGCGAATATATCATTCAACTTGCCGGTGAGACGCCGTCGCACATTATTGCGCCTGCTATCCACAAGACACGCGAACAGGTGCGCGACCTGTTTGTCAGGCACCTGGGCATGGAGCCGACCGACGATATTCCAACAATGACCCGCACAGCGCGAACTGTATTGCGGCAACGTTTCCTTCAGGCCGACATGGGCATCAGCGGCGTGAACTTTGGGGTGGCGAACGAAGGCGCGATTGTGGTTGTCGAAAACGAGGGGAATGCGCGTCTGACCACCACGGCGCCGCGTATTCACGTCGCCATTATGGGGATCGAGCGCATCTGCGAGAGCCTCGATGACCTGGGTGTACTGTTGCAGGTGCTGGCGCGCTCGGCAACCGGGCAGCGCCTCTCGGTCTATACCTCGATCATCAGTGGACCGCGCCGACCGCATGAGCCGGATGGACCGGAGGAGTTTCATCTGGTGCTGCTCGACAATCGCCGCTCGGAGATTATTGGCGGAAAGTATGCCGAGGCGCTCATGTGCATTCGCTGTGGCGCCTGCCTGAATGCCTGCCCGGTCTACCGGTCGATCGGCGGGCATGCGTATGGCGGAGTTTACTCCGGTCCCATCGGCGCTATTCTGACGCCGCTGTTGCAACCCGACCTTCCTGATGCGCACAAACTCCCGCATGCTTCCAGTCTGTGCGGTGCGTGTGAGTGGGCATGTCCGGTGAAGATCGCCATCCCCGATCTGTTGTTGCGGCTACGCGCCGATGCGGTGAAGCATGGCAAGCACGAAGTGTACGAACCGCCGGCAATGTTCGGCTGGCGTCAGGCGATGACCAATCCGGCGCTCTACCGCCTGGGAGGTAAACTCGCTTCTTTTGGTACGCACCTGCTGGCGCGGAATGGACAGGTGCGCTGGCTGCCGCCGCCGCTCGACGGCTGGACGCACCAGCGCGATTTTCCGCCGTTCGCGCCCAAGACGTTTACCGAACTGTGGGAAGAGCGGAAGAAGCAGGGGTGAGGTTTGGAACGGTATATCTGTATTCACGGGCATTTTTACCAGCCGCCGCGGGAAAACCCGTGGCTCGAAACCATAGCGCCGCAGCACTCCGCCCATCCCTACCACGACTGGAATGAACGCATCGCCGCTGAATGCTACACGCCCAATACGGCGTCGCGCATTCTGGACGGCGATGGTCGCATCGTTCAGATCGTCAATAACTACGCGCGCATCAGTTTCAACTTCGGACCGACGCTGCTCGCATGGCTCGAAAAACATAGCTCCTCGACCTATCAGGCGATCGTCGAAGCTGATCGGCACAGCCGTTCACTCTTCTCGGGTCATGGGTCGGCAATCGCGCAGGCGTATAACCACATGATCCTGCCGCTTGCCAGTAAACGCGACAAGCGCACCCAGGTCATCTGGGGCATTCGTGATTTCGAGCGACGGTTTGGACGTATGCCGGAAGGGATGTGGCTGCCGGAGACGGCGGTCGATACCGAGACTCTCGAAACCCTGGCGGAGTGCGGTATTCGCTTTACTATTCTGTCTCCCTACCAGGCGCGTTCGGTGCGGAAGATCGGCGCAACTGCCTGGCAGGACGTCAGCGGCGGCAAAATCGACCCCACAATGCCGTATCTGCAGCGGCTTCCGTCAGGACACTCCATCGTCATCTTCTTCTACGATGGTCCGATTTCGCGTGCGGTTGCATTTGAGGGGTTGCTCTACAACGGCGGCAACTTCGCCCATCGTCTGCTTGGCGGGTTCAATGGTCGTCCGGGCCCGCAACTGGTGCACATTGCCACCGATGGTGAGACATATGGGCACCATCATCCCCGCGGCGACATGGCGCTCGCCTATGCGCTCTCATACCTGGAGCGCGAGCGGCTGGCGCGTCTGACGAACTACTCTGAGTTTCTCGCCATTCACCCGCCGACGCACGAAGTGCAGATCGCCGAATGCACCTCATGGAGCTGCTTCCACGGCATTGAACGCTGGCGCAGCGACTGTGGGTGCAGCAATGGCGGGCGTGAGGGATGGAAACAGACCTGGCGCGCGCCATTGCGTGCTGCGCTCGACTGGCTGCGCGATAATCTGGCGATGCGGTTCGAAGCTGCCGCCGAGCGTCTCTTGCTCGACCCGTGGGCTGCGCGCGACGACTACATCCATGTGGTGCTCGATCGGTCGCCTGAGTCGATCAACACGTTCCTTGCCGAACACGCAACGCGTGAATTGAACGCTGAAGAGCAGGTCGAAGTGTTGCACCTGCTCGAAATTCAGCGACAGGCGATGCTGATGTACACCAGTTGCGGCTGGTTCTTCGCCGAAATTTCGGGTCTCGAAACGGTTCAGGTATTGCAGTACGCGGCGCGCGCCATTCAACTGGCGCGGACGCTCGATGGTCACGATCTGGAGCCGGAGTTTCTGCGGCGTCTGGCAGATGCGCCGAGCAATCTGCCGCAGTTTGGCAACGGACGCGGCGTCTATGAGCAACTGGTGTTGCCGCACGTGGTGGATCTACGCCAGGTGGCGGCGCACTATGCCGCTACGTCGCTCTTCAATGCGCAGAGCGAACCGGGGAAAGCGTACTGCTACACTGTCGAGCAGCGCCGCCATCGCGTGATGGAAGCCGGTCATGCAAAACTGGCGCTGGGTGTGGCGCGGGTGACGTCAACCATTACGCTGGAGTCGGCGGAACTCCGCTATGGTGTGTTGCATCTTGGAGACCAGAACCTGATCGGCGGGGTGCGCACCGAAGACGGCGCTGCCAGTTATGCCGATTTGCTCCATACCATCTCGCCCGCCTTCGAGCGCGCCGATCTTGCGGGGGTGATCCAGGCGTTGACCAGTCACTTCGGTCGGCTCGATTACTCGCTCAAGTCGGTCTTCTATGATGAACAGCGCGCGATCGTTCAATGTATTCTGACGCCTGCGCTTGAAGAGACCGCCGCTGCCTATCAGCGGCTCTACGACCGGCATACGCCACTCATCTCGTTCCTGACCGATCAGGGTATCCCATTGCCGCCAGAAGTTGCCACTGCTGCAGAATATGCAATGAGCATGGCGGTCTATCGCGCGCTGGCGACCGAGCCGCCAGATTTCGATCGGGCGCGAACGCTGATCGATGCGGCACGGCGGGCAGGCGTCTCGCTGGCGCGCGAACCGTTGATACGCGAACTGCGTCACGCTATCGAGCAGGTCTCGGCGCGGCTTGTGACCGACCCTGAATCATCGCCGCTGCTCGACCGTCTGCTGAGCCTGGCGCGGCTGGTACGCGCGCTGCCGTTCGAGATCGATCTGTGGCGCGCGCAGAATGACATCTTCGCCATTCGTACAACCCACTACGCAGCTCTGGCAGCGCGTGCGGTCACCGGCGATCAGCGTGCGCGTCTCTGGACCGACCGCTTCGCTGCTGCTGCGACCCTGCTCGGAGTCAGTATGGGCGGGCATGGGCGTTGAATGTTGAATGTTCAATATTCAACATTCAACGTAAAGGTGCATCTGCTGTCGCTCGTGGCGCCATCTATTGACCGCCGAACACGATTTTGTCGTGCACGATGGCGAGCACTGTGCGCAAGCGAGATCGGGGAATAATCAGCGCATTGGCGTCGCCGAGAAAGATCGACTTGCACACGCATGCCTGTGCCGACAAAGTCTTTGACCTGCTAGACGTGATAACAAAACTCGGCACACGACTTGATACGGAATTCGCAATCGCGGTAGAGGGCGCAGAAGGTGCAGCGA
>JBEPYG010000220.1:0-7977 GCA_041641515.1 Roseiflexus sp.
TATTGCCCGCCACAGCATTTCTGCGCGGATGGGGATCTCGCTCACACGCACGCCAGTTGCATCACGGATGGCATTGGCGATGGCTGCAGCGCCTGCGGTGATTGGCGGTTCGCCGACGCCGCGAGCACCGAAGGGCCCGTGTGGCGAGGGGTTCTCGACCAGCACTGCTTCAATGTCGGGAACCTGATCGAATGACGGGAGATTGTAGTCCATAAAACTAGCGGTCAGCAACTGACCATACTCGTCGTACACCATGGCCTCGTACAATCCCCAGCCAATGCCCTGCACCGAACCGCCGTGGATCTGTCCGACCACCATGGTCGGGTTCAGGGCAAAACCGACATCCTGGACGGCAACATACTGCTTCAGCGTCACCTGACCGGTCTCCGGGTCAACGTGCACCTTCGCCAGGTGGGCGACAAACCCGGGCGCATTCTCGGACACAGCAGCGCTGCCTTCGGCCACGATCGGTCCGGGACCGCCGGCTTTGCTTTCGGCGATGGCTGCCAGTTCACCAATAGAGATCGCTTTGTCGGGGAACCCCTTGACACTCACCATTCCATTGCGAAGCTCGAGGTCAGCTGCACTGGCTTCGAAGTGATCCGCTGCGACGTGGAACAATTTTTCGCGCACGGCACGTGCTGCATTCGCGACCGCACCTGCCACACTGTATGTCGTCTGGCTGCCGCCAGACGGACCGGCGAAGGGCCCGCTGCGTGTGTCGCCCTGGATGAGTTCCACCTGTTCGGGTGGAATATCGAGAATCTCGGCAGCAATCAGCACAAACGACGAGTTGACCCCGGAAATATCAACCGATCCGACATGAACGCGCACCGTCCCGTCGGTATCCACGCGGCAGACTGACGCAGCAGGCGACATGCCGCAGGGCCATCCGCCGACGGCGATGCCGATACCCTCGTTCGGACCGGCTGCGCGATCCTTCCATGCGGGGTGGTCGCGCAGTCGCTCGAGCACCGGCTTCAGCCCGATGTGGGGCCAGGGGTCGTTGTTGCCCATCGGGTCACCGGTTTCGACGGCATTTTGCAGGCGGAATTCGAGCGGGTCACGCCCGAGCGTGCGCGCAATGTCATCAATGGTTGACTCGATCGCAAACGTGGCAGTTGGTGCACCAGGAGCGCGGTAGGCGCCGGCCTGAGGTTTGTGCGTCAGCACCTCGTAACAGTCTATCTTCACATTCGGGCATTTGTAGTAGCCGCCGAGCAGGATGCTGACAATACCGCCCAACGTGAAAGGAAAGACGCCATTGTCCATCAGCACGTGCGCCTGGATGGCAGTGAGAGCGCCATCAGCGCGCGCACCGACCTTCAGTTCGACGATTGCTGCCGGGGAGGGCGTGGTCGAGAGAAAATCCTCGGTGCGGGTCAACACCAGACGCACCGGACGTTTGAGCGTTACAGCAACGGCAGCGACCAGCGGATCGATAATGCCGTACTTGGCGCCAAACCCGCCGCCAATCGTCATTGGCACAACGCGGACCTTATGCTTTGGCAGCGACAGGAGACGTGCAACCTCATCACGCACGCTGAATTGCCCCTGGGTGCTGGTATAGACGGTGACGCCGCCACGATACGGATCGGGTTCGGCGACCGATGCGTGCGGCTCCAGATATCCCTGGTGAACCATTGGGGTACGGTAAACGCGCTCGATCACGACATCGGCTTCGGCAAAGCCGCGTTCTACGTCACCACGTGCAAAATGCACCTCGTCATGAATGTTCGAGGGGGCGCCGGTCGTTTCCTGTTCGCCTTTATCAACCGCAGCGTGAGCAGCAGTGAGATCGGCGCCTTCTTTGGGAAGCCCTTCGGGCCAGATGACCGGTGCATCGGGCATGGCAGCTTTGTGCACATCCACGATTGGCGGCAGCGGCTCATACTCGACCACCACGAGATCGGCGGCATCACGAGCTGCCATTTCAGTCTCACCAACCACCACCACCACGGGTTGCCCGCGCCAGAGGACGCGGTCCTTTGCCAGAACAGCGCTATGGCGCGAATTGACAGCGCGATCACGCGTTGGCAAATCGTCGGCAGTCAATACGGCAACAACGCCAGGAACCGCTTTTGCAGCACTGGCATCGATCGAGACGATACGCGCGTGAGCATAGGGGCTCAAGACTAGGCTTGCGTGGAGCATACCGGGAAGCGCCAGATCGCCTGCATACCGCGCATTGCCGGTGACTTTTTCCAGACCTTCGACCAGACGATGCCCTTTGCCAAGATAACGAAACGTTGATCCATTGTGAGACACGGGTATCCTCGCTTGTTATTCCTCTTCAAAAATAGCTCGAACACGAAACATACCGTCTTGTTGCTGAGGAGCGTTTGCCAGCGCCTGTTCACGCGACAGCGATGGACGCACCTCGTCCTCGCGCATCACGTTGGTCAGATCGGTGACCTGTGCTGTTGGCGGAACTGTGCTGACGTCGATCTGTTGCAGCATCTGAAAATGGTCGAGAATATTCGAGAGTTGATCGCGCATATGTTCCAGTTCAGCGGGTGAAAGGCGCAAACGCGCAAGGTGTGCGACGTGTGCGACATCTTCCAGGGTCAGCGACATGTCATGCTCCTCCGTAACTGTTCACTTTCTGGAATCGAGGGTGTGGTTGCAGCGACGTTACATTGCAACATCGCTGCGCGAATGCTTTTACTCCGAATCCGAACACTTGCTGCTCATCCTTTATGGTGTTGGTATCGGTGTTACTGTCGGTATCGGCGTTTCACCCGGCGTTTGTCCCGGTGTGCCGGGCAATGCCGTTGGTTGAGCCTCACTCTCGATCGTCGATGTCGGCGCTGGTGTGGCGGTTGGCGGCAGGCGCAGCGTCACAAAGACGCGCGGCGCTGGAGCTGCCAGCGTCACGCCCTCAGGAAGTGTGAACGCTGGTTCGAGTTCATAAACTCCCGGTCCCAATCCACGGACATTGACCAAGCCAAGCAGTTGAGTGCTGGATAACATCTCGAGTTGAGCGGCGGCGCCAGCTACAGTGATAGAAACGACGTTGGGGCTGAGCGATGCCAACAGCCCTTCACCAATGCCGATGACCTGCACCGATGCCGGTATGGTTGCCTGAAACGGGCGATTGATCGGCGCAATCCGCACTGTCACGTTCGCCTCGGTTGGCTCACCGAAGCGCAACTGCGTCCCACGTGGCGCGATGAGCGCAACGGAGCGTGTGAAGGTCTGTGTTGCGCCGGTGATGTCCAGCTCGGCGGTGGTGACATTCTCGGCATCGTCGAGCGGTCCTGAACTGCCGGTTAGCGTGACGAGCAACGGTGATACCTCGACCCCGGCAACCACATAGCCGCTGGCGGGGAAGCCGGTGATCGCGGGTACAACCGGCACGCGCTTGAGACCGACGCTGGGAATGATCGGCACCAGAATATCGGCAGTAGCCGGCTCGACCGTCACGCCGGCTACCGGTTGACCGTTGGCATCGATCGGTTCGAGCGTTCGTGGAGAATTATAATTAGCTGTCAGACGGTCGATATCGGCGCGCGCGCGCACCGCCGTTACGCGTGTCACCCTTCCCTGTGGTCCGCGCACTGTCACCATCGTCAACGGCTGCCCGCGTGAGGTTGCCTGCGGTGCGCGCGCCTCGAAGCCAAACGGCACGATCCCGGTTGTCTCAATGGTCAGTGCAACCGTCTTCGTCATTTCCTGATCCAGCCGGATAACCAGATACTCGGGATCGACGGTTGTACGCAAACGGAGCGAGCGGGTGGTGATGACATTGACCGGCACATTATGTTCGCCGGGCCCGCGTCTGCTCAGGTCTACAAACGCGCGAAGATCGCTAATGCGTACATTTCTCACGGTTTCCTCATCTGCCTGCACCGTCAGGTCAACCTCTGGACGCTGTGTGCGTGGCAGACCTTCCTGATCGACCACGATCAATCCCGGTTCCAGACCCTCGATATCCACCGGCACATTATCGTAGGCGGTGGAAAGATCTGGATTTTGGGTGTAGGAGACAAACACCCACAGCGTGAATGCCAGCATCAATGCCAGAAGAAAACGCAAGGCTGAGGTGTTCAGAAAATCCACAACGACGACCTTTCGGATAGTTCAGGTCTTTGGCTCCTCATCGAGCTGCACTTTGAGCAAACCTGCCAGCATGCTTCGCAGACGCGACTCGTTCAGGTAACTCACCATACGTCCATCGTGCACCAGCGAAATTGCGCCTGTCTCTTCCGAAACCACCACTGCGATGGCATCGGATTGCTCAGAGATGCCTTTTGCAGCGCGATGGCGTGTGCCGAGGCGCCGTGGTCCGACGATGTCTTCGCTGAGCGGAAGTACGACATTGGCTGCCAGGATACGATTGCCGCGTACAATCACCGCCATATCGTGCAGTGGTGCATTGGGATAGAAAATATTCAGCAGGAGCGGTACTGCCAGCCGCGCATCGAGGATAACGCCGCGATCGGCATATTCCTGCAGGCCTGTCTCGCGCTCAATCACCATCAATGCACCGATTCCCTGCTGCGACAACTGTTGAGCGGCGCGCGAGATACCATTCACCGTGTCGATCAATTCTGAGCGATTGGCGCGCGAGAACGGGCGTCCTAGCAGGTCGTTGGTTCGCCCCAAGCTTTCCAGAGCGCGACGCAATTCTGGTTGAAACAACACCGGAATTGCCACAATCAGCGCCGGTTGAATAGCGTTTTCGAGCAGCCAGCGAAGCGTTTCCAGCGGCAGCACCGAGCTGAGGGCGATCGAGATCACCAGCATGATGCCAAAACCGCGTAACAACGGAACGGCGCGCGTGCCACGAATGACGCCGAGCAACCAGTAGAAAATCAGTGCGACGATCGCAATGTCGAGCAGCGCACGTGGGTCGACGAAGGGATTGAGACGATCGGCGAGGCGATAGATCCATTCCAGGATGCTACGAATGTCAGGCATAGCGTTTCATCGGTGCACAGCAATGCCGAGGATTGTCTGCTTTCACGCATATTTTACCGCTATCCCGGCATTTTGGGATGACACGATGATGATAGAAACCGTTGCAGGACAGCATCATACGCCTGCGGTCATCGCGTCACCATTGCTATGCGCCATCCGTCACCGACTTCCTGCCTGTTGTTGTTCGAGCATCCGTTTTGCTGCCGTCTGCAACGCTTCGACGCGATCAATCTCAACGCCTGGAACTTTCGCCAGCCGTGCATAGATGCGGACCGCCTGTTCATACTCCTGCCGCCGCATGAGGGCGTCGCCGAGCTGGAAAAGATTGTCGGTATCATTCTGATCCAGCCCGTAGATCTGATGCATCTCGGCGATGGCATTGTCCAGATCGCGGCGCTGGAGCAGGATGCGAATAATCTGTTTCTTTTGGGCGATAGCTTCGCGTATCATCCCGGCCAGGGTGTACATGAACGACAGCCACTGACGCGCTTCGATATCATTAGGCGCGATATGCACGATTTTGTCATAGAGTATGCGCGCCTCCTCCTGCCTGCCAAGCGTCCAGTGCACCTCAGCCGCCTGCTGCAGGTTGGCAATGGCATCTTTGATCTGTCCTTCCTTCCGCTGAAGTTCAGCGACGCGCGTCAACGCTTCGATGCCCTTGTCCAGGTAGCCGCGCCGGATATACATTTTCGCCAGGCGATGACTGATCGGGATATTGTTGGGCGCCAGGCGCAGTGCATTTTCGAGTGCCTCAATTGCGCGATCCAGCATCTGGCGTTGCTCATAGTGCGTCGCCAGCTCGTCGAGTTGCGCCAGCGCTTCGTTCAGTCGCCCCTGCCGGAAGTAGATGTCGGACAGTTTGGTATAGATCGCACGGTCGTAAGGCAGGAACTGTTTGGCTTCCTGCAGGGCGCGCTCGGCGCTAGCAAGATCACCGATCGCGGCAAAAGCTTCCGCCATGCGGCGCACGGTTTCTCCCTGCGAAAGGGGGGTTGAGAACGGATACCGGGCGCTCTCTGGCGGCGGCGGGGCGGGAGGAAGGTCAAGAGCGTGCTGGAGCTGGCTCAACGCCTCGTTCGCCTGCCCCAGGGCGATGTGGCTATCCGCCAGTGCCTGATAGACAAGATGCGGTGTCAGAATGGGATCACCCTCGGCATTCAGCAGTTCGATCGCCTGCTCGAACTCCAGCAGCGCCGATGGATGTTGCCCGGCGTGCTGTTGCACAACTCCCAGGATGTAATGCAGTATCGGGATATCAGCAACCAGCAGCGCAGCGCGGTACTCGGATTGCACTTCATTCAGGCGTTGTGGATGCTGTTTGAGCTGGTCGAGTAGCGTTGCCAGCGATTGCCAGACGGCCACGGGTTGCTCACCCATAATCGCCAGTGCCATGTTGATGCGCGCGATATTGACCGGATTCTGCTGATCGAGTTCGAGGGCGCGCCGGAAGGCGACAAGCGCCGCCTCGGCGCGGTCGAGTTTCAGCAACGCCTGCCCATACTGTGCGTGGAGTTCCGCGTTGGACGGAGACCATTGCAAAGCACGTCGATACTCTTCGAGCGCTTTGGTCGTTTGCCCCATCCGAAAATAGGCGCCGGCTACCACGGCAATCTGCTGTGCCGCCTCTTCGTTGCGTCCCTCGGCACGCAGCAACTCAGCCAGTCGCGAACGCGCCATGATGGTATCGGGTGACAGTTCGATCAGCCGATAGTAGACGTCGATAGCACGCTGTGGTTCACCACGCGCCACATACGTGTCGATCAGCAGTTGATACTTGACCAGCGCTTCGTCTTTGCGTCCATCACGCTCATAAATCTCGCCCAACCGCAGATGGATCGGTAAATAATCCGGGTTCAGCCTGATGACCTCCATACAGGCGTCGTTGGCTGCCAGCATCAACCCCTGTTCGATATATTTTTCGCTCGCCAGGACGTACCGTTCACAGATGTCATCCAGCCCGGCTGTGTCGAGTGGTGTAACCGGCGCTGCCGGCGCATGTTCGGGAGACGGCAGCGTTTCGAGGACCGCCAGTGGATCGACCGGTTCGGGAGCGACTGATGGTGCGGTTGCGAGGTGGTCGTCTGATGCGCGAGGCTCAGGCGCGCGCAAAAAATCGGTGATCGGCCGAATCTTCCCCCACGTTTCAGGCATTGGACTTTCGAGGGGCGTTTCGGGTTCAGGGGCGGGTGGCGGTGATGTCAATGCACCGGTACCGAGCGTGCGCAGTTTGGAGAACATATTGCGCTCGGTCAGGTCTTTAGCTTTCTGGCGAAACTCATCGGCGCGCTCGCGCCCCCAGCGCTTGCTTTGAAGGAAGTTGGCCAGCGTCGAGTAGAGCGTTGCAGCGCGTGCAATATCGTCGATCTGGATATAGACCTGCGCGGCGCTCTCATACATCTGGATCATGTCGTCAGCTTCGGCGCGCCCGATCGAATCGAGCGGCAGGAGACGGATCGTTTGTTCGTACTCCTGCGCCGCTTCGGGCAGTTGTCCCAGCGCCTGATACGATTGACCAAGCATATAGTGGGCTGAGAGGGCATATTCCGGATCGCCGGCGGCGCCCTGCAGCAGTTCTACGGCGCGTTGATAGTCGCCGCGTTCCTGATAGAGCAAACCCAGACTGTAGAAAACATCGCTGCGGTCGGTGCCGAGTTTGAGGGCGCGTTCATACTGCTCGATGGCGCCGTCGATGTCGCCCGCTTCCTGACGTTCGTGCGCCAGAGCCACAATCCGGTCGATGGCGAGGTGTGCGCCGCGTAAGCTGCCGGTGCCGATCATCGGCAGGGGAGAGGCATCGGCGGCAATGGTTGTCGCTTCGATTGCCGACTGAACCGTGGTTGCCAGGGCATCGTGGAGCGCAGCGATCAACTCTTTGGCTTCGCGGTTCTCTGGTTCGCAACGCAGCGCTGTTTCCGCCAGATCCGCCGCCTGATCGAGTTGCCCGCGCGCCTGGCAACGTCGTGCCAGTTCGAGATAATGCTTTGCTGCATCGGCTGTGGCGCCATGATCGGCGAGCAACTGCGCCAGCCGCTTCCGCTGATCGTCGGCGTC
>JBEPYG010000221.1:0-7968 GCA_041641515.1 Roseiflexus sp.
TCACGATATCACCCGGCAACACGAGCACCCCGCCGCACGCAACCGGCACATTGTATCCCCACGGCATCAGCCCTGCCTGTGTTGCATAGTTCGGTGTGAACCCGACCGACCAGAGTGGCACGTCCAGTTCCTGAATTCGTGCACAATCGCGCACACACCCATCGACAACCATCCCGGCGCCGCCGCGCCCCTTGAAATAGGTCGTTAGCATCTCGCCGACACAGCCGGTGTGCCGGTCGCCGAATGCCTGCACCACCAGCACGTCCCCCGGCTCGATCGTCTCGAAAACCTGCCACAGAGCGCTGCTCTTCTCGGCGTGGTCTGCTCCCATGCCTGATCGGACATCCTCACGCTGCGGCATGAACTGCAGCGTCACCGCCGGACCAACGATCCGCTGACCGGGGGTGCGCGGCAACGGACCGCTGATGAAGGTGCGCCGCACCCCCATCGCGTACAGTGTTACGCTTGCTGTAGCACTGCTCACATCGCGCAACTGCGCGATCAGTGCCGGCTCGGGGCGCACAATGCGCCCATGGACAGGGAGGGTCAGATCGGCAGACGGCAATCGCTCAACTGTCACAATATCCGACAAAATCATCACATCCTCCGGTCACAGCAGGGTCAAACACAGGTTGCGCCATTATACCGCCACCTCCAGTTCTTCGTCGTAGACAAGCCAGATGATACGGCAGGCAACCGCAAACCCGCACGACTCGAACAACCGTTGTGCCGGGGTATTCCAGCTGCCGACACTGAGCCACGCCCGTCTGAGACCAATCGAACGCATATGCTGTAACGTCTGCAACAGCAGCGCCCGCCCCAGACCCTGGCGTCGGTATGCAGGATGCACACCGATCAGATCGATCCAGGCAGCGGCGTCCTTGAGGCGCACCCGTTCCTCAGGGCAGACTGAGCAGCGGCAGAATGCTGCCAATGTTCCGTCTGGCGCTACTGCCACCAGATCGAGACGCGGATCGCAGGCCGGACTATGCATCCAGGCTATGCGCTCAGTCAATGTCTTGGACGTTGTGGCAAACGCAATGTGGTGGAGATCGACCAGTGCCTGCGCTTCGGATTCACCCGTGACGGAACGGAGTATGAAACCCGGCGGAAGATGAACCCCGGCGATCGGCAGATGAAGCCAGCGGTGCATACGGATCATATGCCACTCACCAAGGCGCAGACCGGCGCGGGTCAGCAACCCGGTGCGATGCGGATCATCGTCGCGCACAGGGACGCAGAGCACCGCACGTTCGCCGCACAGTTCCGCGCGGGTGCGTGCCTGTTCCAGCGCCCACGCCACTGCCTGCATTTCGAGGGTCTCATCGCTTGCTCCAGGCAGTGCCACATAGATCAGGACATTTCCTTCCCAGATCATCGCAAATGCGACGGGGCGATCATTTGCGTCAATCCACAGTCGCGCGTCGTCGGCAGCGCCGAGTCGCTCACGAATGTCGTGCACGGGGGGCCAGGGATCGATACGCTCCTCAGCGCGGCAGGTGAGGATCAAATCGACGACCGGCTCGAGATCGTCGGGGTGACGGTAGGGTCGCGCGGCAGGCGGCTTCATTGTCGCCTCCTTTCACGAACAGCACTGTTCTTCATCGAACTGATGTCAACATCCAGTATACCCGGTTTTGAGGCGGATTGGTATCACCCTGTGTAACGCCTCATAGATCGTATGGATTGCTGAAGCCTGGCTTCAGTAGTCCATACCTCCCATTCCAACCGGTCTCACTGTGCAATCCTCCGGTATCGTATCATGGAACAAGCGATCAGAGCGATCTGAGGAGGTATGGATTCTGATGCCCTGACACTTTTAGCGCCGCCGTTCGGAGAGGCGGGGAGGGAGGCATATGGGCGTCAGTGATGCGGAAAACGCGCTGAGCCGTCGCAGGAAAGCGGCGAGGCATCGAGCTAGCCGGCGTAGGCCGAGTTGAAAGATGCTCCACGCCTGCTTCCAGCCTAGGTCGACCCGGCGACGCTGTTCATCTGTCAGCACCGCTTCGCTTAGTTCGTGCCAGCACAACGTTGCAGTGGCGACTGCCAGCAGCAGGCGCTCGATACGCTCCGCCATCACGGTAACGACCTTGCCGGCATCACCATTCTCGACGCCTCGAAACGCCAGATCTGAACCGACCAGGCTCCATACGTTTGATGCCGGCATCGCCGGACCAGCGCGTCAGGAGGTTTCCTCAACAAGAAGAAACATCCCTTCGGTCATTCATGCACTTTGTGCGCGCCGCGTTATGAACATCACCCGAACCGTCGATTGTGAACAGTTACCTTGACAAACACCGTCAGCCATGCTCTCATGCTACGGAAAGCCTGATCATAACACGTACCGTCACCTGTGAAGGTGATCTTCACAGGCTGACTTTTTGTTATTCCTGAGCCTGTTGTGATGCACGCTGCTACTAACAATCCATACACCGTATCGCAGCCCAGGGTCAGGAACAACGGATATTTTCGCTATGTTTCCTGAAATTGGCACCTTCTACGAGATCGCCCTGCTGATTGGGCTGGCCACTGCGCTCGGCATTGTCGGCGTGATGCTCCGGCAGCCGATGATTGTGGCCTTCATCTTGGCCGGGCTTATCGCCGGACCGGGGATGCTCAACATCGTACACTCAGTCGAGGCGGTCGAGCTGCTCAGCCAGATCTCAATAGCTGTGCTGCTGTTTCTGGTAGGGCTGAAACTCGACACCGCGCTAGTGCGCAGCCTGGGACAGGTGGCATTGGCGACCGGTTTGGGACAGGTGCTGTTTACATCGCTCATCGGCTTCGCGCTATGTGCGGCAATGGGCTTCGATTGGGTGACGGCGCTCTATGTCGCTATCGCGTTGACCTTTTCTTCTACCATTATTATCGTCAAGCTGCTCTCTGATAAGCACGAAGTTGACTCGCTGCACGGCAAGATCGCACTCGGCTTTCTGATCGTGCAGGACCTGTTCGTCGTCTTTGCCATGGTGGTGGTGTCTACCATCGGTGTGACAGGTGCAGGGAATGGTCAGGGTGATATTGTCACCCTGGCGCTGGGGACACTGGGGCTCTTTTTGTTTGCGTTCATCTTCATCCGCTATCTGGCCAGACCGCTGACCCGGCTTGTCAGTCGATCGTCTGAGCTCCTTGTCATCTTCGCCGTGGCACTAGCTGCAGGGCTTGCAGCGCTGGCTGATGTCATCGGTCTAGGCAAGGAACTGGGCGGGCTGCTGGCTGGCGTGACGCTGGCATCGACACCAGTACGCGACCTGCTGACCGTGCGTCTAGCATCGCTGCGCGACTTCCTGCTGCTCTTCTTCTTTTTCGCGCTTGGGGTGGGTATGGACCTGTCTGCTATCGGGAATCAGATCATCCCATCCATCGTGCTCTCGCTATTCGTGCTGATCGGTAACCCGCTGATCGTCCTGGCCATTATGGGTTTCATGGGTTATCGCAAGCGTACCGGCTTTCTGGCCGGGCTTACCGTGGCGCAGATTTCTGAGTTCTCACTGATCTTTATTGCCATGGGGATCAGCCTGGGGCACATCAACAGCGATGCTATGGGGCTGGTCACCCTGGTGGGCCTGGTCACCATCACCCTCTCGGTGTACATGATCACCTGGTCGCACAAACTGTACGAATGGTGTGCTCCGTTTCTCAGCATCTTCGAGCGCCGCACACCCTTCCGCGAACTTGCCGATGATACGCCTGGCGCTGAGGATCGCCGCCACGATATTCTTGTCGTAGGTATGGGGCGGCTCGGCGCCCGTCTCGCCGAAGGTCTGGCAGATGTCGGACTGCGTCCGCTTGGTGTAGACTTCAATCCAGAGGTTCTGCGTTCGGCGCGCGAACGTGGACTCGACGTGATCATGGGGGATGCCTCAGACCCGGAGTTTTTTGCCCACCTACCGCTGGCAGGCGTGCGCGCGGCAATTTCCGCCGCCCCGCGTTCAGTCGCTCTTTCACTGACCGAGGCTGATGTCCACGCCACAATGTGCCTGGCGTTGCGCGAGCTCGGGTTTCGGGGCTTGATCGCGGTGACTGTGGAGAACGAGCACGATGCCGAGCGTTATCGAAAGCTGGGCGCCGATCTCGTGATCTGTCCCTTCGCCGATGCCGCCGAAGCTGCCCTTCAGCATGTGCTTGAGGCCCTGGAGGACCAAGAGCCGCCGACTGCCGAACCTCCGCGCAAGGACCTCGCGCCACAGGTTTTGAACTGACTCACAAGGGTATGAGTACGAAGCGCTTCAGTTGACGAATCGCTACCGTGTACAGATCGCTCCTCAATGCATCCGCGGTCGCTGCTGTGCTACGCTCGGTATAACGCAAGACGTTACGCCGCAATGGTGTGGCATTCGTGATGCACGAGGGGAGGTTCGTCGATGCTTGCCGGTCACGCCGCTCCAAAAGCGCATACCTATCGATGGGTCTATCCACTGGCATATGGGTTGCTGCTGATTGTCTTCTTCCTGCCGCCGTATGCAGAGAAACCGTATGCGCCGCAGGAGACGTCGAATGTGATCAACGCACTGCTGCGTGTCACTGCTGATCCGCAACCGTATACCATTCTTTCGCCGCTGTTTCACCTTGCCACGCTCGCGCTGATCGCCTTGATGGCGTGGCGTCCCAGGCACGCCGGGCGCGTTCTGTCCGCGTATATGGGAGTGAACTATCTGGTGATTGGATGGGTGCAAGGGCAGGGGGTGACCGACACCTACGGGTATGTGGTGCATACCGGTAACGTCATCGCCTGTGCGCTTCTGGCGATTATCTGGCTGAGTGTGGCGGTGCAGAACCGTCTCAGCATTTCGTTGCGCGATCTCGACTGGCGACACTACGCGCTCGCGCCACTGGCGCTGCTGGCATTCTGGTCACCTGTCGCACTTACCGACTCGGCGGTTCAGCCCGACTTCAATCCAATGCTCCTGCTGACCTCGCCGGCGTATGGTCTGTCGTATTGTTTGACAACGCCGGTGTTTCTGTTCTTCCTGATTATTGCTCTGCCAAACGTGCCGCCGTTTGCGTATCGGGTCATGGCGTTCAATGCATTGCTCTACGGTCTCATTAACATGACCTGGTGGTTCGATCCCGCGATGTGGTGGATGGGTTTCCTACATGTACCGCTTCTAGCGTTATCGATTGTAGCGCTGGTTCTGGCGAGGCGTCGGTTGCCTGTTGCCTGATGTGCGCCGTCAGGGCAGGTAGCACAGTTGCGGAATGTGCCGGTCATTGTTCAGATAGTTACACAACCATCACCCGTCGTAATCCAACCGTTACGCTGTATTCTCTCGGATCGAGTAGGCTATAGGCTGAACGATTACTCGCCTGATCGTTCGCCGAACAGGTGCCGTCGACAATGGGGTCGCGCACATGGTTTCAACACGCGCTGACACCCGTGTCGTTTCTGGCGGCGGGCAGATATGGCGCGTGTTTCTTTTTTCTCCCCCGCTGTTTTTCCCGCTCCGACACGCGCCGGTTGCCTGCAGACGAAGGAGGCAGCGCTATGGCGACGGAATTGACGATCAGTTGTATCAAGGCGGATGTCGGAGGGTTCGTCGGCCACTCGGCTATTCATCCAGCATTGAAAGATGAGGCAGGGCGGCAACTGGAGATTGCGCGTCGTCACGGGCTCTTGCTCGACTTTCACGTGACAGCGTGCGGCGATGATCTGGGGCTGCTCATGACCCACCGCCTAGGTGTCGATAGCCACGAGATTCACCGTCTTGCCTGGGATGTGTTCGATATTTGCACGCGCGTGGCAAAGGAACTGAAACTGTACGGCGCCGGGCAGGACCTGCTCAAAAATGCGTTTTCCGGCAATGTGCGCGGTATGGGTCCGGGCATTGCCGAGATGACAATCATCGAGCGTCCATCCGAGCCGATTATCGTGTTCTTTGCCGACAAAACCAGCGCTGGCGCCTGGAACCTGCCGCTCTTCCGCATGTTTGCCGATCCGTTCAACACAGCAGGGCTGGTGATTTCGCCGGCGATGCATGAAGGGTTTCGCTTCCAGGTGCTGGATGTCAGAAAGGGTGAAACGATCACGCTCAGTACGCCAGAGGAGATGTACGACTTGCTGGTGTTCATCGGTGCACCGGGGCGCTATGTGGTAGAAAGCGTGACAGCGAAGAGCACCGGCGCGATCGGAGCTGTATCGTCCACCCAGCGGCTGGCGCTGATTGCCGGACGCTATGTCGGGAAGGATGATCCGGTCTGCATTGTTCGGGCGCAGGGTGAGTTCCCGGCAGTCGGCGAGGTGTTGGAACCCTTCACCATGCCGCACATTGTCGAGGGGTGGATGCGTGGTTCGCACTACGGTCCGCTGATGCCCTGCCGCGTCGGCGATGCCCATCCGGGACGCTTCGACGGACCGCCGCGGGTGATTGCACTGGGGTTCCAGATCGCCGATGGTCGGTTGATCGGACCGCGTGATATGTTCGACGACCCCAGTTTCGATGAGGCGCGGCATCTGTGCAATGTCATCGCCGATCATCTGCGTCGTCACGGCCCGTTCGAGCCGCACCGCCTGCCGATGGAGGAAATGGAGTACACCACCCTGCCAGAGGTGATGAAGAAACTGGCAGACCGCTGGCAGCCGGTGAATGGTCACGCGGTAAGCACGGAGCAGGTCGAAGAACTGCCAGCCAGTGTCTGATCCTGTTCATCGCAGAAGGAGGCCGACAATGCCGAACCGTGACTGGCAGCATGCCGAAGAACGCGCCGCACACCTGATCGATGACCGGCAGCGCTATGTCGAAGGCGCAATCATCGACTGGTTGATCCGCACCGGTCAGTGGGATCCGCTGGCGGAGGAAAAGATCCGCGCCTGGCTGGAACGTCAGGCGGCGGAGATGGCGGAGAACGAGCGTCGGGCGAACAACTAAATATCGAAGATGAGCGCCTCGTCTGTGCCGTGAGGCGACTCTGCCAGGACATTGCCGTTCGGATCGATGACCAGGGCGCCACCGAATGATGCTTCGGGCAGCGCCGGGTCTTCCAGGGCATTGACGATCAGTGCTGTTGTTCCGAGGCTTCTGACTGTATCGGCGTATGCCTGGCGATCTTCATGCATCCAGCGTTCTCGGTCGGGAGATGGTCCGTCGAAACTGCGCGCCAGGGGAACGATGACAATCTCTGCGCGCGCAGCTTGTCGTTGAGCTTCTTCCTCGAACAGATCGCCGCACAGCAGGATTGCCAGTCTGCCGGACTCTGTGCTGAGCACATGGATGTGATCGCCTGCCACAAAGGGTAGCTGTTCGCTCATCTTCCGCTGGACGAGCGCTATGCGACTGGACGGGTCGATCAGAACGCCAGAACTGTACCAGCTCTCGGGGGTATGTTCTGGCATGCCAAAGCAGATGGAGCAGCGAAAGGCGCCTGCCAGTTCTGCGATCGTTGTGGTTGTGTCACCGGGAATTGGTTCGGCATAGCGTTCGAGATCGTGCGGTTCGTACAGATACCCTGTGAATGCGCATTCCGGCAGGCAGATCAGGTCGGGCGCATACGGCGCCGCTTCTTCCAGACGTTGCCGGAAGCGCTGGATGTTCGTCGATAGCTTTCGAGCTTCGATACGCAGCGGAATCAGACAGACGCACATAGATTCGCACTCCCTTAGTGCTCGATGTGTATCCGAGCAATCTCCATCCACTGTGTCCCTGGAACGGCATGCAATCCCCATCCGAACGATCCGCGCGGCGTGGCGACCAGCCACTGGTTATCGACCCAGGCGACAAAGCCGAGCGGTCCGCGTGGCGCACAGTCGGTTTCGTGCACAACCTGACCGTTGATCACAAAGCGTGCGCCGCACGTTAGCCATTCGAGGGTGCAGGTGCAGAATGTATCGTCCAGTGGCGGGATGAGCGCTTCGCTGACCGCCAGAGCGCGCTGGATGCGATGCCAGAGCCGGTCGTACACACCGGGAAGACGGTTCGCCAGCAGCACGAATGGCGCTGCCGGCGCCCACGCCAGCGCGCGACGGGTCGTGGC
>JBEPYG010000222.1:0-7899 GCA_041641515.1 Roseiflexus sp.
GAAACTGCACACGCCGAAACCGGCAATCGTCACGGCGGCGCCGGTTGCCAGTTCCTGAACAGGTGCGCCCTCCAGGTTTTGCGCCAGTGCAGCCAGCGTCGGACGGTTCGCGACCACTGGAATGCTGTACCGTCGCGCCATCGGTCCGGCCGAGAGCGTGTGATCGCCATGCTCATGGGTGAGCAGAATGGCCCTCAACTGCGCAGGGTTCACGTCAGCGCGCATCAGCGCCCGCTCGATTGTGCGAAGCGGCAACCCGCAATCGACAAGCAGCGCCGTGTCGCCGGAGCGCACCAGCAGGGCATTACCGCTGCTTCCTGAAGCAAGCGAGGTGACGGTGAGAGTCATAGGCGCCTAGAGCGTTGCTATCGCGGAAACAGCACACTGATACTTTCACGGTTGTGAATGCGCCGGATCGCTTCGCCAAATAACGGCGCGACCGACACCACTTCAATCTGCGGCGTCAATGTCACCGGTTGCGTCTCGACGGTATCGGTGATCAGCAGGCGCCGGATCGGACTGTCTGCCAGCCGTTCCATCGCACCTCTGGCGAAGACGCCGTGGGTGACGGCGGCGTATACCTCGTTTGCGCCGCGCACCAACAGTTGCTCGGCAACTTCGACGAGCGTTCCCCCAGAAATAGTGAAATCATCGACGATCAGCGCTGTTTTGCCCTCTACATCGCCGATAATCTCAACAATGTGCGCATGCTCGTCGTGCGCAACGCGCTCTTTGTCGCCAACCGCCATGGAGACACCGAGATACCGCGCATACTTGCGCGCTTTCTTGGCAAAACCGCTATCGGGCGCAACAACGATCAGATTATCCAGACCCATCTGTTTGACCCGATCGCACAACACCGGCAGCGCGTAGAGATCGTCCACGGGGATCTTGAAAAACCCCTGGATCTGCGGCGCGTGCAGGTCCATGACGACGATTCGATCGGCGCCTGCCGCCTCAATGGCATCGGCGCACACCCGCGCGCGGATCGAGACGCGCGGTTCGTCTTTTTTGTCGCCCTTGGCGTAACTGAAAAAGGGCACCACAGCCGTCACCGATGCGGCGCTGGCACGTTTGAAGGCGTCGATCCAGAAGAGGAGTTCCATGAAATTGTCATTCGCCGGAAATGCCGTTGACTGTACGATGTACACGTGTCGCCCGCGCACGTTCTCCAGAATGCGCACAAACAGGTTGCCCTCGGAAAAGCGCAGCACTTCACACTCTCCCGGCGTCGTACCCAGGTACTTGCAGATGTTCGCTGTCAACTTCGGACTCCCTGAGCCGGGAAAGATCAACATATCATCCGCGCTCATATGCTCGTCCTCTGCTATGTTTGCCATCATCCCTGCCGTAATCTCCGCAGCAGCTGTGAGTATACCACGCGCTGCTCGCTTCCGTTTTGCTCTATAATCGCGTTGGCGTCGCATAGCGATGTCAGTCCTGATTTGCACGCGCGGATCGGACCCGTCGCCGAAGCATTGAACAAGGTTCTGGAGAGATCGTGACGAGCTACGACGTTGTGATCTGTGGCGCCGGCATCGCCGGCGTCGCTGCCGCCGATGCGCTGACCGCGCAGGGCGCATCGGTGCTGCTGGTCGATGAGCGCTCACCGCTCTCGTTGACCAGCGATCAATCGAGCGAGTGCTACCGCAACTGGTGGCCCGGTCCCGACGATGCAATGGTTGCGCTGATGAACCGGAGCATCGATCTGCTTGAGGCGCTGGCGCGCGAAACAGACAATGCCATCGCGCTCAACCGGCGTGGCTACCTCTATGTGACGACTGATCCGGCGCGGATCGATCTTCTGCGACGTGCAGGCGAAGAGGCAGCGGCGCTGGGAGCAGGATCGCTGCGTATCCATACAACGCCTGAGACCTATACGCCTGCAGTTGCCCACGGGTTCGATCAGCGCCTGGACGGCGCCGATCTGATTCTGGAACCCGCCATCCTGCGCCGGTTCTTTCCCTGCTGCGCAGATCGCGCGGTTGCCGCGCTGCACGCACGACGCTGCGGATGGCTGAGCGCCCAACAACTCGGCATGGCGCTGCTGGAACGGGCGCGGCGTCGTGGGGTGCGCTTCCTGCGCGCGCGCGTTGAGTCGGTCGAGGTTCACAATGGACAGGTCGTCGCCGTGCAAGCTGGCGCGCAGCGTATCGCCACGAACGCATTCGTGAATGCTGCCGGGCCATTCCTGCGCCAGGTTGGGCGCATAGCTGGCGTCACATTGCCGGTCTTTTCGGAACGGCACCTCAAAGTCGCATTCGAGGATCACCTGGGGATTCTGCCACGCGATGCACCGCTTCTGATCTGCGCCGATCCCCAGACCATCGCCTGGACTGATGAAGAACGGGCGCTGATCGCCGATGATCCAGCGGCGCATGCGCTGCTCGGAACCCTGCCGTCCGGCGCACACTGCCGTCCAGAAGGGGGTGAGGGGAGCCAGTGGGTCATCGCGTTGTGGGCATACGATGCTGCGCCAGTCGAAGAAGTCTTTCCACTGCCGTCGTCGCCCTACTTCTTCGATGTGACGCTGCGCGGACTGGCACGGATCATCCCGGCGCTGGAGGCATATATCCACCGTCCACCGCGTCCGACGATCGACGGTGGCTACTACACCAAAACCCGTGAGAACCGTCCGCTGATCGGACCGGTGGGACCACGCGGGTCGTTTGTGTTGGGCGCGTTGTCCGGCTACGGGATCATGGCAGCGTGCGGCGCGGCAGAACTGCTGGCGGCGCACATCAGCGGCTCGGCGTTGCCGACGTATGCCGCAGCATATCACCCGGCGCGCTACGATGACCCCGGCTACTGCGCGCGCCTCGATGCATGGGTCGATACCGGGCAGTTGTGATGGTTGGGAGGGAGATTGTCGTGGAAGAGCAGCGCTGTGCTTCGTGACAAGAGCACAGAAGCGCCGCGAACCTCTTTCATAACGGTCGGGGTCGCCGAAATGCCCACTCGCCTGCCAGCGCAGAGGAGACTCGAGAGCATTCGGAAAGTGGAAGACTACGCAGGACAGTTATATTGGGGCAAAAAAAGCTCACCATTACGGTGAGCGTATCTTCATGGTGGGCCTCCAGGGACTCGAACCCTGAACCGATTGATTAAGAGTCAACTGCTCTGCCAATTGAGCTAGAGGCCCACGCAGAATGATACCACAACGCGGCATATTTCGCAAGTCAATGCGATCTGATGGGAGCCGGCATGAGATAGAACGAAACGCCATAGAAACCCCGGATGGCAGTTGCCCCATCCCACCGCCAGAGGCGAACCGATCGTGTGGACAAAGATGGGTATGGATGACGTTGGGATGCCCTGATTCGCCCTCACTTCTTGTGCGGCGCCGGCGTTTGCGTCACCGGCGCCGCGTTATGTACGGATGACGTTGGGATGCCCTGATTCGCCCTCACCCCCACCCCCAACCGTACATCTGCAGGGGCAGGTCTTGTACCTGCCCCAACCAGGCGCCACCAGCGCGTCCGATGTGTGAACAATAGTACCGCAATACTGGTTTAAGGTCTTGTACCTGCCCCAACCAGGCGCCACCAGCGCCCCTACGCCTGCAGCGACGCGCGACCGTAGTGCAGGCGCAACGTCGCTACGATTCGCGCACACCGCAGCGCTCTCATTTACATATCACGGCAACCGGCAGCGAAGTGTGCTATACTTCAACAGAGTGTCGATACGCGGAATGAGGAGCACCCGATGGTAGAGCGCATTTGTTCGCAATGCGGTCACGGTAATCCGCTCGATCATCACTTCTGTGGGAAATGTGGCGCAGCGCTGGAACGGTTGCTTCCCGCGCCACTCTCGTCGCAACCGCTGATGCGTCTCGGCTCGGCGATCCCGGCGCGCTGGCGCGATGTCGGGCGCGCAGTGGCGATCAGCGCCGTCGCACTGGCGGCGGAAGCAGGTATTGCCTGGCTGGCGCGGCGCATCGAGCAGCGAAATGTGCCCGTAACCCTTCCTTCAACATCGCTGCCTGCCGTGAAATCTGTGGCGCAGCCGCCGGCAACGCGCACAGCAGCGAACAGTGTCGTGACGATCATCAGCGAACGGGTGATCGAGTTCATCGACGATGGCAACGGAACGAGGCGCGTCAGTGAACGCTCGTTCTGGCGTCGCGTCGAGGAATAGGCGGCCGTCTGATGTCAGCGCCTTCTGTGACAATCGATCAACTCCGGCAGCAGTTGCGCCCGATGGCGTTGCGCCTGCGTGCACGCGATACGCTCTGGTTTGCCAGCAGTACGCTCTGGATCGCTGCAGTGCTGTCGCTCGTCGCGCAAGTGGCGGGGCGTCTGTACCCCATTCCGGGTTTGCTCTGGGTATCGCTGGCGCCGCTGGCGCTGTGGTTGCTGGTCGTCATTGGCTATCTGGCGCTGCGTCCGCTGCCACCGATTCGCGTTGCGCAGCGGATCGATACGTTGCTCGATGCGCGTGAACGTCTGGCGACGGCGCTGGAACTGGGGCAGCGCGCCGAGCAGTCGCCGCTGGTCGAATTGCAGCAGCGCGACGCATATTCCTTCGCGACAACCCTCAAGCCGCATCTGGTGCCATTCGAGATTAACCGCCGGCCACTGATTGCTGCCCTGGCGCTGGTTGCTGCCGTGGTTGCGCTGATCGTGTTGCCCAACCCGCAGAACCAGGCGCTGCAGGAGCGGGCAGCGATCCGTGAGGCGACGCAGCAGGCGGCAGTGCAGATTGAACAGCTGCGTCAGGAGATTGCACAGAACCAGAATCTCAGCCCCGAAGAACGCGCCGCGCTGGACCGCGAACTGGCGGATTTGCAGCAGCGTCTGGATCAGAACCCGGGCAACCGCGAAGAGGCGCTCGCTGACCTTTCGACCACCGAGGCGCGTCTGCAGCAGCGCCTGAGACCAGAAACCGAGGCGCAGCGCGCTGCGCTCGAGCAACTTGCCCGCAATCTGCAGGCGCTCGAAGGGCAACAGCAGAGCAGTCGTCCAACGCTGGAACAAGCTGAAGATGCGCTCCAGCAACTGGCACAGCAGATCGAACGGATGACTCCCGAAGAACGTGCGCAACTTGCGGAACAACTGCGCCAGGAAGCGCAGCAATTGCAGCAGAGCGCACCACAGACGGCGCAGGCGCTGCGACAGGCGGCGGAAGCGCTGCAGCAAAATGATATCCAGCAGGCGCAGCAGGCGCTCGAACAGGCGGCACAGAGCATCCAGCAGGCGCAGCAACAGCAGGCGCAGCAACAGGCCACCCAGCAGTCGATCGCCGAACTTCAGGAACAGCGCCAGTCCATTGCTCAGTCAGGGCAGCAGCAGCAGGCGCAGCAACAAGGCCAGCAACAACAGGGGCAGCAGCAACAGGGGCAGCAGCAACAGGGACAGCAGCAACAGGGACAGCAGCAACAGGGACAGCAACAACAAGGCCAGCAACAGCAGGGACAGCAACAGCAGGGACAGCAACAACAGGGGCAGCAACAACAAGGCCAGCAACAACAAGGCCAGCAACAGGGGCAGCAACAAGGGCAGCAACAAGGGCAACAACAGGGGCAACAACAAGGGCAGCAACAGGGGCAGCAACAGGGGCAGCAACAAGGGCAGCAGCAAGGGCAGCAGCAAAGCCCGGTAAATGAGGCGGGCGCCGGGAGCAGTGACCTTGTCTACCAGCCCTTTACCCCTGATGGTCAGCCACGTGAGATAGAACGCATTCAGGGGCAGCAAGGCGCGGAAGGACAGACACAGATCCAGCAAGGGCAGATGAATATGCCAGGCGGTGTCAGCCCGCTTCAGACTCCCTACCAGCAGGTGTTGCAGGATTACCAGCGTGCAGCTGGTGAAGCGCTCGATCGGAGCGCGATCCCGCCACACCTGAAGGATTATGTGCGCGACTATTTCTCGCGGCTCGAGCCGTGATGCACTCTTCCTCGCTCCACGTTCGAGTCAGGAGGTGGTTTTCTGCGTATGATGTGGTTCTTTATCGCCGTACTTGCGCTGATCGTCATCCTCGGCAGCGCAGCGATCATTCTTGGTGGACGCTTCATGAAGCCTTTCCCAAACGTCGTCGCCTTCGTCTTTGCCATAACCGCGGTATCGTGGGTAACGCTAATCGTGGTGTCGATCAGCTTGATGATGCGAAGTTTTGCAATCGTGAGTCTGTGAGAAAGAAGCGATATGACAGCAGCTGAAGCAGCGCCAAAAGACGTTCTATCACCCGAAGAGTTCCGCCAGCGCGCGCTGGCGATCGAAACTGAAATCGCACAAGTCATCGTCGGGCAGCGGGAACTGGTCCGACAGACAGTCATTACATTGCTGGCGGGCGGCAATGCGCTCCTCGAAGGAGTTCCTGGTCTGGCGAAGACCACACTGGTCCGCACCCTCGCCGATGTGATCGATTGTTCCTTTAGCCGCATCCAGTTTACGCCCGACCTCATGCCCGCCGATATTGTCGGCACGACTCTGATTAGCGAAGATGAGGCAGGACGTAAAACGTTCCGGTTCGAGCCGGGACCGATTTTTGCAAACCTTATTCTGGCTGATGAGATCAACCGTGCAACGCCGAAAACCCAGAGCGCTCTGCTCGAGGCGATGCAGGAACATACGGTGACGGTCGCCAAAACGATTCATCGCCTGGAGAGCCCGTTCTTCGTGCTGGCGACGCAAAACCCGCTCGAAATGGAAGGTACCTATCCTTTGCCCGAAGCGCAACTCGATCGCTTCTTCTTCAAGATTCTCATTCCATTTCCTACTGCTGCTGACCTGGTGGAAATTGCCAACCGCACCACCGGCGCGCGGATGCCGCAGGTGCGCAAGGTGGCGAATGCCTCAACAATCCTGGCGATGCAGCAACTGGCGCGATCGGTCCCGATTGCCAGTCACGTCCTCGCTTATGCGGCGCGCCTGATTACCGCCACCCATCCCGAAAACAAGGAGGCGCCATCGGTGACGAAGCAGTATGTGCGCTATGGCGCCAGCCCGCGCGGTATGCAGGCGCTCATCCTGGCGGGTAAGATTATGGCGCTGCTCGATGGACGCTACAACGTCGCGTTCGCCGATCTGCGCCAGGCGGCGCTGCCCGCACTGCGACATCGGGTTATTCTCAATTTCGAGGCGCAGGCGGAGGGGGTTTCCCCCGATGATATCGTCAAACAGGTGGTCGAATCGGTGCGCGCAGAATAGAAGAGACGGTGCATTGCACCGCACCGTTGCCCTGTAGAAACGGTGCATGCACCGTCTCTGCGCCAGACAATGTGTTCGCGCCTATGATGTGGAACTTCCGATGACGACGACCTCTCCACAACCATTATTCGATTCCGCATTTCTGCGCAAACTGGATCGTCTGGCGCTGCTGACGCGACGTGCAATGGTCGGCGACATCCAGGGTGAGCGGCGCAGTCCGCGTCGTGGGTCATCGGTCGAATTCGCCGATTTTCGCCCCTACGCTCGCGGCGACGATATTCGCCAGATCGACTGGAACCTCTATGCGCGGATGGAGCGTTTCTTCCTCAAATTGTTCGTGGCTGAGGAAGAGTTGACCATCCATCTGCTCGTCGATAACAGCGCCTCGATGGATTGGGGCGATCCGCACAAGTTAACTTATGCCCGACGCCTTGCGGCAGCGTTCGGATATGTGGCGCTCTCGACGCTCGACCGTGTGACGGTGACGGCGTTTGCTGCCGGAGCGGGCGCACAACTGCGCGGGGTGCGCGGCAAGGCGGGTGCGTTGCCACTCTTCGCGTTCCTCCAGCGCCTCCAACCTGGCGGCGTCGGCGACCTGCTCGATGCCTGCAAACGCTATGCGCGCACTGCGATCAACCCCGGTCCGTTGATTCTCTGTTCTGATCTGCTCGATCCACGCTGGGAAGATGCACTCCGCGCGCTCGGATCGCGACCGTTTGAGATCACGCTGCTCCACATTCTGGCGCCGCAG
>JBEPYG010000223.1:0-7817 GCA_041641515.1 Roseiflexus sp.
ATGAGCGTGTCGCTGCGCACCCCTTCTTCCGGGTGATCGGGGCGCTCATCGACGCCAATGAGCAGGACATTGATCGCCGTGCCGGGCGGATTGAGCGGCGGGAACGGTCGCGCATCGGCGACGATCAACGGCGCAACGGCGGCAGCGAATTGCCAGTAGAACAGCGCGATCAGCACCGCCAGCAGAACGCCGGTCAGTATCAGCGCGCGCCGGATGCGCCGCCACGCATTGCGCCTGGTGGGAGACGCTGCACCCTGCACACGCCGTATGACAATCGTTTCGCCGGTGTACGCGCGTCGTCGCGCCTGCCGATTGGTTGGGTCGCTGTCGTATCTGTCGTGCATACCACCAGAGTATAGCACATACGGGCTGAGCCCAACCTGATACGCAGATGGCGTCGTATGTCAGAGCGTGATCATCAAATTGTAAACTTCGTGTGGTATGCTATCGAGCGTGGAAACCACGCCTGAGAGGCGCCGGCGCGTTGGACCTGAACCTGTTGCTTGAACGTGGTTTTGATTTTTGGTTTCTGATGCCTGGCGCTCGGTTTCTGGTTCTCGCTTCCTGGAGTCGATACTATGACGCTACTGACCGTCACAAAACCAGCATTCATCGCAGCGAAGGAATATCACGTGCCCATCGAAACACACCCGCACGAACCGCACGCGCTACGGGTGCGTCCCCGCAAGCGCCGTCCCCTGCGTGGGCGTCAGACGATCGAGGCAACAAAACTCCACGTCAACCGTGGGTGGCTTGGACTTGGGGCGGCAGCGACTGCCGCCGGGCTTGCAGGGTTCAGTCTGTTCGGCTGGCCCGTTGCTGCTGCAGGGGGCGCATTTGGCGTTGCGGCGCTTGGTCATATGCTGCTCGGCGAACCGGCGCGTCCGATCCTGGAGCGCGTCACCCTGCGCATTCCGGCGCTGCCGCCAGAACTCGACGGGCTGCGCGTCGGACATCTGACCGACAGCCATCTCGGTTTTCGCTACAGCGAGGCGAATCTGGTGTGGGGCGTCGAGCAGATGCAGCGCGAGCGACCTGACCTGATCGTACTCACCGGCGACATCGTCACCCATCACTGGGCGATCCCCGATGTACCGCGTCTACTTCGCGGATTGCACGCATCACTCGGCGTCTATGCCGTGCCAGGCAACCACGACCACTGGGAAGGTCTGGCGGATCTGCGCGCAGCCCTGACACTGGCAGGCATTCCGCTGCTGCTGAACGAACACCGCCGGTTGTCGTGGAACGGCGGTCATCTGTGGCTGATCGGCATCGACGATGTATGGGACGGACGACCATCATTGCAACAGGCGCTACGCGGCGTGCCGGACCACGGGTTCAAACTGCTCCTCTCCCATGCGCCCGATGTGGCGGAGAGCGCGGCGCACGCCGGCATCCATGTGCAACTGTCGGGGCATACGCACGGTGGGCATCTGCGTCTCCCGCTGCTGGGACCCTTCACCCTGCCGCGCTACGGGAAACGCTACGTCATCGGCGAGTATCAGGTCGATGGATTGGCCCTCTACGTATCGCGCGGGCTCGGCGGCGCGCCGCTGCGACTCCTCTGCCCGCCGGAAGCGACGATCATCACTCTGCGGCGAGCGTAGATTGCATGGTATACTGCCTGAAAGGGAAAACATCGGCATGCTGAGACAACGTGCTGACAGGCAGACTCCGCAGGAAGGAATGGTGATGGCGCTTCACGAACAGTCTCATCAGGCATTGTCCACCAGGCGCCGAACCGCTATTCTGGTCATGGGCGACGCAGTGGCGCTGCTGATCTTCGCAGCGCTCGGGCGCGCCAGCCACGGCGAGGAGGCCGGATTGACGGCGCTTGCACAGGTGGCAGAAACGGCAGCGCCGTTCATGATCGGGTGGTTTGCCGTTGCACCGCTGTTCGGCGCCTATCGCGCCCACGTCACCGGAGCGCCGCCGCGTATGCTGGCGAGCACCGCGCTGACCTGGCTCATCGCCTGGCCCGTCGGCCTTGGACTGCGCGCGTTGATCCGGCAGACGTCCATCCCTCTCTCGTTTGCACTCGTGACCTTCATTACGGTACTGACGATGATGGCTCTCTGGCGCGGCGCGTTTGCGCTGATCACTGCCAGACGATCGTAGACACACGGTATGCACTCGCCGACCGACCTGCAGGTCCGTAACAGCGGGACCGGACCTCGCCGGGCGGCGTGTTGTGGTAGCGAATATTCGAGGGTATCATGATCACCAACCTGTATCTCATCCGCCACGGCGAGGCATTTTCCAATGTTGAACCGATCAAGGGAGGAATGCGTGGCGACCGGGGATTGACGGAGCGTGGCATTGCCCAGGTGCATGCGCTGGCGCGCCGACTGGCGCGCGGCGAGATCGCTGCCGATGTGCTGTACGCCAGCACACTGCCACGCGCCCGTATGACCGCCGAACGTGTCGCAGAGGCGCTCAATCTGCCAGTTCATTGGGACGACGAGCTGCAGGAACTGCGTCCCGGTGAGGCGGACGGCATGCACATCGACGAAGCGCGTGCGCGCTTTCCGCAAATGGGGCTCTTTTTCAAAGAGTATTACACCCCTATCGCTCCTGGCGGCGAAAGCTGGGCCAGTTTTCAGTTTCGCGCGTCGGCGGCGCTTGAACGATTGATCACGCGCCATCGCGGGCAGACGATTGTAGCCGTCTGTCACGATGGTATCATCGAAGTATCGTTCCTCTTCATGCTTGGGCTTGGACCTCATGCGCGCGGGAGGAATGCATTCCACGTTCAGAACACCGCCATGACCCACTGGCGCCAGGTAACGAGCCACGATGGACGCATCGAATGGCAGTTGATCACCCATAATGACTGCTGGCACCTTCGTGAACTGGAGTCTGAGCGTGACCACGCCTGATTCGCCTCCGCCAATCGATGTCATCACCGATGCCGATCTCTTTCCGCAGTTGATGTCGGCGTTGCGCGACATGCATGGCGAGATTGCGGCAGTTCAGCGCCCCGCCGGGTATGTGTTCTACGGGCTGGAGGATCCGGGTGCAGAGATGTACCTGCTCTACCAGGGGCGGGTTCGGATCTATACCATTTCACCCGAAGGACGCGCGCTCACCGTCCTACTCCTCGACGCACCGGCAATCTTCGGCGAAGTGACGCTGGCGGAGGGGTCGCACCACGACAGTTATGCGATCAGCGTCACACCGTGCACGATTGGCGTCGTTCACCGCGAGACGTTGCGCCGTGTGTTGCGCATCCAACCATCGCTTGCCCTGCGGTTCATGACCGTTATGAGCCGACGCCTGCGCGCCATCGAGCGCAAACTGGCCGACATAGCTTTCAAGAGCGTGCCCCAGCGCCTGGCGGCGGCGCTGCTCGGTCTGTGGGCGGAACGTCCAAATATGCCGCCAACCGTGCGCTCGACACATCAGCAACTCGCCGAACTCATCGGATCGCACCGTGAAACGGTCACCAAAGCAATCGGCGATTTTCGCGCTGCCGGATTGATCCGGGTCGATGATGAAGCTATCCATCTGATCGATCTGGTGCAGCTCAGAAACCTGGCGTATTCGTGATCTCTGGATTTGCGGTTCCTGGAATGGATCGTGTACAATTTCGTCGTGGCTGAATCCGGAGGTCGTTGAGCTACGAACCATGTCGATTGCCGAACTCCCGCCACGGGTCACTGCACCGCAAGGCGACAGCGCAGCTCCTGCAACGACGCGCCTGCACGCAGCACCAATCACGCTCGAACATGCCGCCTATCTCGTCATTCTCCTGCTGGCGGTGATCTCGCGCCTGTGGGAGCTGGGTGATCGTGCGCTCCATCACGACGAGACTCTGCACGCCTACTTTTCGTGGCTCGTGTTTCGAGGAGAGGGGTATGTGCACGATCCGTTGCTGCACGGACCGTTCCTCTACTTCTTTGGTGCGCTGATCTATTTTTTCTTCAGCGTCAGCGACGCAACCGCGCGTCTGGGTCCGGCGCTGTTCGGCATTGCACTGGTGATGATGCCGTACCTGCTGCGCCGTGAGCTGGGTCGTGGTGCCGCATTGCTGGCATCAGCCTACATCCTCGTTTCTCCGGCGTTTATGTATATCGCGCGCTTCATCCGTCACGATCCGTACACGATCGTGTTCGAGTTGCTGGCGCTGATCGGCGCGGTGCGCTATGCCACCACCCGTAGTCCGTTGTGGCTGTATGTGGTCGCGCTGGCGCTGGCGTTCATGTTCGTGACGATGGAGACGTTCTTTCTGTACGTAGCGATCTTTGCGCCACTGGTTGCGCTGGTGTTTTTCTGGAAGGTGTGGCGGCCGGGGGCGGCAATCCTGGCAGCGCTGGGTATCGTGGTTGTGGCGCTGGTCTTCTGGTTGCCGGGATACCCGGAACGCCCTTTTCCGAGCAGCGATACGGTCAATCGAGTCGCCGGACCGTACATCTGTCCGAGTGAACTGCAACCCTTCCCACCGCCCAATCCGATGCGCGTCGCTCGCCCTGGACCGATCTTCGGCTGGCCCCCACTGGCGACGTTCGATAATAATTATGCGCTGTGCGTTCGCCACCAGCCAGACGATAACTTCGGACTGTACTTCATCAAACTCGGCGAGTTCGTCGGTCATCCTGCGATCCTGACCGGCCTTGTGCTCGTGCCGACGACGCTTGCAGCGCTGTGGTGGGTCGTCTGGCGACGACGCGATGCGACCGGCGCGACGATCTGGGAGCGCGCCTGCGCCAGTGGGGACTCGACCATTGCGACGTTCGCCAGTCTGGGTCGGGGGCGGCGTCTGCTGATCGCCGGCGGTTTGTTCTTCCTAGTCTACACACTGTTTTTCACCGCTTTCCTGACCAATACGGCAGGGGTGATCACCGGTACGACCGGCTCGCTCCTCTACTGGCTGGCACAGCACGAAGTCGAACGTGGCGGGCAGCCGCGCCACTACTACGCGGTGCTGCTGGCGATTTACGAGCCGCTGCTGATCCTGTGGGGATTGATTGGTCTGGCGATGGCGGGAGTGCTGGGATGGCGACGGTTGACGCGCAGAAACGATGATGGCGACTCTCCTGTGAACGGGCGCGAATCTGGCGCGCACGCGGCAGATGCGTCGGATAGCAATCATCCGGCTGCCTGGCTGCCGTTTGTGCTGGCGTGGTGGAGCATTGCAACCTTCACGCTCTACTCGTGGGCGGGCGAAAAGATGCCCTGGCTGACGGTACACGTTGCGCTGCCGCTGACATTGCTGGGGGCGTGGGCTGCGGGGCGCACGCTCGCGTGGTGGCGACAGAGCATCGAGGAGGAGCATGCGTACACGAGCTTCTCGGTGAACCGCATCGTTCGTCCATTCCCGATCTTTCTGGCGCTGATGGCGGTCATCAGTGTCTACTGCCTGCTCCTGATCACCGTCGCCATCAACCCCGACGCGCAACTGAGGGGGTTGACACCCTGGATCGCGCCGCTCTGGATGGTATTGACCGCTTTGCTCACGGCGGTCGCCTGGATGCTGCGCGGCCGGCGCTGGGCGATCGGCGCTCTGGCGGCTGGCGTGACGCTTGTGGTTGCGGTCTACACGCTGCGCAGCGCCTACCAGCTCAGTTTTCGCTACGGCGATGTACCGCGCGAAATGATGATCTACACCCAAACGTCGCCGGATGTGAAGCGCGTGATCGACCGACTCGACGAGGCGCTCCGCCGCCGCAGCAATGCCACGACAGCGACTGTATGGTACGACAACGAAACGGTGTGGGACTGGTATCATATTCGGTTTGCCCGCGCCGAAGAGCAACCGCCTCTCTTGCAGCGCGCCCCTGGGGACGACGTTGCGGCAGTGCTCATGCTGCTCGAAAACTACGAGAACGACCAGAACCGCCGGTTTCTGGAAGGGTTTCAGGTTCAGCGCCATCCATTGCGCTGGTGGTTCCCGGAAGAGGAAACCTACCGCCTGCCACGCGACTGGATGACGGCGGAAGTGACCGAACGTTCGTCACTGTTGATGCGCATGCTGCGCCAGCCGTTCGATCCGCGCACATCCGAGCAATTCTGGCGGTATATGCTGTATCGCATCCCGCCCCACCCGCTCGGATCGACTGATTTTGTCATTGCGGTGCGGCCCGACATAGCGCCGGAGATGGGGTTGGGGTTCGGCGGCGAGCGGTAGAGTCATCAGATTGACAAATGCGCCCTGTGTGTCATTACTCGCGCAATCCGCTGCACAGGTGCGATCCCGATGTTCAGGTTCATGATGACCGTTGCATAAGTTCTGACAGGATCAACGATGGCGATTCTTTCACGTGACTCCCGCAGTGTTGCAGCCACCTCCACCGGACTGGATCGACCGCTGAGCTTGGCGTGGCTGTCGAGCGATGTGCTGCTGTTCGCGTTACTGCTGGTCGCCAGCGTTATCGCGCATCTGTACGGATTGGGTCGCATGGCGCTCCACCACGATGAGTCGATCCACGCATGGATGAGCTGGAAGTTCTACACCGGCGTGGGCGGATTCATCTGCTGGGGCGGGCGCGTATCGGTCACGTACTGCTACGATCCGGTGTATCATGGGCCATCACTCTATGTGTTGACACTATTCTCTTATTTTCTGTTCGGCGACGGGGACATGCAGGCGCGATTGCCGCAGGCAATGGCCGGCATCGGACTGGTCGCCTCCGCCTGGATGCTCCGCCCATATCTGGGAACGCGCGGCGCACTGCTGGCAGGCGTGCTGCTGGCATTCACCCCCACGCTCCTCTACTACACCAGGTTCGCCCGCCACGACGGGTTGATGGTGTTGTGGACCCTCTGGATCGTCATCGGATTTTTCCGTTACCTCGATACGGCGCAACCACGCTACCTCTATCTGCTGGCGGTCGGCGTCGCCCTGGCGCTGGCAACTCACGAACTCTACTACATTCTGGGGTTCATCTTTGGCTGGTTCCTGATTATTCGCGTGCTGTACGAACTGTTGCCGCGCCGCATAATGACCATCGCGCTGGGGACGATCGCCGGGGTTACGGCGCTGATCGAGTTGAGCATCATCACCGGCTTATGGTACGGTCGCCTTACGCCGACATTGCGCGCTGACGGCATTTCGCTGCTCTTCTTTACCGTTGCGATCGGCGGACTGATCATGTCGCGGGTGTGGGACCCGACGCCGTTGTTTGTCCCACGCTTCGTCACACTCTGGCAAGAGCAGCGAACCGTGATCTGGGTGGCGCTCGGCATTCTCGCGTCGATTTTCGTTGTGCTCTACAGCGCATTCTTCGCCGACATGCAGAGCGTGTTCGCCGGGTTGTACGCCGGTCTGGCGTACTGGCTCGGATCGCAGCAGGAATATGCGCGCGGCGATCAGCCATGGTACTACTACCTAATGCTGATGTCGCTCTATGAACCGCTGGCGTTCTTCGGCAGCCTGGCGGCTACGGTCTACCTGTTCACCCGCGGCGTGCAGGTGCACCGCCCGGCACAGACCGCTTCGGACCAGGAGGAAGCGCCATCGGACGATGGCATCGAAACCGCCAGCGCGGCTCCTGGTGAGTCGAGTGCAGCGGAGACGCACATGTCGTTTGTCGGGCGCCCGGCGACGGCGCTGTTTCCGTTGTTTCTCGCCTTCTGGTTCCTCTGTTCGTTCGTGGCATTTTCGTGGGCAGGCGAGAAGATGCCCTGGCTCAATGCACACATTGCGCTGCCTGCCAATCTGCTGCTGGCATGGACGCTGGCGCGGCTGGGTGCGAGCCTGAACCTGCGCACTCTCGACCGCCGCGCATGGCTTGTGCCACCAGCGCTCACGCTATTGCTCGTCGCGCTCGCCGTCGCCTTCTGGCGCTTTGGACAGCCAGCCGTCGGGCAGCAGGCAC
>JBEPYG010000224.1:0-7793 GCA_041641515.1 Roseiflexus sp.
TGATATTGGGAGCTTCCCCCAAACCCCGGATCGTGAACAGTTACGTTCATCAGCCGCCAGACAGGTGACGATGCCCTTTCCAGTCCCCCCCGCTTGCGGGAGGGTAAGGGGGGATAAGGGAGGAGCCCACCGGCTGTTCCTGTTCCTCCGGCTGGTAGAGCGCCGCATCGAGGACAACGCTTAACATGACTAAATCATACCCTATCCAGAAGACATTGACCAGCGTTGGAATCCCATCCGTGTGCAGACCAAGTGCAAGCCGCGTCAGTCCCCAGATAGCTGCCATGGTCAGGAGCGCCATGGTGATAACCTGAATACGCACCAGCCGCAACTGACCCCAGAGACGCAACCCTGCCTGTCGCACCTTGGGTGTGACCACGAATCCCAGGGGTTTTCCGGCGTACACGTTACCGATGGCGCTGATGACAGCACGAATCCAGAGCGGAAAGAGCGCCAGACTGTACTGGCGTCCGCGCCAGGTTGGACGCTTCCATCCGGCGACGGCAAAGACCAGTTCATTGGTGATCAGGTAGGGAACCAGGCGCCAGAAGAATTCCTCTGCCTGAGTGCGCACCGGCAGTATGCCAAAGATGAGGTAGAAGATCGGGGCAGCGAGATAGATGACGCTGAAAAATCCCGAAAGATAACTCCACATGGTGGCAAAGTACATCAGGCGCTGTCCCCACCCTAACCCTGCCATGGTGAGCGGGTTCTCGCGCAACATCACCTGGATGGTGCCCTGCGCCCAACGGAGTCGTTGCTGCAACGCCGATCGCAGGTCTTCCGGCGCCAGCCCGCGTGCAAGGATTTCATCGTGGTAGACGGACTTCCATCCCGCTGCATGAAGCCGCATGGCAGTCGCCATGTCTTCGGTGACCGAGATGGTGGCCAGCGGCATGATCGGTTGCGCCTCATCGGCACGGTCAACGTCCACCGCCAGCAGGAGTTCGCGCACGGTGGCAATTGCAGCCAGTGGCGAGCGTTCGCGTATCGTCAGCGCATGAAGGATGGTTTCATCATCGAGTGATCGGCTCAGACTGGTCGTCAGATCGTCCTCCGCGTCGAGTCCGGGAATGGTGGTCAATTCGCGCTGCAGACGCGCAAGGTCTTCAGCAACGAGCGGACGAGCTGCAGCTGCGGCACGTTGCTGAAAGTGCCAGGTGACTTCCTGAATCGGTTGTCCTTCCCGCAGCATGCGACGGCTCGTGCGCACTGCCGTCTGCAGATCATCGATTGCGCGCTTGATAGCGCCGTTTGCAACGGGTTGCGCCTGGCGTATCGCACTGCTGAGCATGGTATCGGCTGCACGCAGAGCGCGTTGCACGCGCAGTTCCAGATCTCGCACATAGTTGGCAATGCCAATCTGCATCAGCGCTTCACGTCGCAACACCGCATTGGAGCCGCAGAAGAAGGCCGCGTTCCACCCATCCTTGCCCTGCATGATCGGTCCGTAGAACAGCGGCGCCTGGCTGCCGAGCGGATCGTCGGGTGGAACATTGTAGAACCATTGAGGGGTCTGGACCAGCGCGACACGCTCATCGGCAAAGTATCCCAGCGTGCGATCCAGAATGTGCGGGAAGGGAATCTGGTCGGCGTCCAGTACCAGCACAAATTCGCCGTTCGTCTGGCACAGGGCGTTGTTCAGGTTGCCCGCCTTGGCGTGGCGTTGTTTTCCTTTCCATTCTTCAGATCGCACGAGATACCCGACGCCGATTGCTTCCGCCATGGTGCGCATTGCCGGTGAGTTGCCGTCGTCGAGAATATAGGTGCGGTGCGGGTAGCGAATGTCGCGCGCCGCGATGGCGGTTTCGCGCACGAGGTCCACCGGTTCGTTGTAACACGTGATGAAGACATCGACTGTTGCGTTGGGCAACGGTGGTGGCGGCTCGCCGCGCTGTTTCAGCCGCCAGAGGGTCAACCCGAAGAGCCAGGCATCGATATAGCTGTAGGTTTCCGCGATAACCAGACCGATTGCGATGGGCCACGCAGCCCAGTTGATGGTTGCTGTGTAGCGCCAGCTCAGATACAGGAAGCCAAGCAGCAGGTTGGTTGCGATTAGGACGCGCAACAGTCTCAGGCGCAATTCTGCGCGCAGGTCGGGGTCTGGAGGTACGAAGATGTGAGTGAAGCGGTGCATCATGTCTTCCGCCGGGTGCGACTGCGTATTTGAATCGTCACCAGGATCACGAGTGCGCTGAGAAACGCGCCAAGCGTCACTGCTCCGGCAATCTGCCAGCCCGAAAGGCGTTCGAGCAACGGTGTTTCGATCTGCGGCGTGAGACTGGAAGGCGCCTGCGCATCAGCAGCGCCGGGACCGGTCTGCAATACAGCGTTCTGGCGGATCAATGCAACCGGTCCGCGGAGTTGCTCCAGTGTTGCGCGTCGTTCCAGCGCAGCGACTCCGGCTGCAAGATCGTCTGGCGTGCTGCCCTCGATGATCAGGACGCCAGCATTCGATTGCCATGGCGAAGATACCAGGATGAGACGACTCTGAGCGGTTTCGCCGGGCCGATAGACAGCTGCCTGAGGCAGAGCCAGGCGATCGGACTGGCGATGGATCACGTCAGCGCTGAGCGGGTTGCGCTCCACCCCTCCGATCAGAATCAGATGTTGCCCGCTTCGCTCGTTCAGGCGATCAACGGTTGTGAGGCGCGGCGCCGGCAGGCTGTCAGAGTCTGCCCAGCGACCCAGCGCTGCCATCAGGCGCAATGCCACGGCGCGCTCGGCTGCAACGGGTTGCTCTGGCAGCACGACGGTGAGCGGCAGTGATGTGTCCACACTCAGTAGAGGCGCAGGAAAACGTCCGAGATCGAACGTCGAACTGACGCGATGAGGGAGACGCCATGCCGAGGTGGGCAAAAGCGTGGCGCGCAGACTGCTGCCGTCGTTGACTGCACACGCTGTTTCGGGCGGATCGAGAAACAGGCGGATGGTAAGATCGAGCGTGCGGATTGACCGACCGTCGAGTGTGGCGGTCAGCAGATCGGCAGGCAGGTCGAAGGTGTAGCGATGTGGAGGCGCCACGTCGACCTGGAGCGGTTGCGCACCCAGGTCGATACCGTTCACACTGGCGGCGATCCACGAAGTTGCCGGACGCACTGCCGGCGTTGTTTCCACATCGAGGGTCAACACGCTGCCGTCGTGCAACTGCCAGGCGGCAGGTCGCAGGAATGACAAGTCAATCCGATGCTCGCCAGGACCGCTGACACTGCGGGAAGACACGCCGAGCTGAGCAAAACTAGCTGCGCCGTTTGTCCAGGGCGCTGCCGCGAGCGCATGAACTGGCGCGTCGGTCACCGCCACATACGTGCCATCGATCAGTGCACGTCGTTCAGGCGTGTTCAGGGTCTGTGCCGCCAGATACACCGCCGACGGCGTTGCGCCGCTGACGAGCAGGCGTGGCGCACCGCCTTGCGCCATTGCCAACACGCCATGGTCGGTCGGGATCGGCGTATCGTCGAGCGTGATGGTGCGCCCGTCCCAGCCGACCGATCCCCATGGGAAAAGGTGCGACAGCGTGGACGCACTGCCGACGATCACACTGGTGCTATCGGTAAGGGTTGTCGATATCGCCAGTCGCAGGTCGGCGTGCATTGCTGCTGCCCGCTGCCCCAGCTGGAAAGCGACCAGCCCTGCTGCATCGAGTTCTTCTGGCGACGCTTCTTCGGGAACAACCAGCGTCAATGGAGGACGATTGGCTGAAGGGGGAGCAAACAGCCGGTCGAACTGATCCAGGCGATACGTTCTGGTGGGACGGGTCGGCAGAACCAGGCGGGAGTCGCCGTGGATCGTCGCCCAGAGCGCCGGATTGCGCGTTTCTTCACACTCATCGCGTGTCAGCCGCATGTGAAAGCGGATCTGGACGAAAAAACCGTCGCCGCCGAACACCGCAAGCGGGAGTGGAACCGTCAATTGTGCGCGTGTGCGCGTCTCAGGGGTGAGGCGAACACTCTGCACCGACAGACCGTTGACGACAACGGTCATCGTTGATCGTTCCGGTTCGAGCAATGGTGAGTGGCTGTACACCAGTTCCAGACGTGCGTCTTCGAGCGGTTCTTCACCTGCCGGCGTAGGGAAGAAATACTCCAGACTACCATACATCGTCTGCGCTGTCCGATCGCCATAACCAAGGTCGGCGAAACGGTAGGTCGCGTCGCCGGGTTGCATCGGCGTAGCAGCGGCAGCGTTGAGAGGAGCAAGGCAAATGCCCCAAACGAACGCGAGCATCGATGCCACGATGACGCTGGAAATGTGATGGCGAGAGAACGTTCGCATTACTTGCTACATCCGGTCACGTTTTCGATACAGAACCAGCAGTGTCATATCATCCGGCGGAGTCTGCACCGGCGCGAGCAGGGTCACCAGGCGGTCGAGCATTGCCAGGGCGCTGCTAGCGCCATGCAGATGTTCTGCCAGGACCCGCGGCGTCAGTTCAAGATCGATGCGTGCATCGACCAGACCATCGCTGTACACAACGAGCGCATCGCCTGGATGCAACACCGTCTCTCGTTGATGATACGGTTCGCCGGGCAGGATGCCAAGCGGCAGACCGCGCTGCTCATCGAAGGTTTCGACGGCGCCATCGGCGCGTTGCACGAAGGCCAACCCATGCCCTGCATCAACCGATAGCAGCCGTCCGTTCGAGGTATCGAGCTGGGCAAGAAAGAGCGTTACGAAACGGTCAGACTGATGCAGGTCTTCATCAAGCGCGGCGGATACATAACGCATAGCTTCAGCAGGAGGGCTATTCCGCACCACGGCGCGCATGACGGCGCGCACGGTCGCCATCAGCAGGGCGGCGTCGAGCCCTTTACCCATCACATCACATAGCCAGAAACTGAGCAGGTGTGGCGCAGGTTGCCGCCAATCGTAGAAATCGCCGCCAACATCACGCGCCGGGATGCACTCTGCAGCGAGTTGAAATCCCGACAGAATCGGCGCCATCTGCGGCAACAGGCGCGCCTGAACTTCGGCGGCGCGGGCAACTTCGGCTGACAGGCGGCGGTGATGCGCCTCGAGTTGCTGGCGCAATGCCCGGTTTTGCCGCTCGAGTTCCAGTCGCTGCACCGTGCGTTCGAGCACGCGGCGGAACTCGTCGGACTCGAATGGCTTGCGCAGATAGTCATCGGCGCCCTGACGCAATGCCTCGACTGCAATTTGCTCTGAGCCGAACGCAGTTGTCATAATGATCGCTGTGTCCAACTGACGCTGACGAATCTCCGCCAGCGTTTGCAATCCATTGATGCCGGGCAGCGAAATGTCGAGAAAAATAAGGTCGGCAGGCGTGCTGGCAAGTGCTTCCAGCGCCTCTTCGCCGCTAGCTGCCGTCACGACATCAAACCCGCGTGCGGTGAGACGTGTGCGTAGTAAACGATTAATATCTGGGTCATCATCAACAACCAGAACACGCTGCACAGGAATGGTCTGCACATTGAAGGGATCGAACGAGTTATGCACCTGAACCCTCACTCTCCACGAGTATTGCCTCTGCCGATTCCTGATCACCGTTTGTCGCGGAGGATGATTCGAGCAGTGGAAAGCGGACAAGGAATGTCGATCCTTTCCCTGGCTCACTTTCGACGGTAATCAGACCATTGTGCAGTTCGACCAGCGAACGGGTGATTGCCAGCCCAAGCCCGGTTCCGCTTGCTTCCCGTGTTGTGCGGTTGCGGGCGCGATAGAACCGATCAAAGATACGCGCTTGCTCTTCGACTGTCAACCCAATGCCGGTATCCTGCACGGCGACGCAGAGCCAGGGCGGTTCGACTGAGAGACGGATCGTTATTGTGCCGTGGGAAGGCGTATACTTGATCGCATTGGACAGCAGATTGGTCAAAATCTGATGCACACGCGTCGTATCGCCCAATATGAGCGGCGCCGCGTTGTCTGGAAGCGTTTCGGGAAGATCAAGAACCAGATGATGCTCCTTCGCCGCCAGCTGCGGGCGAAGCGCAGTTGCAACCTGACGAATCAAGGGGCGAACGTCGAGGGGCGCACGGTGGAGGAGCAGTTTCCCTGCTTCGATCCGCGACATGTCGAGCAGATCGTTGATCAGGAGCAGCAAACGGTCGGCGTTCGATTTGACGATCTGCAGAAGTTCCGTGTGTTCAGAAGACAGCGGTCCAACATCGCCATCGAGCAGCATGTCGACGTACCCCTTGATCGATGTCAGGGGTGTGCGTAATTCGTGAGACACCATCGCCACGAATTCAGATTTCATCCGCTCAACGGCGCGTTCGTGGGTGATATCGCGAAACACGTAGAGGCGCCCGATATGAACCTGATTGGCAGTCCATACCGGTGCGGAAAAGAGCGCCAGTTCTCGTAGCTGCGGCTTCCGCTGCACCAACTGTTCGTGGAATGTGGTCTGAGAGTCCTGTAATGCGTGGAGCATCCGCAGGTACACATCATCGGCGTTCTCGAAGATGCGCACAATGTCGGGGCGTATACCGGCGAGGTTTTGCCCGAGCACGTACGGCGCGGCGACGCCAAAGATCTCGCTGAAACGGCGGTTGACGGTCAGAAATACGCCATCGGGTGCGAGCAACGCGATAGCTTCACTGGAGGCGTCGAGGACGGCGCGCATTTCGCTTTGGGCGCGATCCGCAGCCTGGTACTGCGCTTCCAGCGCTTCCATCGCTGCGCACAATTCCGCTTCGGACTGCTTGCGTTCACTGATATCTTCTGAGATGGCGGCAATGCGGTACACTGTTCCAGATTCATTTACGACCGGGAACGTGCGGGTCAGGATCCAGCGCTGCTGACCGTCGTTCCGCTGAATGCGGAATTCGATGCTGTAGCCGCGTGTGTATGCCGCTTTATGCAGCGTCATCACCCGCTCACGGTCTTCAGAAACAATGGTCTCGAACAATAATAATGGTTGGGCGTACAAGCTATCGCACGAATATCCCCATATCCGCTCATATGCCGGATTGACATACAGAATCTGGTCGAGTGATGGGGTAGACATCCAGAACACCTGATGCACATTGTCCGCCAGCTGGCGGAAGCGTTCTTCACTGGCGCGGAGTGCGGCCTCCGCCAGGCGCTGGCGGGAAATGTCACGGATGGTGGTGACGCGCGCTATGCGACCGTGATACGGGATGTTCCGACCGGTGATCTCTGCGGGAAACAGGGTTCCATCGATCCGACGGGCGAAGACTTCATAGGGGCGATCATAGCCGGTTGCAAGAGCATGCGCCACCTTTTCTTTGCCTTCTGGTGTCGTAAACATGAAGACCGACATGCCACGCAACTGCTCTGGCGGAGCGCCAAGCAGGTTGCCGGCAGCCGCATTCGCGTCAACAATGATGCCCTGTTCGCTGATGACAACACCTTCGGTTGTCACACTGGCGAGCAGGGCGAAACGTTCCTCGCTCTCACGCAGCGCTGCTTCGGTGTCCAGCCGATCCTGTTCACTACCGATCCACTGCGCCATGAGACGGATCATGTCGTAGTCGCCATCCGTGAACGGCGCGTCACGCGGTGTGGGGCTGGCGAAACAGAGGGTGCCCCACACTTTGCCGCGCACCTGTACCGGCGCGCCGATGTACGTCTCCATAGCGGTCAGCGTATAGCACCGATGCTCGCGCCAGTCGGATTGGGACGCATGCTCGATGCTTATCGGCGCACGAGCTGTGAGCACGGTGGCGCAGTACCGGTCGGCTAGCGGAAAGCGTTGCCCCGGTTGCATCTGATTACCTGGATCGTGTACTGCAACGACTTCGAGCTCATCGCCATCGAGGCGTGTCAAAACTCCGATCGGTGTGCGAAAGTACTCACACCCCATGCAG
>JBEPYG010000225.1:0-7750 GCA_041641515.1 Roseiflexus sp.
CTTTACGCCAATCGTGCACGATGGACGTATGAGCGTAAAGAGTCTTAAGTGCCGCCTCTACCCGACCAAGCGCCAGGTGCATCGTTTGCAGCAGATGCTTGACGTAGCGCGTTGGGTCTACAACAAGACGCTTGACGTTCGCAAGGAAGCATGGGAGCAAAGGCGAGAAAGCCGCGCCTTGTTATTTTCTGGCAGACTATGAACCCTGTCGGAGCTGACGAACGTGCTCTGGCGCGCCCGTCGAACCTGGGAACGCACCCGCCCATCTCCAGAGAAGAACCCGTCGGGGCTCGGCGCACCGTGCGCTAACTCGCCATTCTCATAGCCGATATTGGCGGTAGTCACATCAGCGCATTCGCTTCCGCTTCAATCATCGCCAGCGCTGCCCTGCCGGCATCATCGCTGATGGACGCGCGCCCGGTTGCGATCCGGTAGCGCAGCGCCACCAGTACGGCAGTACGGCGCACCCCTGGCGGTTCGCTACGTGCACGCGCCAGCTGCCGTTGCAGATCGTCGATGAACGCTGCACTCGCCGCATTCCTGCCGAAAGCGCCCGGCAGCGGCGGCGCGTGCCCGGTCAGCAGCGCCGCCAGCGTCGCCGCACCAATCTTCGACAGATGCTGATTGGCATTCCCGCACTTCGGCGACTGAATGCATGCCGGACATCCCTCACTGCACGGACAATCGATCAGTAATCGCCACGTCTGCTCCCACCACTGCGCCGCCTGCTCATACCCGACTTCGGCAATTCCCACACCTCCCGGCACACCGTCGTAGACGAAGATCGTCGCCGCACCGGTGTCAGGATGCGCAGCGGTCGACAGCCCGCCAATATCGGCGCGGTCGCACTGCGCGAAGAGCGGCAGAAGACCAATGGCGGCATGCTCCATGGCGTGCAGCGCGTCAAGCGCATCGTCGCACACCTGCGCCACCCGGCGGCAAATCGGTTCGGGGATAGTCCACCAGACCGCGATCGTGCGAAACGTCTGCGGCGGCATGGTCAGATCGTGCTCACTGAGCACCTCGTCGGTGTAGTGCTTCTTGCGTTTGTAGCCGACGACCTTGCGGGTCACATCAACCACTCCCAGCGCGAGGGTCGCCGGCCCAACCTGGCGCTGCTGGCGCACCTGTCGCACAGCGATCTCCGTTTCGTCGATGGTGCGGGTGTAGTACTCGACCTGTGCACGCCGCGCCAGCGCCTGTCGGGGTGTCAATTCCGCAACGAGATATGTATCACCCTGGTGCATATAGACGGCGCCGGGAAAGACCTCGAACGGTGCGCGGTTGGCGGCAATCTGCTCGATCCGGCGCCCCGAATCGTTGTCTATCAGGTCGATCGGATCGCCGTCGGCGCTGCGGATGTTCACGTGTGCAGCGGGACGGGCAGTGCCGGCATATGCCGTGCGACCGTCTGGCAGCGTCGTCAATTCACCGTGCCGCAGCAGCCAGTCGCGCAGTTTTGCAAAGGTCGCGCCAAACCAGATCTCATCGGCGTCGTGCAGCGGAAGTTCGGCGGCGGCGCAACGCAACTGATCACGCAAGATGTAGGGATTATCCAGCGCAACCCGGGCGTGTTCGTGTGGACGACTGAAGAACTCCGCCGGATGCCGCATATAAAACTGATCAAGCGGGTCGTCCTGCGCCACGAGCGCTGCCAAGCTCTTCCCCGCGGAGCGTCCGGCGCGCCCCGCCTGCTGCCAGGCGCTGGCGATCGTTCCCGGAAAACCGCCGATCACAACTGCATCAACACCACCGATATCAACCCCGAGCTCGAGGGCGTTAGTCGACACCAGTCCACGCAGATCGCCGCGAGCGAACGCCTGCTCCAGACGACGACGATCCTCGACAGTATACCCGGCACGGTAGGCGGCAATCTGTCCGGCGAGCGACTCTGGCGAGTGATAACTCTGTGCCCCAGACTCGCCATGTTCGAGCGTCTCACGCGCATAGCGCAGCACCAGTTCCGCGCCGCGCCTGGTACGCGCAAATGCCAGCGTCTTAACCCCGGCGCGCACCAGGGTCGCCAGGAGATTCGCCGTTTCGACATTCGTACTGCGTCGTTGACCATGTTCCGGCAGAAAGGCGCGCATCCAGGTCGGAACGCGCTGATTGTCGATCACCGGCGGATTCCAAAACAGAAAGACGCGCTCTCCCTGCGGTGCGCCATCATCATCGATCACCTGCACCTCATCCCCAATGAGCGCCGTCAAATGCTGCTGCGGGTTGGCGCTGGTTGCCGAGCAGCAGATGAACTGCGGCGCGCTGCCATAATGGGCGCACAACCGCCGCAACCGCCGCATGATCAGCGCGACATGCGTGCCAAACACACCACGATAGGTGTGCGCTTCGTCCAGCACCACATAGCGCAGATGGGCAAGAATGCGTTGCCAGCGCGCGTGATCGGGCAGCAGCGTGCGGTGGAGCAGATCAGGATTGGACAGAATAATATGGGTGTGAGCACGCACCCGATCACGCGCGGCGCGTGGCGTATCACCATCGAGCGTTGCTGCTGACAATGTCGGACCGCCTGCAGCGCGGAGCGCCTCCAGCAGCGCATTCAGCGCGCGCAACTGGTCAGCGGCGAGCGCCTTGGTGGGGAAGAGAAACAGCGCACGAGCGGCATGATCGGCCAGCGCCGCTTCGATCGCCGGCAACTGGTAGCAGAGTGTCTTCCCTGAAGCTGTCGCCGTCACAATACCGGCATGATGACCGGTGCGTGCGGCATCGAGCGCAGCAGCTTGATGCGTGTAGAGGCGGGAAACCCCGCGCGCAGCGAGCGCGGCGACGAGCGGTGGCGGCAGAGGCGCGGCAGGTTCTGCGAAACGCGCGGCGCGCGCGGGCAGACGCTCGACGTGTACAATTTGGTTATTGTAACCGCGCGCGCCGCGCAGAAGGGTGATGAAATCCGTCATAGCGCCTGGATGGCAATCGCAGAAGTGCTGAACCCGGCGGTTCGGCATTTTTGGTATCACTCCAATGTCGTTACGCCGCCGGTTTATGTGTTCGGAGAGCGCGCCCGCCGAACGTCCCTATTTTGGAATCATTGCACAGCGGGAAGCAGATGTCAAATCCAGATAGTACGATGCCCATGCGTTCGATATCGCATCGTAATCAGCCTCATGCGCATTTGCTCTGGTTACGATTCTGCTCTACCATCATATCAAACAAATCTATAACTTTTGACTCTAAACTGAGCCACGAAACCCGTACCAATGTTTGTACCGTGGCAGACCACGAGGTCACTATGAACCAGGCACATCCGGTGCTTTTGCGCAGCGACTCCTGCACACAACCGCCAATGCACGACCATGAGGTCACCACGCGCCGCGTCTGCTCTCGACCGTGCCCGTGTGTGCAACACCATCGTTATGATCTGTTCAAACTCCGCGACCATCTAGCTGAGGGACACCAATGCGCCGACGCCTGGATAGCGCTGGCGCACCTTGTACCTGAGCCCTGGCAACGCCTGGATTGCCTCGAGCGCGCATCCGCCATCGACCCCGATGATCAGAATGTGCGAATTGCGTACCTGGAACATTATGTCGTGTTGCATCCGGATGATGTGCAGGCAGCCGGGGAACTGCGAGAGGCGAAGGCGCGCCGCGTTCTCGAACGCTACAAACCACGCATCTTTCGCCATCAGGACGCTTCACAACCGATTGGCGTCATCCTGCGCGCACTCCACGCGATCAGCGACGCCGACCTCGAAGTGGCGCTGGAGGAGCAGGAACGACTCCGTCGCCTGGGGCGACCGATGCTCTTTGGCAATCTGCTCGTTGTGCGTCGAAAGCTTGCTCCAGAAGCGCTGGCGCGCGGGCTGACGCTCCAAAGCCGCATTCGTGCCGCCAGTGGCACAACCCCGCGAACCCTGAGCGAGTATCTGATCGCAAGAGGTCATGTGACGCCAGACCAACTCGAACGCGCCCTGCTCGAACAGATCCAGCTGCACACTTCGGGAAAACACGAACCACTCGGCGAAATCCTGCTACGCCATGGTGCAATCGATGCGACGGTGCTGCAGCACGCTTTCCAGCAGCAGATGCACGATGCAATGACGGCGTTTGTATAAAGCGGAAGGGGCAAACCTGCGCGCCCGCACGATAACTACTCCCATACAGAGTTCGGAGCAAGCTCCCGAGAACGAGGGTCAGCGGCGCTACGCAGTCGGTTGCGATGGCGACGGCGTGGGGTGGTCGGAGCATGCCTCCAAGAACACGGGGCGGCGGCGGTATGGATTCTGCAAGCGCCACAGAACGTCGCCCCGCCGACGCAAAAAACCATGGGATAAAACGCGCGAACAGTGATCCTGTGACCTGAATTGCGGCATGGCTCTAGGCGCGGTATACTTTGAACCAGGGGATACGGAGGAACATCGCTATGGCGCTCGCTGCAATCTTATTCGACCTCGACAGTACGCTCTACCCGCGCTCCGCAGGCATTCAGCGCGCCCTCGACGAGCGGATGAACACCTACGTTCAGCAGGTCACCGGATGCACCCCCGACGAAGCGCCCGTGCTGCGCCATTCCTGGTTCATCCGCTACGGGACCACCCTTGCCGGACTGCAGCGCGAGTACCATATCGACCCCGAAGAGTACCTGCGCGTCATTCACGACATTCGTCTGGACATGTTTCTGGCGCGCGACCACGAACTCGCTGCACTGCTCGAACAACTCGACCTGCGACGCGCGGTTTTCACCAATTCACCCGCCGAGCACGCCGCACGAGTGCTGCACGCACTCGGTGTGGCACAGCACTTTCCGCTCATCTTCGATATTCGCTTCTTCGAGTTCGAGCCGAAACCAAACCGGACTGCCTACACCCGCGCCCTCGACGCCTTGGGTATTGCTGCCGGCGAAACCCTGCTGATCGAAGACACACCCCAGAACCTGCCCCCGGCGCGCCAGCTTGGCATGCACACTATCCTGATCGACGAACAGGGCATGCATAGTCGCGATGGCATCGCCGACCATGTCGTCCCAAATATTCACACTGCACTGCGCATCGTGCTGAACGGCGGCTCCCACCTCTGATATCCATACGCCACTGCACCATTGCGCCTGACCCCATGTGCCTGACCCCGATGCGCCCGCCTGCACCAGGGATGCCCCGTGTGGGCGTCCCTACCGTGAACAACGATGCGCCTAACTCCACGTTTCTGCCTCTGATACCCATACGGCACGTACAACATGCGCACGCCGATACATTGGACACAACAGGGGCAGGCTTTGTGCCTGCCCCCGATGTGCCTGCCTGCGATAGGACTCCTTTTACGGTTAACGTCTACGGCGATGCGGCCGGTTCTGTTGCTGGCGCGGGCGCCGGTTCTTCGGCGGGTGCGCGCTGCGGGGCAGGCGCTCGATCCGCAAGCACCTCACTTGACGGAATGTTCAGCATCGGCAACAGACTGTTCTCACCGCCGACGAAGCGCGGCATGACGCCATCCCAGCGCTCGATAAACCGCAGTTGCAGCAGTTCTGCCGAAATGACTTCGCGCTGCAGACGCAACGCCTCCGCCTCGGCGCGCGCGATTTCTAGCCGCGCCTTTGCCTCAGCTTCAGCACGTGCCACCTGCTGCTGCGCCTCGATGCGCGCACGCTCCAGTTCACGCGCTGCGCGCAATGCGTCCTGCTCGGCAACCTGCTTCGCCTCAATGGCGCGTGCAAACTCCGGGCTGAAGTTGAAATCGGTGATCGATACGCTCTCAACAATCACACCGCGCGGGGTCAATCGCTCGCTCAACCCGCGCTGAATCAAATCCGACACCTCTGGGCGGCGGGTGATCAGTTCTTCCGCCGTAAAGCGCGCCGTCGCCGCCTTGATCGACTCCTGGACCGCCGGATCAACCACCCGCCGCTCATACTCGATGCCGATCTCGCGCACCAGCCGGTCAACCTGACCTGCATCGGGGCGATAGTTGATGACGACCTGGGTCGTGACCGTCTGCAGGTCGCGCGACGCGGCGCTCGAGTTCGACTCATACCGCTGGGTGCGCACGTCGACCACCGTCACCGATGTGATGAATGGCATACGGAAATGCAGTCCTTCTTCGAAAACCCCTGTGATCTCGCCAAACGTCTTCAGCACACCGCGTGTTCCGGCTTCGATTGTCGTGACCGCGTTGCTGACGAGAAAGATGGCGACAATCGCGATCACACTCAGCAAGACCAGCACCGATACCGACCGTCCCCGCGTGTCGGGATTCTGAAACGTTCTTCCTTCCTGTCCTTGATTCATCTCAAACCTCTTTCTATACACACATACTCATGTCGTCTCGTATGATAACAAAGCCCGGAGAGAAACCCTCCGGGCTTCTATCCACTGCATCGTTGCTGTTCTACTACAGTATACTCGATCCTGATGCCGTGTGGATGGAAAGAATGAGCAATTCCCCGGCTATACTGAGATAACCCCGTAATCAAAACATCTTCCCCTTCACGACGACGCTCACATATAGTGCATATCGGAGATAGAAGACGGCGCCAGCAGCCGAAACACGTCGTGACTGCGCCGTCATTGCTCTAGATTCGATGATCACTCACAGGAGAAGACTCATGCGTATCCTGCTGATGACAATCATGATGATCGTCGTCTTCCTCCCTTCGCCGCTGCCAGCACACGCCGCCGGTATCGTCGGTGATGGAACGCCGGGGAGCTGCACGCGCGACGCGCTGGCGGCGGCATTGGCGAGTGGTGGTGACATCCGCTTCAACTGCGGTAGCGCTCCGGTGACAATTCCCGTTCCTGCAACGCTCGACATCCGCACAGCGGCAATCATCGATGGTGGAAGCTTGGTGACCCTCGACGGGCAGGGAACGACGCGCATCATGTATGTCAATAAACTCAGCGCTGGCACGAAACTGGCGCTCCGCAATATCACGCTGACCAACGGCAAATCGAGCGGGTTTGAGCCATCGTTCGGCGGCTGTATGTACTCGCGTCAGAGCGCCGTCGAACTCGAGAATGTGACGTTCACCGGGTGCCGTGCAGGTAATGGTGCAGCGATCTATCTCTATGGGGGCTCATTGACAATCGATCGAAGCGCCTTCAGTGCCAACCAGGCCAGTGACGGCGGTGCAATTTATGCCCTCCAGGGTGGGCGCGTCATTGCGCGCGGTTCGTCGTTTATCGCCAATACTGTCACCGGCGATGGCGGTGCACTCTTTATGGACAATTCGCCCCTCGAAGTTTTCAGCTCGCGTTTCGAGAGGAATCAGGCGCAGGGCACACAACAACAACCAAATGTCGGTCTCGGAGGAGCAATTTACGGCAACAACCCCGGCGCAACTATGACAATTACTGGCAGTCAGTTCCGCGAGAACCGCGCAAAATTGCAGGGCGGCGCCGTGTTTGCCGATTACAACGCGCCCCTCACCATCACAAACAGCAGTTTCACCAACAACCGATCAGACTCGCAAGGCGGAGCGGTAGGAACCTGGAAAACACAGGCATCGCTGTCTGTTTGCACCTTTACCGACAATTCCTCTGGCGGCGGCGGTGGCGCAGTGTTGAGCGGCGAAGCTACGACGATGTCCATCAACCGGAGTGTGTTCACCGGAAACACCGCCGGTCGCGATGGCGGCGCACTCTACAACTACACCGGACCGCTGACCGTTATCGACTCGTACTTCGAAGCTAATCGCGCCGGTACAGATGGGAGAGGCGACACCCGTGGCGGCGCAATTGTCAATTACCGCGCACCGATAACCATCCAGTCCAGCACATTTACGTCGAATGTGGTTGAGGGAGGCA
>JBEPYG010000226.1:0-7743 GCA_041641515.1 Roseiflexus sp.
TGATCCAGAGCAGACGCAAGCTCAGGTGTGCACGGGCAATCGAGTGCTGCGCGTCAGCCTGAAATAGCCGGTCGCATCCCAGGATTTTGCTGATACCCAATGAAATCATCGCTGCATCCTTACACGTTTCCGTCTATTATATCCGTTTTCGTGTGAGTGTCAAGCGCCTTGACGTTGCATAGTCACGCTGGTATACTCCCCGTTACGATGAGGAATACGGAGTGTCGCTATGTCTGAGGTTCATGGTCCGGTGCGGGTGCGTTTTGCTCCTAGCCCGACCGGTTATCTTCATATCGGTGGGGTGCGCACGGCGCTGTTCAACTGGCTGTTTGCGCGCCATTACGGTGGGCAGTTCATTCTGCGCATCGAGGATACTGACGAGAAGCGCTATGTGCCCGGCTCAGCCGATGACCTGATGGCATCGCTGCGCTGGGTTGGCATCGAGTGGGACGAGGGTCCTGATATTGGCGGTCCGTATGCCCCATATGTGCAATCGCTGCGCCACGAGGCGGGAATCTATCGCCCATTCATCGAGCAACTGCTCGAAAGCGGGCATGCCTATTTGTCGTTCACGACCGAAGAGGAACTTGAACACATGCGCGCGGAAGCGTCGGCGCGCGGCGTCAAAGCTTTCCGTTTTCGTGGTCCCGAGCGCGACTGGTCGCTCGAACGACAGCGCGAGATGGCGGCGACCGGTCGTCCGTACACGGTGCGTCTGAAGACGCCGACCGAAGGCGTGACGGCGTTTCGCGACCTGGTGCGCGGCGGTGAGCGCATCGAGTTCAGGAATGAGGAACTCTACGATATCGTTCTGGTGAAGTCGAATGGCATGCCGGTCTATCACCTGGCGCATCTGGTCGATGATCATGTGATGCGGATCACGCATGTGCTGCGCAGTGATGAGTGGGTGGCAAGTACGCCGTATCACGTGCTGCTGTATCAGGCGTTCGGCTGGGATCCGCCCGCCTTTGCTCATCTGCCGCCGATCCTGCGCCAGGACGGGCGCGGGAAACTGTCGAAGCGCACCGATGACGTCGCTGCCAATCGTTTTTGGGAACGCGGGTATCTCCCCGACGCCATGTTCAACTACCTGGCGCTCCAGGGCTGGAGTTACGACGGATATACCGAGATCATGTCGCGTGAAGAGTTGATCGAGCGCTTTACGCTCGATCGGGTGCAGCCGTCGCCGGCGCGCTGGAACCCTGAGAAACTGCTCGATATGAACGGCATCTACATTCGCCGCCTGACGACCGGGCAGCTCGCCGACGCTATTGCGCCCTTCCTGGTGCGCGCCGGTCTGATTGGGGATCCGCCGTCGCCCGATGAGCGCGCGTATCTGCTGCAGTTAGCGCCGCTGATCCACGAACGCCTGAAAGAACTGGGAGAGGCGCCAGACCTGCTGGAGTTCTTCTTCCGTGAGGTGACGTACAGCGATCCGCTGGCGCTTATCCAGAAGAAGATGGACGCGACGACGACGATTGCCGCGCTCGAGGCGACGCGTGCCCGCCTGTCCGCGCTCGATCCGTGGACGCATGACCGCCTTGAAACGGAATTGCGCGCGCTATGCGAGGAGTTGGGGTTGAAGCCGGGGCAACTGTTCGGCGCCATTCGCGTTGCGGTGACGGGGCGCACAGTTGCGCCGCCGCTTTTCGATACGCTGGTTGCGCTCGGCAAGCCGCGAACACTGCAGCGCCTGACCAATGCGGCATCGATCCTGACCGCGCACGCAGGATGAACGTTCAGTCGTGAAAGTGCGCCTGAAAGTCGGCGCGCTGTTCGTTCAGCGCCTGTTCGAGTTGCGCCCGGTTGATCAATCCCATCTCGTAGGCGATCTGTCCGAATGGCAGCGTCACCCCGCTCGACTGCATGTCCCGCTGGCGTTTGATGACGCGCGCAACCTGGTCGGGGGTGAGCATGCCGCGCCGGACAAAATACTCGCCCAGTCGCGGAACGGCATGCGTCTGCGTCTCGGGTGTCGTGCCAAGTGCGCGCTCTTCCAGCTCCTCGTATGAGACCCGATATGTCGTACCGCCGAGGGTCAACTGATCACCGGGGTTGAGGCGGCTCTGCCCGCTCACCGGTATGCCGTTGAGCGATATGCCGCCGGGCGCCAGTGGCGCAATGAACCAGCGATCAAAGATCTGGCGTATCTCGGCATGACGCGCGCTCAAATGGCGATCATTGAGCGTTACGTCGCACTGCGGACCGCTGCCGATGATGTTGATCCGCTCGCTGACCGTGTAGCGTCTGCCGATCTGGGCGCCGGTGATGGCAGTGAGGACGAGCGCTTTGACCATCGCTTTCTCCCTCGTGATTGACTGGTACGCCTGGCATGCAACGCACTGCCTGCAAACGGTGCGCCCGGCATCTGCCGGCAAGCTCATGTTGGTCTCATTGGCGATGACCGTCGCGGATGGATCGAAGGGAGAGGAGGGGCGGTGCATCGGTAATGTGTGTTGATACTGTTCGATATATCACGCCCCTTAAACGTTGTCAAGAGGCAGCACATAACGATCTTTTCATTTTCCGCAATAGTGCTATACTGAGGGTCGTCCGGACAATCGCTCTGGAGGGTTCCGGTCGCGACGCGATGGATGGTCGTTGCGTTTCATGACCGACGTTCTTCGATACAAATTCGACAGGTGACAGGTATGACGGCAGGCGAGCCGCTTCAATGCGTGCGCATTTACTTGAGTGAGCGCGACAGCGCCGAAGGTCAACCCCTCTATCTAATCGTGCTCGACCGGTTACGGCGCGAGGGCGCATCAGGCGCCACGGTACTGCGCGGCATCGCCGGGTTTGGCGCCGGGCATCGTCTGCGCACGGCCGGCATTGCCGATTTCAGTCAGCAGACGCCGATCATTATCGAGTGGCTCGATCGCGCCGAGCGCGTGACGCGCGTGCTGCCCGCGCTCGATGAACTGCTCGACGAGGCATTGATCACGATCGAAGATATCAGGGCGTATCGTGCAGCGCTGCGCTCAAGCGGTCCGTTCGGCAGCCGGTCGATTGCCGATGTTGCGCGCGGCGACATCACAACCGTTTCGCCGGATATGCCGCTAGCTGCGGCCATCGACCGGCTGGCGCGTTCACGCCAGCCATTGCTGGCGGTTGTCGATGGGCAGCGACTGGCTGGCGTCATTCTACCCGAAGATGCGGATCGCTTCGGCACGGCGCCGCTCGATGCGCTGGCGGAGTTCGACGATGGCGAGCGTGCTGCGGCGCTGGCGCGTCTTGCCGCGCGCCCCGTGCGCGATGCCATGCGCGAGCCGCGCACGATCTATATCGAATCCCCACTTGCCCACACGGTCAATCTGCTCGTCGAATGGGGGCTTGATGCGCTCCCTGTGACCGACAACGAAGGTCGCCTGGCAGGGGTCTTCGGGGTCGAACAGGCGCTGCGCGCCGCACTCGACGGGAGGCAGTCCTCGATCCACGTGCGGAATGCAGAGCCGCCGCCGCCGGTGAGCCTGATCATGCAGATGCTGGTGCCCACCGCCTCTGCCAACGCCGATGGCGCTGCCGTCCTGCTCCAGATGCTTCAGTCTCCGGCGCAGACAGTCGTGCTGGTGAACGGCTTCTACCCGACCGGCGCCATCTCCATCCCCGAAGCGACGCGGCGTGTACGTGAACCGTTGCGTTCTGCCTGGATTGCAGCGCTGCTGGGTGACCGGTCGTCGCTGGCTGCGCTTGCCGCTGCGTCAGCAAGCGGAATGACCGCTCAGGACCTGTCGGCGGCGCCGGCGTTGATCTCATCGCATGCCAGCGAGTACGACGCTATTCGCGCATTGCTCGAAGGAGCAGAGCAGCGCCTGGTGGTGGTCGATAGCGAAGGACGACTGGCGGGCATGGTCACACGGCGCGGTCTGTTGCGCGCCCTTGCCCAGGAAGGATAACGGTCGCTAGTGCTCATGCCCGTCGGTCGAGCACGAACGCTCCGATCTCAAGCAGAGCGCGGCGTGATGGCGTTGCTGCAAACGTCGCCAGTTGCTGGTTCGCCTGTTCAATCAACCGGCGCGCTTCGTCCATGGCGCGGTCGGCGCCGCCGCTGGCAATGACCGCCGCAACGATCTGCGGCACACGCGCCGGTTCCGGACGTTGCCCATTTGCAAGGGCGCGCAGCAATGGGTTGCGACTCTGCGCCACGGCGTACATGAGCGGCAGCGTCAGCGTCCCTTCGCGCAGGTCGTTGCCGGCGGGCTTGCCGAGCGCCGTCTCGTCGCCGGTGTAATCGAGCACATCATCAACGATCTGGAATGCCAGCCCCAGGTCGTAGCCGAAGCGACCCAACGCTTCGATCTGCGCATCGTCTCCGCCGGCAACGGCGATCCCCGCTTTGCACGCCGCCTCGAACAGCACAGCTGTCTTGCAGCCGATCTTGCGGTAGTACTGTTCCACTGCAACCGACAGCGGCTCGATCTGCGTCACCGGGTTCAGTTCGCCTTCGACCATCGTCTGCGCTGCCGACGTATAGAATGCAATGATGCGCGGATCGGGCTCGGCAGCCAGTTCGTTCGCCGCCAGAGCAAAGAGATAATCGCCTAGCAGCAGCGCTACGTCGGCGTCCCACCGCGTATGGACGGTGACGCGCCCGCGTCGATGCCCGGCATGGTCGACCAGGTCGTCGTGGATCAACGAGGCGGCGTGTAACAGTTCGATGGCAATCGCCGGATGCATCGCCCGGCCCGGATCATACACTCCCAACCGCGCGCAGAGCAGCACCAGCGCGGCGCGCAGACGCTTTCCGCCGGCGGCGACCGTGTAGGCGCCAGCAGCAGCTAGCAGCGGTGAGCGCGAAGCGGTGCGCGCCAGGATCTGGCGCTCAACGTCCGCCATGTCGTTGAGCAGATCGGCGCGGCGAAGGATGTCTCCCAACCCGGTCGGCATCGTGCGCGTCGTTGCAGCCGGCTCGTTCAACCGCTGCTCGGGCACGCCGAGGTGCAAAGGGGAATGTGCCATTACGCGCACCTTTCTATGCAGCGCTGATGATTGTGAAATACTGAACAATTATAGCGCCTGCGATACAAATATGTCAACTACCTGTTTTGCACAATTTTTGTCTGTCTTTGCACACCTTTTGCATAGTATTATACCACGTGCGCCATTCTCGTGCGCCCATGTTCATCGTTCAACGTCTACAACGCCTTCTGGTTTTCACGCGCGACTTCGAGCCGACCGAGATGACACGCCTCGCTGAGGCTGACGAGGTAGGGCAGATCGTCGCCATACTCGATGACGCTGATGCTGGCATTCGTCACCCAGATGCGGTTGATCCGGTCCATATTCATCCCAAGCGCGTCGGCGACCAGGATTTTGACCACGACATCGTGGGTCGAGACCAGCACGGTGCGCTCATTATACTCACGGAGCAACCATTCTTTGAAGTCGAGCACGCGCTTCAGCACATTGCTGAAACTTTCGCCTCCCGGCATCTGTGCGCGCGTCGGATGCTGGCGCCATTCGCGCAATCCGTCGCTGTAGCGCTCGATGACTTCTTCCACCAACAGACCCTGCCACTCGCCGTGATGAATTTCGAGCAGCGCCGGCGTGGTTTGCAACGGTGCGTGCGGATGGTAGCGCGCAACGGCTTCGGCGGTCCGCGCTGCACGTTGCAACGGGCTGGTGAAGATGGCGTCGAGCGGTTCGTAGCGCAGGCGTTCTGCGAGCGCTTCCGCCTGACGCAGTCCGAGATCGGAAAGTGGCGCGTCCATCTGTCCCTGGTAACGACCTTCGCGGTTCCACACGCTCTCGCCGTGGCGAATAATGATCAGGCGCATGGGGTATCTCCTGTCAACTGCTCCAACACTGTTGCACTATTCAGTGGGATCTTGCGCTATGATATAAGCGTCAGGCATTATATCAGGTATGAAACTCGAACGTCGACCATCGATCGAAACGACAGCGCAGACACCGTTAGGACGATTGCGAGCTGCACTCGATGCAGCCGAGGGCGTGGCAGTCAGCGCCAAGGTATCTGCGGATGATGCTGTAGCGTTTTTGCGCGCATGCGATGCGGTTGAGCAGTGCATCAACGAAGCGGGAGCAGGCGTTGATATTCGTCCGGAGATGAACCGCGCCGATTTTGTGCGGGCACGCCTGCGGGTGAATGCCGTCGCGATCGTGGACGTCATCCGACGCGCTGATCGCGCCGGTGAAGTCGAAGACTGTCGCTCCTGGGCGCGGGCGCTGGCAATTGCGTCGGATCTGCGCGCCCGCCGCATGCGCCGGCTGGCATTCGTGGGGCTCGGCGTTGTGCTGCTGATTGCGACACTGGTGTTGTTGCCGGTGATTGTTCCTGCGGAACCGGCGCCAAATACTGGGGCGATCAGCCGCATGCTTGCAAATGAGGGCGCAGCTGCAGCGCTCGATCTGGCGCGCGCTGAGTATGCACGTTTCCCCGACGATCCTGAGGCGGCGCTCTGGCGCGGTGTGCTCGAACTGCGCGCCGGCGACCCGACAGCGGCGGCGGATCTGTTTGAACAGGCGCAACGGCAAGCTTCCAGTGAGATTGGGTTTCTGTTCGAACGCGGCAATCTGCTGATCCAGGTCGGGCTGTTCGATGCCGCTGAAGCTGATGCTGCTGCGCTCATTGCGCGTCCCGACGCGCAGGCGGAAGGTTTCCTGTTACTCGGCGGCGTCCATGAAGCGCGCGGCGATCGCGCCGGAGCAATCGCCGCTTTTCAGCAGGCAGCGGATCTGGCTGCCGCCGCCAATAAGCCGCACCTCGAAGTCATCGCCAAAACGCGCCTCGGCATGGTGCTGCAGATGCTGCCCCTGGCGCCGACGCCTGATCAGTCGGTGCGGTAGAGGGTATGTTTTGCTCGCCCGTTTACGAGCCTATTCGAAAACCTCGACGGCGTGCCAGGACATCCAGGCACAGGCGACATGACACTTGCCAGATAGGGTCGACCTTCTTTACCCGGTGGATGAGCAGCCGGCGATAGCGATTCTTCCAGAAATGGGTGCGTGCCACACCCCAACGGCGAGCATGGTCGCCAGGAATGGCGGTGCGCTCCTGCACTTCCGCTATCCAGACACCGGCGCTGCGACGCCGGCTCGCCTGGCGCGTATCGCCAGCTGGCACACGGTTGCTGCGACCAACGTCATGGCATTGCGGTTGGCGCCATCACCTGCCACGCTGAGCGGGATGCCGCTGCCGTCGGTCAGCGGGCGCCGTTTGGTTCCCGCCGCGCCGCGGCTGGTCGGGTTCGATCCGGTCGTTTTCCCCATTTCACCTTCGCACGTTCGACGTTCCCCCATTCCACAAGCTACCGGAGTGTGAGCGGCAGGAGAACCCGGTAGACCAGAGGTGCTGCGTGAGTCGCGGGGGCGACGGTAAAGGTCTGCCCGCTCACATCACCGTTGACCGTAACCACGCGACTGGCGGGTGTAAAAGCGTACTCGTGGTGCAATGGCGTGAGGGTGTACGTCCCCGCCGGAACGTCGTTAAGGGTGAAGATGCCTTGCTCGTTGGTGATCGCGCTGCGTGCGCCATCGGAGACGGTAACGCCAGCAATGCCGTTGCCGGCGTTATCGGTGACCTGCCCGCTGATACGGTACGGCGGGGATGCGGTAAAGTCCAGCCCGCTGATGTGGCGATCGACAGTGATTGAACGCGCGGCAGGGGTAAAGATATATCCCTGGTACGACGGGGTGACGGTGTATGCGCCGGGTGGTACATCGGTCAGAACATAGGATCCATCCGCACCTGTAGTGACGCTGCGTGTCCCATCGGAAACGGTC
>JBEPYG010000227.1:0-7731 GCA_041641515.1 Roseiflexus sp.
CGGTCAGTTTCAGATTTTGCGGCTTGATATCGCGGTGGATGATCGGCGGCGTATGACCGTGAAGGTATTCCAGCACATCGAGCAGGGTATCCGCCCAACGCAGCACCTCGGCGACCGGAAACGGACCTTCGCGTTTGGTCAGGAGCGACCCCAGGTCGTCACCGGGGATGAACTCCATCACAAGGAACTGCCCATCATCTTCGACAAAGTGATCGCTGACTTTGGGCAACGCCGCGTGGCGCAACCCGGCGAGCAACTGCGCCTCTCGCTCAAACGCTCGCCGCGGCGCATCGCCGGATACCAGAGTCTGTTTCAGGGCCACCACAGCGTGTAGACGCAAGTCCATCGCCTTATACACGGCCCCCATTCCACCACGTCCGATTGGTTCGATGATCTGATACCGTCCCTGCAGGATATGATTAGCTGCAAGCATAGTGAACACCTTTTCCGGCACACGCCGATGTAGTGAGTGCGGACGCGCGCGGTCACTCGATGCCAGCTCAAGTATAGCATGGCACGCTGATCAAACGATTTCCAGATCGATGACATTCCTGTTAAGGAATCGCACACGTTTTCTCGTGAACCGAATGTAATGTTCGCACGCTTATCGTAAATGGCGAAACCGCATATAACCAGAGTGGTGAAGTGGTTATCTCAAGAACCCTCGTATGATAACGATCGATCCACTACGCTGGTTGAAACGGCGTCGTACTCCGCCAGCAATCCCTGCACCGTCACGCGACGATGCGTTTTCCGACATTGTGCGCGAGATTGTGCTGACCGATCGTCTGGCGATACTCGATGAGCTATCGACGCCAGATCGTACCACTGTGGCGGTCCGTCTGGCGGTGCGGGTCGATGACCCGCGCACATTGCTGCAGTTTTTGTGGCGACGCGCCGCCATTGCGCCGGAGTATCTGCTCACCCTCGTCGCATGCCTGAAGGTGATCGATGATGCTGGCGCGCTCTGGGTCATTCGCGCGACCACTGCACTGGCAGAAGGTCGCGCCGGCGATCTCGCCGCCGGTCCGGTTATGCAGGCTCTCCTCGATTGTCTGCCAATGCTCGATGTAGCGCTCGACCAGGTAGTGCAGCGCAAACGCTCGCCGATCCGCGTGTTGCGCCGTCTTTTCGCGGCGCTGACCCCAGAACTGGCCCTGCCACGACTCATGCGACTGGCATTCGATGAGGCGGCGCCTGCCATCCTGGCATGGGCTGCTGCAGACTGGCTGGTGCAATGTCTCCCTGATCCAGCGACGCTTATTGACCCTCCGATGAGTCCTGCGGCGTATCTGCGCTGGCTTTATGTCAATGCTCTGAGAGGCGCAGCCGGGATACAACCACAGGATGCATCGATGCTGGCGTCATGTTCCGCTTCCGCCGCTGGCGCCGCGCGGTGTGAACGGCTGGGATGCACGCTGCTAGAGAATGGACGCCTTGCACCAGAGATTCGGCTGGCCGCTGTTGACCTGCTCATGCAGCAGGAGACGCCTCCCTGGGCAGCGATCACGGCGGCATGCGCCGATGAGAACGAGGCGGTGCGGCGTGGAACGCTGGCGCGGATTGGGTCGTCTTCAGCGCGGGAGGCGGTGGTCACGCTGGTTCGCCTGGCGCTCCGCAGCGACATGCCAGCTGATGTGCGCCTGATGGCGGCGCTGCGTCTGAGCGTCGAAACGCAATGGGACGTGGCGCCCGTCCTGCAGCGATGTGCGCTCGACGCCTCTCTGCCGCTGGCCGGGCGACTGCGCGCGGCGGCGGCGCTGGGACGACGCCAGACCAATCTACCGCGTCTTCTGGCGCTCATGCACGACCCGCAGGCGCATATCGAGGTGCGCGCCGCCGCCGCGCGCGCAGCAGCGTTTCCCACCGCCGCTCCCCATCTCTTCCGTATGCTGCTCGATCCCTCGACGCCAGCATCGGTCATGATTGCTGTCTGCGATGCGCTGGCAACCCCGGCATGCCGCGCCGTGCTCCCCAGCATCCGCCCGGTGCTCGTCCGGCTGCTCGACGCCGCTCGCCCCGATGTGGCATTGACGCTGGCAATTATCAGGGTCCTGGGCATTGCCGGCGGTGATGCGGCAATCGCCGCACTGGCGCCGCTGGCGGGCATGGGCGCAATAGCGCGGCTTCAGAGCACTGTTCCGCCTGATATGCTCGATGTACCGGTTGAGACGTGTCTCGAACGCGCCCTACTTCCAGCGCCGATGCTGACACGTTTGTCGGTCGTGCTGGCGACCACGCCGACTGTGGCGGAGCAACCGACGACGCTGACGCAGTTTATGGCGCACGAGGCAGATCTGGTGCGTTGCGCTGCAATCGAAGCTCTTTCCATGAGCGACAGCTCCAGGGCGCGCGAGACCATCCTGGTCGCTCTGCGTCATGCCCCATCTCCCACAGTAGCTGCTGCGCTGGCTGAAGCGCTCGATGTGCTTGGCAGCCTCCGGGATATGCTCCAGGTCGTTGTTGATCCCGATCTCGACCCGACGCTGCGCTGGCACGTCGCCGATCGGCTGGCGCGGCGCGTGGACGGACCGGCGTTGATCCGCGAAGCGTGGGGACGATCAGACCTCGATGCGTTTGGGTGCGAGTTACTCATCGATGCACTGGCACGCCACGATGCAAAGGCATCTGCACCATTCTTCATGCAGCTGGCGAATGACCCTGGAGTCTCGTCCATATCCCGTGAACGCGCACTGGCAGCGCTTGAAGGAGCGACGGATGGATCGCTCGAAGATCTGCTGATGCGTTTGGTCAATGATGAACATCTCGATCCTGTGTTGCGCGGTCGCGCAGCAGCGAGTCTGCCAGCTGCGCTCAGCCCTGCAACACGTGACACACTGCGCGATCTTGTGCGAACCGACTCGCCGCCAGCACCGCTGCTCATCGGTGTGCTGCGGGCGCTTGGTCGCACGCGAGATGCAGCTGCATTACCGATCCTGATGCGTTACAGCTTCGATCAACGGTCGGTGATTGCGCAGATAGCGATCGATGCCCTGGCAACGAGCGGCGATAGCGCCATCAGCCCAATGCTGGTGCGGGTGGCACTGAGCCCTCAGGCAGACGCTGCAGTGAAACTGGTCGCCATCGAAGCGCTGTTGCGGCTTGGCGAACCGGATGCTGTACGCCTGTTGCGCCCGTATTTACGCAATCATTCGGTCGTGTTTCAGATGCGGGCGTTTCGTCTGCTGGCAGATGCCGGGCAGATAGGCGACGAAGTGGAACGACTGGCGCGTGACCGGCTGTGCCCGACGTCGCTGCGGTTGTGTGCACTCGAACACCTGCCATGCAATCCATCAGCTGGAGCGCTGCTCGCAAACCTGCTCCGCGATGCCAGAGAGGACCCGACGGTTCGCACCGCCGCTGCTGCGCGATTGCATGCCCGCGAGCATGGTGCAACCCTGGCTGAGGTGGCGCTCGATGCGACAGCGCCGCTTATCGTGCGTTGTACATGTATTGCCGGTCTTGGCGTCAGCGGCGAGATCGACGCATTGCTGACACTCACCAACCTCACCGAACACGATCGCGATCCGGTTGTGCGTGAACGCGCGCGGATCGAACTCCGGTCTCTGGCGATGCAACCGTTGAACAATAGAGCACCTGATGAACACCACGCATACCACCATCATGGTCGTCGATGACGACCCTGCGATCAGCACACTGATCAGCCACCAGCTACGCAGCCTTGGGTATCGCACGGTCTGCCTGCGTGACGGATTTCAGGCGCTTCAGCAGCTGGCGACCGTTCAACCTGACCTGATACTGCTGGACGTTATGATGCCGCATATGAGCGGATGGGATGTATGTCGCCAGATTCGCACCTGTTCCGAGGCGCCAATCATTCTTCTCACAGCCAAAGATGCTGATGCTGATGTGATCAATGGATTGAATGCAGGAGCCGATGACTATGTGACCAAACCATACCGGATTGCGCAGCTGCATGCGCGTATCGAGGCGACGCTGCGACGGTCGGTGCAGCGGACGCGACCACGCCCTGCTGCGCGTGCCGGTCCCACGTCTGTCGATGACCGTCCGTCTCCGTCGTCGCCGACTGCTTCGCCGACACCTGAGGTTGCACCAGCCAGGCCGCCGGTGACGCCGCCTCGCCTTCGCCTTGGCGCGACGCTGCGCGAGGAGCGTTTACGACGCGGGGTATCGTTGTATCAGGCGGAACAGGTCTGCCATGTACGCTGGGATTATCTGCAGGCAATCGAACAGGAACAGTGGGAGTATGTGCCCAAAGCACGACGGCAATCCGCCGTTCGGATGTATGCGGCGTACCTGGGCGTGCCTCTGCGCTATCCCCAACCGAGACGAGCTTCGTTTGCGTCAGTTGCCGCACCGCTGGTTGCGGTCGCATTGATGCTGGTCGTTGTAGTGGTTTACTTTCTCTAGCGCCTGCACAGAGCTGTGGTATACTGAAATGTAGCATTCCATATTGTCGGACGACGGGCGTGGGAGAGCGCCGCGTAAGCGGTCGCCGAAGGAGCAAGCCAGGGAAGCCGGACCCTGCGCGAATCTCTCAGGCTAAAGGACTGCGCCCCGACGACCCTCTGGAGAGCCCGTCCATTCGGGCGCCGACGGAGAAACCCGTCATGCGGGGCATCTCACAGGTCAGCGGACAGAGGTCAGGCGCAACGTCTGACCCTGTCCTTTTTTATTTGACGAGGAGGTTGCCAGATGAGCGATCGGGGTGAGCTGCGCCGCACGCCGTTGTACGAGCGACACCTGGCGCTCGGCGCGCGGATGGTAGAGTTTGGCGGCTGGGAGATGCCGGTCCAGTACAGTGGAATTATCGATGAACATCGCGCGGTTCGTGAAGCTGCCGGACTGTTCGATATCAGCCATATGGGCGAAGTCGAGGTGCGGGGACCGGACGCGCTGCCATTCCTTCAGCGCCTGGTCACGTATGATGTCGCCGCTATTCCACCAGGACAATCGAACTATGCGCTGATGTGCCTTCCCAATGGCGGGATTATCGACGATACGTTCATCTACAACCTTGGTGACTCCTTCCTGATCGTCATCAATGCCGCCAACACCACCAAAGACGTCGCCTGGATGCACGAATGTGCAAAAGGATTCGATGTCGTCGTCACCGATGTGTCGGAGCGCACCGGCATGCTGGCGCTCCAGGGTCCGGCGGCTGAGGCGTTGCTGACGCGGGTTGCCGACGCTGACCTTGCGGCGTTGCCGTTCCATGGCGTCGCACGAGGGGTTGTAACCGGCATTCCGGCAATTGTGGCGCGCACCGGGTACACCGGCGAAGATGGGTTCGAACTCTTCGTCGCCGCGGAAGATGCTGCGCGATTGTGGGATGAACTGCTCGACGCCGGACGAGACGCGGGGCTGAAGCCGTGTGGATTGGGCGCGCGCGACAGTCTGCGTTTCGAGGCGTGTCTGGCGCTCTACGGTCACGAGATTACTGAGGAGACCAATCCGTATGAGGCGCGGCTTGGATGGGTGGTTAAACTCGACAAGGGCGACTTCATCGGGCGAGAGGCATTGCAGCGCATCAAGCAGGAAGGAGTGCAGCGGCGGCTCACCGGCTTTGAAATGGTGGGACGCGGTATTGCCCGCGGCGACTATGAAATCCGTGATCTCGACGGCGCACCCATTGGACGGGTGACGAGCGGCATGCCATCGCCGACGCTGGGGAAGAATCTTGGCATGGGATATGTGCCGGTCGCGCTGTCGACGGAGGGCAGCGAGTTCGAGATCGTCGTGCGCGACCGGCCGGTGCGTGCACGCGCTGTGAAAATGCCGTTCTACCGCCCACGCTACAAAAAGTGATGCGTGTCTTTCGACGTTCACTGTTATACCTGCAGGAGGAAACCTATGGCTTTCGCAACGCCTGCCGAATTGCAGTACAGTAAAACACACGAATGGATCCGGATCGAAGGCGATGAAGCAACAGTCGGCATTACCGATTATGCGCAGGACGCGCTTGGTGATGTGGTGTACGTTGATCTGCCGCAGGTCGGTACGCGCTTCGAGGCGGACGGCGTGTTCGGCGCGGTCGAGTCAGTCAAGGCGGCATCAGACTTGTATCTGCCGGTCGCTGGCGAGATTATCGCCGTGAATGAGGCGCTGATCAATACCCCTGAGCTGATCAACAAGGACCCGTATGGCGAGGGGTGGATTGTAAAGATCAGGGTCGCTCCCGGCGTCGGTGCATTGATGAGCGCAGAGGCATATGCCGCCTTCGTGGATTCGATCAAGCACTGAGGACTGAGAACCAACGCGAAAATAGCCGACAGCGTGATGCAACAGGTCGATGTGCATCATAGCAGAATGCGCTGCAGCCGCATCATACCAGTTCCACTGAGGGAGTTGTGAATGACGCATTATATTCCAATTACCGACGCAGATCGCGTCGAGATGCTGAAGACCATCGGCGTTGAGCGTATCGAGGATCTGTTCGAGTCTGTTCCGGCAGACTATCGATTTCCAGCGCTGACGCTGCCGGCGCCGCTCTCCGAACCGGAATTGCGCCGGGAACTGAGCCGACTGGAACGCCAGAATGCGCACGCTGGCAGCCATGCAATCTTTCTCGGCGCTGGCGCGTATAACCATTTTGTGCCGGCTGCCGTCGATCAGATTTTGCGACGCGGCGAGTTCTATACGGCATACACGCCCTATCAGCCGGAAGTGAGCCAGGGTACGCTCCAGGCGATCTTCGAATACCAGAGCCTGATCTGTGCACTGACCGGCATGGATGTTGCGAACGCATCACACTACGACGGCGGCACGGCGCTGGCGGAAGCGGCGATCATGGCGATCAACGTCGTGCGCGGAAGACGGAAGATTGTGGTGGCGCCGGGGGTGAACCCGCAGTATCGTGCTGTGATGCGCACGTTGCTGCAGGGCGTCGATGTCGAGGTAGTCGGCGACGAGAACCCGGAGTCATCGCTGGCGGACGTTGCGGCGCTGGTTGATCAGACAACGGCAGCGCTGGTGGTGCAAAGTCCCGATTTCTTCGGGGTGCTGCACGATCTGCGCCCGTTGACAGCTGCAGCGCACGCGGCAGGCGCGCTGATGGTCGCGCATTTCGACCCGATCGCTCTTGGTCTGTTCCAGACACCAGGCGAAGCAGGCGCCGATATTGCCACTGCCGAAGGTCAGCCACTGGGAGTCGGACTGTCGTTCGGCGGACCCTACCTGGGCATTTTTACCTGCCGCCAGCAGTATGTCCACAAAATCGCCGGTCGCCTGGTCGGCGTAACACGCGATGTTGACGGTCGGCTTGCATATGTCCTGACCCTTCGCGCCCGTGAGCAGGACATTCGCCGTGAGCGTGCGACGAGCAATATCTGCACCAACCAGGGATTGATGGCGCTGGCAGCGGCCGTCTATCTGAGCCTGCTTGGACGACGAGGCCTGCGGCAGGTGGCGGAGTTGTGCTACCACCGCGCACACTATGCTGCGGCGCAGATTGCGCAGTTGCCGGGGTATCAGGTGCTCGACCGGGGACCGTTCTTCAAAGAGTTCGTTGTCAAGACGCCGCGACCGGCTGGCAAGATCAATGAGGCGCTGCGCGAGCAGGGCATCGTTGGCGGCTACGATCTCGCAGGCGATTACCCGCACCTTGGCGACGCCATGCTTCTGTGCGCCACCGAGATGAATTCGCGCGCCGACATTGATGCACTTGTGGCGGCGCTGCGCGCAGCTGCGTAGAGGTGAGCGGGGTGCAGTCATCGGTTCTTGCCTGCTCGCGAGCGTATGTGCATGAAC
>JBEPYG010000228.1:0-7723 GCA_041641515.1 Roseiflexus sp.
ACCACTCAGGATCGTTTTCGTGTCCCTCGCGTTCTGCCAGAATGACTGTGCGCTCGTGTTCGACTTCCTCTTCCGCGAACAGCGCATTGATCATCCGGTCAGACTCGATCTGCAGGGCGAGATCGATCCGATCGGCGGGCAATGTCTCAAAGTAGGCGGTGAAATCGTGCGCCGTAAAGCCGTTGAACGTCCCGCCGTTGCGTGCGATCAGGCGGTCGAGGTCGCGCCCTGGAATGTGTGGCGTGCCTTTGAAAAGCATGTGCTCCACCCAGTGCGACGCCCCCGTGATGCCCGGCGACTCATTGCGAGCGCCGACGCGATACCAGAGCCAGCTCGTGGCAAGGGGAGCGCTGTGCGCCTCGCGCAACAACACCAGCATGCCGTTACGAAGCGTATGCGACAATGTTTCTCCGATTGATGCGTGACCCATCTTCAAGATAATGCATTACGTGACGAATTCGAGAGCGCTTAGTGCAGGCGCTCTTTGCATTATAGCCGAGATTCGCCCCGAATGGATGGTGCATCGAAATACGCACGTATGAGGCATCGCGTTTCGGTACATGGTATGGTTTTGTATACGCCTGATGGTGCCGGGGCATGGCGGGCCGTGCTCCTGGCGCACCCGCGCGCGCCGGGGGAGACCTCCTGTGCAGCCTGACGAACGCGAAGTTGACGCGCGACGCCCGCGCGCGCCGGGGGAGACCCCGATTGTTCAGTGCGAGTGTAAAGCGTTAGCCGCGACGCCCGCGCGCGCCGGGGGAGACCCTCGTCGGGGCACGGCGCTGCTGTGCCCCAACAAAGTCCGCCTGCGCGAGCTGGAGGGAATATGGACGTCAACGAGCAATCGAGGTATGGTGTTTTTGCATCGGCGGGGCAACATCTCGCGGCGCGCGCAAAAGACATCTCGCCGCCGATCCTCGATCGTGGAGCTTCTTCCGAACCCCTTTGTGAACCCTTACCCTTTCGTCGATTGTGCATTATCATGACCACCTGTGTTATAATTTTTTTCGTCACCGTGTATTCGCACATATCAGAGCGGCGTGTATTCTGCTGCTCGTTCGATTGAACAGGAAATATGGTATGCCACCCAAACAATGGTCATCCCCTCCGCCAATGCAGATCGATCCGCAGCGCCAGTACCGTGCGCGCATGATGACGTCCAAAGGTGAGATCGTCATCGACCTTGCCGCTGCCTATGCGCCGAAGACGGTTAACAATTTTGTTTTCCTGGCGAACGAAGGGTTTTACAACGGTGTCGTCTTCCACCGTGTGATCAGCAACTTCGTCGTTCAAGGCGGCGACCCGACCGGCACGGGGCGCGGCGGTCCCGGCTATAAGTTCGAGGATGAGGTAGACCCGAAGAAGAATCCGCTCAAGCACGAGACCGGCGTGCTGTCGATGGCGAATGCAGGACCGAATACGAACGGCAGCCAGTTTTTCATTACCCATTCGCCACAGCCGCACCTCGACGGGAAGCATACCGTTTTTGGCAGAGTTGTCAGCGGGATGGATGTAGTCAATGCCATTCGTCAGGGCGACCAGATTCTGAGCGTAACGATCGAGGTTGTATAGCGACGCATGGACGACTCGCCCGAGGTTGTCGCTTACCCGCCATCGTCGTGGGTGCAACGTCTAGCGCCGGTTGCCGGAGTGAACGCGCCACCGCTTGCTGCACCCGGTCCCGATGGGTTGGGAACGTCTGCCACACGGAAATCACGGTTGCAGATCTATCCCTCGCCTGGTCCGCACAACGCACTCTGGTACTTTCCACAGGTCACCGGAGGACATCTGCGAGTTGCACGGAATGCGGTCATTATTCAGCTTGCCCGTTATACACCGTCGCTCGCGCTCAAAAATGTCCTGTATCGCCTGATCGGGGTGCGAGTCGGCAGGTGCGCATCGGTCGGGCTGATGGTTATGTTCGATATTTTCTTTCCCCAGGACATTACGCTTGGCGACAATTGCATCATCGGCTACAATTCGACAGTGCTCTGCCACGAATTTACCCGCAGTGAATGGCGGCGGGGACCGGTGTGGATCGGGCACGATGTCACGATTGGCGCCAACACGACGATTCTGCCAGGCGCGGTCATTGGGGATGGCGCGACGGTGTCAGCAATGAGCTTGGTCAATCGCGATGTGCCACCGGGTGCGTTTGTCGGCGGAGTGCCGGTGCGCCTGTTGCGTACCGGACGTTGAATGTGGAACCTGGAACCATGCTCCGTTTTTTACACTGGCTCTTCGAGTTCATCCTACGCACGCCGGTCATTTTCTGGGGGTGCGTTATCGCAAACCTGATCGGCGCGGTATGGGGCGCAGCTGTCTGGTACGGTCCAATGCTGGCGGCATCACCGCTCTGGGCGTGGCCCTTCATTCCCGACTGCCCGTTGGCGGCGTTTCTTGGCACGATTGCGCTCTTCGGGATGCGCGCTGAGCGGCGCTGGTCCCTCTTCTATGCACTCACGGCATTCGCCTGTATTCACTATGGCATCTGGACGCTGGTATTCTGGTTGCGGCAGTGGACGGGATCAGGGATCATCGATCCGTTCGAGGTCGTCTTGTTTATCACACACATCGGGCTGTTGTGCGAGGGGATTCTGTTTGCCGCCCATATGGGGGATGTGACTATGCCGCAGCGCTTTGCGGTGATCGGCTGGTTTGCGCTGGCGTTCGGTGTCGATTATGGGTTGGGGTATCATCCGCCGCTGGCGAGCCATGTGACGTTCGATTTCATCATGTGGCTGACGGTGGCGCTGACCGGCGGGTTGAGCATCGCATTGCTGGCGTTGCCGCGTGCTGGCGCTCGACTGATGCGCCTCCCGACGACGGCGGTTGAGGGGTAGTGGCCGGCGGGGTGGTTGAAGGCGGTTCAGAGATTGCCGTGACACGTTGCATGTGGCGCATCTGACCTCTGCCGCCCAAAGAAAAACGCCCCCGATGGGGGCATGGCGGGGAGGGTGGGATTCGAACCCACGTGGGCTTTCAGACCCAACTCGTTTTCGAGACGAGCACGTTCAACCGCTCCGTCACCTCCCCATCTCGAAGCCTATAGGAAGGGCGGCTGCCAGCTGGCGAGCCGCCCTTGTTGTGCTGGCGACTCTGGGGCGATTCGAACGCCCGACCTCTTCCTCCGCAGGGAAGCGCTCTAATCCGCTGAGCTACAGAGTCAGGTTATTCCTCTGCTACTATACCACGAATCGTCATCTCGCGCAACTGGCGGATGTATGGGGAGGGTTCACACGTACCGTACAAATGGTGTTTGTGCGTCGGCGGGGCAACGTCTGATGGCGTCTGCGACAGTCCTCCCGCCGCCGATTCTTGATCTCGAGAGCTTCCCCCGAACCCTTGATCGTGAACCGTAGAGACGCTGCATTGCAGCGTCTCTACGGTTCCATCAGGTGTGCAGCACAGCGCCGATTACGACCACCCATCATGTCGCAGTGTGTGCACAGGGGGCGCTGCCTGCGTGCATCGCACCGCGCGCAGGCAGGCGCGGATCGGTCATCGTTGCGGTAGTGGTGACCCGCGAGGAGCGACGTTACACTGCAACGTCGCTACGCTATGCGCATATCTTTGGTGACGTTCTAATGCGCCCGCGATCTAATGGTTGCGCTTTTGCTATTCACGATGGTATACTGACTATACTGCTCTGAGTGTCGTTCAGCGATAGGACGTTGCACGTTGTGCGCAGACATGCGAAAACGTTGCAGGTTGCGTATTGAACGCAATTGCCCACGAAGGGAAAAGGTGCGAAACGGTCGGAGAGGAAACGAACGCAGAGGCGCAGAAAACGTGTTTGTTGCAAGATCGTGATTGGTATCGTGTGAGAGCGCTGGCGCTGGAAGATTGATCGAGGCAACGAGGATGTTGCGATGACAGGCGTTGAATTTGAAACAATCGAGAGCGATATGACGAATCTGGCCACTGCTTCGCCGTATTTCAACCGAGAACTCAGCTGGCTCGAATTCAATCGACGGGTGCTGGAAGAAGCGCTTGATGAACGCCATCCCCTCCTAGAGCGGGTGAAGTTTCTGTCGATTTTCAGTACCAACTTGGATGAGTTCTTCATGATCCGCGTGGCGGGCTTGAAGCAACAGATCGCTGCCGGTGTCGTCAGTCGTTCGCCGGACGGGATGACTCCGGCTGAACAGTTGTCTGCCATTCGTCGCAACGTTATTCCGCTTTTGGAACAACACCGCGCGTGCTGGCTCGACGATATCCGCCCAAAACTGTGTCAGCAGGGCGTCCATATTCTCGATTATCACGAACTGACCCCGGCGCAACGCGCAAAATGCGCCGAGTACTTCGAGCGCGAGGTCTTTCCAGTTCTGACGCCGCTGGCGATCGATCCGACGCATCCGTTCCCACATATCTCGAACCTGAGTCTGAACCTGGCGGTTGTTATCAACGACCCGGATGAAGGCGAACTTTTTGCAAGAGTCAAGGTGCCTGCGGTTCTGCCGCGGCTTGTCCCGATCGAAGGCGGTCACTGCGATACACCGGAAGACATTCCACCAGAACGACGCCACTGCTTCACGTGGCTCGAGCAGATTATTACTGCCAATGTCTCGTCGCTCTTTCCCGGTGAAGAGATTGTCGAGTGTTACCTGTTCCGCATCACGCGCAATGCCGATATGGAGATCGAAGAAGAGGAAGCCGATGATCTCCTGCGCGTGATCGAGGAAGGGGTGCGTCAGCGACGTTTCGGTGCTGTGGTGCGCTTACAGGTGCAACACAATATGCCCGAACGGGTGCGTCATCTGTTACTCGCCAACCTCAAACTGACCCCCGACGATGTGTACGAAATGCGTGGTCCGCTGGGGATGTCGGATCTCATGCAGCTGACGAAGATCGACCGTCCCGATCTGAAAGACCCGCCGTTCTATCCTATTCCGCCAGCGCCGTTGCAGCACGCGCGCAGCAGTGAGGAACTGTTCGCCGCGATCCGTCAGCACGATATTTTGCTGCACCATCCATTCCATTCGTTCCAACCTCTGGTGACGCTCATCCAGGCAGCTGCCGAAGACCCGAATGTGCTGGCGATCAAGCAAACGCTTTATCGCGTCGGATCGAATTCACCGATCGTGAAGGCGCTCATGCATGCGCGCGATCAGGATAAACAGGTGACGGTGCTGGTCGAATTGAAGGCGCGCTTCGATGAAGAAAACAATATCATCTGGGCGAAACAGCTCGAGCGCGCCGGCGTTCACGTCGTCTATGGTCTGGTCGGATTGAAAACGCACGCCAAACTGGCGCTGATCGTTCGTCGTGAACAGGATGGGTTGCGTCGCTATGTGCACCTTGGCACCGGCAACTACAATGCAACCACAGCGCGCATCTACACCGATCTTGGTCTGTTGACGGCGCGCGCCGATATTGCCGCCGATGTTTCGGAGTTGTTCAACCACCTCACAGGCTTTTCACGTCAGCGGCGCTACCGCAAACTCCTGGTTGCGCCCGTGAGTATGCGTGAATGCCTGGAAGAGTTGATCGAACGCGAGATTGCCCACGCGCAGGCGGGACGACCGGGTCATCTCATCTTCAAATGCAATTCCCTTGTCGATAGAAAAATGATCAACCTGCTCTACCACGCTTCCCGGGCAGGCGTCATTGTTGAGTTGATCGTGCGCGGCATCTGTTGCCTGCGTCCCGGTGTTCCCGATATGAGCGAGCGCATCACCGTGCGCAGTATCGTTGGTCGTTTCCTAGAGCATAGCCGCATCTACTATTTTGGGAATAATGGCAACCCGGACATTTATCTCGGCAGCGCCGATCTGATGGAACGTAACCTCGATCGCCGCGTCGAGACGTTGTTCCCGATCGAGAGCCCGGGTCTGAAAGAGGAAATTCGTCATCTACTCGATGTGTACCTGCGTGATACGTCGCGGGCGCGCATCCTTATGCCCGATGGCTCATACGTGCGCGCCCGTCCGGGTGACGGTGAGGAGCCGTTCGACAGTCAGATGTTTCTCAGCCGCGACAATATGACGCCGCGGTAGGTGCGAGGGGCGAACAGGAGACGGAGGCAGAACCAAACCAGTCCGGCTGTTGTCGTGCGATGCCTCAATGTCTCCACCCTTCCATGGTGGGCAACCATGCATACAGCGACGTACCGTCTCTTCATTGCTGTTGAACTGCCTGATACACTCCGCGAAGAACTGGCAGTGGTACAACAGCGGCTGAAGCGCGATCAGCTGCCGGTGCGCTGGGTCGAGCCCGAAGCAATGCACCTGACGCTCTGGTTTCTGGGGGATGTTCCTGGCGATCAGGTGGTGCATGTGAAGATCGCAATGATGTTGTCCTTCGCCGGGCGCCAGGCAGTGCGCGTGCAACTTGGCGATCCTGGCGCTTTTCCCAACCTGCAGCGCCCGCAGGTTATCTGGGTTGGGCTGGCGGAAGGCGAGACGCACCTGCGCTCCTGGTATGATGCGCTGGCACGTCGTCTGCCATCGCTCGGATTTCACCCTGACCCTCGTCCGTTTCGACCGCACCTGACTCTGGGGCGAGTGCGCCGTGAGGCGTCGGCGGAACAGCAGCAGCGCCTCGGTGCTGCACTGCGCACCCTGAAACTCGCTTCCGATCATGTATGGGATCTCCAGCGCGTGGTGCTGTTCCGCAGTGATCTGCGCCCTGAGGGACCACGCTACACGGCGCTGGCGGAGGTTGATCTGCAAGGGTTCGGGGTTCGGGGTTAGACGCGCCACACTTAACCACCCCTTGCCGCTGATGGTATAATGACGCCATGCTGTCCGGACGACTTGGAACTGTGGCGCTCTGGCTGTTGATCGCCTGTGCAGCCGTGTTTCTGTTCGAGCGCGCAGTGGTGATGGTCAGTTTTTTTGCCACGCCGCTCCTCCTCTTCGCGCTCGCCTGGCTGATCGCGGTTGTGCTGCAGCCGCTAGTGGCGCGTCTAATAGCAATCGACCTGCCACCAATCACCATCCGCTCGCGTAGCGTGCCAATGCCGCCGCGCCATCTTTCGCGCATGCTCTCTGTGGCGCTGATCTATCTGGCGTTGTTCGCTATCATCCTGGTGGTCATTCTGTCGTTCGTGCCGGTCATCACGCAGCAACTGGCAACGCTGACAGGGTCGGCGCCGGCAACGGTCGAGTCCATCGTCTACTGGATTGGCCGGCTCGAAGCAGGACTAGAGCGATTTGGTTTTCGCGGCGATTTGACGGCGATCGTACAACCAGAAGCTATCACGCAGCAACTGACCGGCTTCGGCAGTGCGATGCTGCAGCAATCGCTGGGGATCGCCGGAAGCATCGCCACCGTGTTGTTCAATATCTTTCTGGTGCTGATCCTCAGTTTCTACATCACCCTCGACGGTCCGCGCATCGGCAGGAGTTTCATTACCCTCTTGCCCCGATCCTGGCACGACGAGGTGGATAACCTTTTTGCTGTCATTGATCGCGTGTTCGGCGGCTTTATGCGTGCACAGTTCGTCAACTCGCTGTTGTACGGAATCGCCAATGGCATTGTTATGGCGCTGTTCGGTCTCAACGACATTGCGCTTGCCAGCGTGATCGCCGCTCTGCTCGTGTTTATTCCGCTCGTCGGCGGCTTCTTTGCCCTGATACCTCCTGCGCTGGCTGCCATTCTGTTTGCTCCAGATCGCGTCGGCTGGCTGCTGCTGGTGTTGCTGGCGGTGCAGCAGGTGCAGTTCAACGTCATTATGCCACGCCTGGTCGGGCAAGCTATCGGTCTGCATCCGCTCCTG
>JBEPYG010000229.1:0-7654 GCA_041641515.1 Roseiflexus sp.
ACCACGAATCAGCGGCGGGTAGCTTTCGCACATGCGATGAGACGTTGCCCCGCCGACACAAGAAGCCATTGTCACGACACGTCTGAACACCGAGGTGAAAATGCCTGCTAGGTGCGCGGGCGGCTCGCCCGCATCCCCAGGACTGTTTTCATTGCGGCGTTGTGCGCCATGCGCATGACCGTCCCACAAAAAAAGCGCCCGCGAAATACGGGCGCCGGAGAACAAAAGAAACAATTGCGCTATTTTGACCTTAAACCAACTACGACGAGGGCCAGCTATCAATAATTCGCTGATACCACAGACTGCTCACCGTGTTGCCCATCACGGAAATAATACCGATAACTACCAGAGCAATGAGCGCCAACAAGAGCGAATACTCCACCAATCCTTGACCTTCACCGTGCAGGAGCCGCCAGGCCTGCACGCGCGCTGCCACCTGACATGCCATGTCGTCGATAGCAGCGTACAACGCCGATAGCCGCTGTTCCATGCGTTTTCACCCCCTTTACATTGGTATGCTAGGTTCGATGTTCGAGGTGTTGACAGCGGGTAGTTGTGAATCGAGTCTGCAATGCGCTGCTGCATGAAAACCGCAGACGACGCCACTCAAGATACACCCTGTCGGTTAAGATTATATCAACTCACGCAATAGCCCAACAGTACCTGATGCGCCGGTACCATTGGATGGCATACGGACATGCATCGTGGAGAACTGGCAGGATGCCTCCCATCTTTCACTCTTTTCATCGGCGGATAACGGTCATGACCAGCGTGGAGCGCCGTAACCATTGCTTATATAATGGATCGAACAGCAGGTCACCGACATCATGTCTGCCGTGACGCGCCTTCCGGTTGAAGCTTACTGCCCAGGCGCGGGAAGAGTCGGCGACACAAGACGCTGATGGTCTTTCAGCAATTAATCCGGTATGCGCCTGACGTCGTTGGGGCAGAGCGAGCCGTGACCCTGGCGCGCTCCGGAGGAGAACCCGTCGGGGCACGGTAGTGCCGTGCCCCAACCATGGTGTGCACGCACTGTCGTGAATGATGGAAAGAACGCTATGAATTTGTGTGCTTCCGCCAGCTCGATCCGTATCGACGACGAACTTATTACTGCCGCGATTGCGGCAATCCATCTCTATCTGGAAGCTGAACAGGCAGAGACGACTGACATGGCGCCACCACGGAGCGTCTGGCAGACAGCGGCGCTGGTCGCAGCGCAAGGCGGCGTGCCAGCGCGTGGAGAGCGCACCGTCACCTGGAGAACGGTTGACCGTACCGGTCGCGCCGCGCGCTGGAGCGCCGGCATTCTGGGAACATTCGATTGATTGTGTGCAGTGAGGGACATATGTTCGACACGGTTCTGGTTGCCAATCGCGGTGAGATTGCTCTGCGCGTGATGCGCGCCTGCAAAGAACTGGGGCTGCGGACGGTTGCGATCTACAGCGAAGCCGATCGTCACGCGCCGCATGTCGCGTATGCCGACGCCGCCTATCTGGTAGGTCCGGCGTCAGCCGCGCAAAGTTATCTGAATATCGAGCGGATCATCGAAGTCGCGCGCGAGTCGGGAGCTGGCGCCGTGCATCCGGGGTATGGCTTCCTGGCGGAAAATTCGTCATTTGCGCGCGCAGTCACGCTTGCCGGTCTGGTGTTCATCGGTCCTCCGGCCGAGGTCATGGATCGCATGGGCGGAAAAGTCGCCGCACGCCGCGAGGCGAAAGCTGCAGGGGTGCCGGTGGTGCCAGGGACGCTCCATCCCATCGGTACACTCGAAGAATTGCGTGCATGCGCTCACGACTATGGCTATCCGATTGCCATCAAAGCTGTCGCCGGTGGCGGGGGACGCGGTTTCCGCGTCGTGTTCGAGGAGAATGAACTGCGGCAGGCGTTCGAGAGCGCGCGCCGTGAGGCGGAACTTGGTTTCGGCAATGCTGATGTGTATGTCGAGAAATATCTGACCGATCCGCGCCATATCGAGATACAGGTACTGGCGGATGCCTATGGAACCGTGCTCCACCTTGGCGAGCGCGAGTGTTCGATCCAACGCCGTCATCAGAAATTGATCGAGGAAAGCCCATCGCCGGTCATGACACCTGAGATGCGCCGGCGCATGGGAGAAGCAGCAGTGCGACTTGCGAAGCAGGTTGGGTATGTCAGCGCCGGTACGCTCGAGTTTATCTACCAGGACGGCGAGTTCTATTTCCTCGAAATGAACACCCGCATTCAGGTCGAGCATACGGTCACCGAGATGGTGACCGGCATCGATCTGGTGAAGGCGCAGTTGCGAATTGCACGCGGCGAACGGCTCTGGCTGACCCAGAACGACGTTGTGCTCCGCGGGCACGCGATCGAATGCCGGATCAATGCGGAAGACCCTGCCAACAACTTCCGCCCCTCGCTGGGCACGCTTGTCGAGTACAGCGAACCCTACGGCTTTGGTGTGCGTGTCGACAGCGGCGTGCACAAGGGGTATACTATTCCCCAGCATTATGACTCGCTGATTGCCAAGCTGATCTGCTGGGGTGACGACCGCGCCGAGGCGATTGCGCGCACGCGGCGCGCCCTGATGGATTATCGGATTGTCGGTGTGGCGCATACGATCCCGTTTCATCTCGTCACTATGTCGCACCCCGTGTTCTGCGAGGGCAAGGCGACGATCAATTTCATTCAGCACCACCTCGCCGATCAACTCGGTACGCTGAGTCAGGGTCCTTTGAGCCCGGTGTCAGCTAGTGCAGTATCCGGCGGGCAGGCGCGCATCTTTGAGGTCGAGGTCAACGGACGGCTCTTTACCGTGCGGGTGGCGGAAGCCGAGACGCGTGCGGAACGGACGGAGCGGCGCGCCCGACAGGCGAGCGACCGCGCCGCGCATCGCGCGCTCCATCCCATCGCCGATGGGGTTGCCAGTTCGTTGCAGGGAACCGTCTCGGCGGTGCTGGTCGCGCCTGGTCAGGAAGTGGAAGCGGGGCAGGTGGTGTTCGTGATCGAAGCGATGAAGATGGAAAACGAAATCACCGCGCCGCACAAAGGGGTTATCGGCGAGGTGCGCGTTCAGGTTGGGCAGACCGTCGAGCCGGGCACGGTGCTGGCAACCTATCGCGCCGCTGGCGAAGTCGCAGCATAACAGTGTGAGAGGTCTATGATCACCCCAGAACTCTTCGTTGCCAGTGTGACACCATTTACGTCGCCTTCGGGGGTCGTCGATCATACATTCATCATCAGGCATCTGCGCTGGCTGGAAGCGCAGGGAGTGGATGGCGTCGTGCCGTGCGGCACAACCGGCGAAGGGCAGTCGTTGAGCGTTGCCGAGCGCATGGCGATCTTCGACACAGTGATGCAGCATCGCGGACGGTTGCGTGTGTTTGCGGGAACCGGCTGCGCCGCGTTGAGCGATACGATTATGTTGACGCGCTATGCGATCGAGCGCGGCGCCGATGCTGCGCTGGTGTTGCCGCCGTTCTATTTCAAAAATCTGAGCGACGCCGGTCTGCTCGGGTATTATCGCGCCCTGTGCGATGCCCTGCCATCCGGCGCGCGCCTGATCCTGTACCACATACCGCCGATGAGCCAGATCCCCATCACTCCCGCCGTGATCGAAGGGCTCTACCAGAGCCATCCGCACATGGTGTACGGCTTGAAGGACAGCGGCGGTGATCCTGCGTATCTGGCGATGCTGACGAGGCGATTCCCCGAATTGCGCGTGTATGTCGGCAGTGCAGCGCTGCTTGCACAGGCGCTTCGCGACGGCGCAGCAGGCGGAATCTTTGCGCTGAGCAATGTCTTCCCACGGGAGATGCGTGCCGTGATGACCGCTCACCTAACCGGCAGCGATGGGGAGAATGCTCAGCAGCGCGTGACAGCGCTCAGCCAGGCGCTGAAGCCATACGGCAACCCACCGGCGATCAAGGCGTTGCTGGCGCGACTCGCCGATCTGCCACATGCCTCATCGCGTTTTCCGCTCGTCGATCTGACCGCTGATGAAGCGGAAGCGCTCTGGACAACCGTGCAGCAGATCACAGCGCCGTAAACACAGGCGATCATCGTCCTCACGATTTCGCCCCTGTCGCGCCGACGACGGTGTGGTAAATCTCCTCGATCTGGCGTGCTGCGCGCTCCCACGAGAGGTTGCACACAGCGCGCTCACGCACGCGCCTGCCCAATTCCTGCGCCCATTCCGGCTGATCGAGCGCCAGCTCAATCTTCGCCGCCAGGTCTTCGGCGCTGCCATAGGCGGCGTAGATGCCACAGTCACCAAGAAACTCGCGCGCAACCGGCGTGTCGAAGGCGACAACCGGTAACCCCATCGCCATGTAGTTGCCGATCTTGCCGTTTCCCTCCGTCCGACTCATCTTTGGCGCGACCGCCACTTCGCCAAGCGCCAGATAGGCGTGCAGGTCGCGGTAGAAAATGCGGCCTGGCAGCGTTACATGATCGCCCACGCCAAGCGACTCGGCATAAGCGCGATAACTTGCAGGGTCGGGATGCCCCATGATCAGGAAATGCACGTCCGGTCGATGCGTGGTAACGATCCGCGCCGCCTGGATCAGGTGGTGCGTTCCCTGGTATGGCGCCAGCAACCCAATGTACACGACAATCCGTCGATCGGCGGGAATGCCGAGCTGGCGGCGCAATTCACAGCGCTGCGCTTCCCATGCTGGCGACCCGTCGAATGGACGGAACCGCTCCGTGTTGACGCTGTCAACCACTGTATAGAGTCGATCAGGACGCACCGAACCATCGCGGCGCAGCAGATGCGCGGCATTGACCGTCGAGGTGATGACAGCATCGGCATCACGGTTGATCCGGCGTTCCAGGCGCGTCAATAACGGAAAGAGCGGATTGGTGCGTCGTATGAAGCCATGATCGAGCATCTCGCTGGTCATGCTCCCCTGATAATCCAGGATGAGCGGAATGCCCAGCAGACGTTTCAGCGTCAGCCCGATGAAGGCCGCTTCGTGGGTGTGCGCGTGAATAATGGTTGGACGGATCTCAAGCGCGACGCGCAAGCTGCGCCACGCCAGCCCGACATCCAGGTACAGTTTGTGGCGCGACGATCCAACGACCGCGCGCCGGATCCAAGGAACGTCCCACGAACGACGGATGTCGAGACCCGGCATGTTGTCGCCGTTGTGGTACGTTGCCAGCACCAGCCGATGCCCAAGTTGCTGAACGGCTTTCGCCTCCTCCCAGATGCGCACGTGGTTGCCGTAATCCGAAAAAAAGCTGGTCGACGCCAGCATCAGAATCGTGTAAGGCACAGGGTATCCCGATGGTATTAGATGGCGGGCAATCGCGCCAGCCAGGTCGGCAGTTCACCAATGTGCGATAACGTCACGTATCTGCCTACTCCAGCGCTTTCGTCGGTCACACGTTCGTGCTCCCATGTCAGGTGGTACGGAATGTAGACTGCATTTCCGCCGATTTCGACCACCGGCAGGATATCAGATTTCAGCGAATTGCCAACCATTAAGAAGCGGCCCGGTTCGATGCCGTACCGACCCAGCACGGCGGCATAGGCATCGGGCGTCTTTTCGCTGACGATTTCGACATGCTGGAAATAATCGGCAATGCCGGAGCGCGCAATCTTGCTTTCCTGATCGAACAGATCGCCTTTGGTGATCATCATCAGCCGGTAGGATTCGCTGAGCGATGCGATCGTTTCGCACACCCCCGGCAACAATTCGACCGGCGCGCGCAGCATATCGCGGGCATAGTCGATGATCTGACGAATCTCGCTCGCCCCAATCCGTCCCTCCGTTATTTCGATTGCGGTTTCGATCATCGACAACGTAAACCCTTTGATCCCGTACCCAAAGAACGCCAGGTTGCGTATTTCAGTTGCATACAACCGTTGATCGATCGTAGCAACATCCTGAAAGGGCGCAAGCAGACGTTTGAACCGCTCCTGCGTCATGGAATAGAGGTTTTCGTTGTGCCAGAGCGTGTCGTCGGCGTCAAATGCGATTGTGTCGATCATAGGTATCAGGGGCGAGGGGGCGTCGATACGTTGAACGTTGTACGTTGCACGTTCCACCGTCTCCTTTCGTTCATCACCCCCCATACGCCTCATCCAGAACCTCGACGATATGGCGCACCTGCATCTTCGAGCCGCGGCGTCGCAATCCACTCTCGAGTTGCAGGTGACAGCCAGGGTTTGCGGTAACGAGAATCTCCGCCCCAGTCGCTTCCGCGTGGTTCAGTTTGCGCTCACCGAGGCGGGCCGCCATATCGGGTTGCGTCACATTGTAGATGCCGGCCGAGCCGCAGCAGAGCGACGACTCCTGCATTTCACGCAGAGTGACTCCGGGTATGGCACGCAGCAGCTGGCGGGGCGGGGCGCTGATACGCTGTGCATGCACCAGGTGGCATGGCTCCTGGTACGTCACCGTCCGATTCAGCGGGCGCATATCGGCCGTATTCAGGTCGAGCGTTGCCAGGAACTCCGTCACATCCTTCACTTTTGCGGAAAAGCGACCGGCGCGCTCCGCCCACTGCGGATCGTCGTGGAGCAGATGCCCGTATTCCTTGAGCGTCGAACCGCATCCGGCGGCATTGACGATGATTGCATCGACCCCCAATCCTTCGAATGCGACGATATTCTGACGCGCCAGGTCACGCGCGCCGTTCAGGTCGCCGCCGTGGGCATGGAGCGCGCCGCAACATTTCTGATCCGGCGGCAGGATGACGGTGCAACCATTCTTGCGCAACACCCGAAGAGTCGCCTCGTGGACATCGGCGAATGCTGTGGACATGATACAGCCGGTGAGCAGAGCGACGACGAAACGTTCTGTGCCTTCCGCCGGGAGAACCTGTCCCTCGGGAACAGTAAACCGGTCACAGATCGGCGGCAGGAGCGCCTCGGTCTCATCGAGGTTCAGGGCGCGGAGCACGCCGCTGCGTCGCGCCAACGCCTGTGCGCCGCTCTTCTGATAGAGCCACATCAGGCGCGAGAACAGGCGAAACAGACCTGGACGTCGAAAGAGGACGCCAAACGCGCCGAAGCGCAGGAGGCGAACCAGCCAGGGGTGCGGCGGGAGGCGTCCATCCGCCTTGGCCTGCTCGATCTGCGTGCGCGACGTTTCCAGGATCTGACCGTACAGCACACCGCTTGGGCAGACAGCTTCACAGGCGCGGCAATTCAGACAGGCACTCATCTGCTCCTGGAAAACATCGCTCTCCATCCCAATGCGCCCATCAGCGACCGCTTTCATCAGATAGATGCGACCACGCGGCGAAAACTGCTCGAGCCCGGTTTCGCGGTACGTCGGGCAGGCGGGCAGGCACAATCCACAGTGAACGCACGAATTGATCACAGCGTCGCTGGGAATATCGGGACCGGCGAACGGAACTTGAGCGGTAATTTCGTGCTCGGCAATCATGGCGTCAACTCTCACATCCAAAACATCAAGGGTCACGTCATCCGGCGCATAGTCTGCCGCCGGGGGCACCAAACGTAGCAGAGCAGATTCCACCCTTAACAGTTTTTCAGCGTGGGTATGATACCGTTTCTCTGCGCAATGCGCAAACCGCCGGCAACAGGCGGATATGGCTGTGCTAAGGAAGGATGGAGAGATCGTAACGGCAACAGGCAGGTTTGACCCATTCTGACACGACAAACGCCAGTCCTTGTCCCCCTGCCCCGTTGGTCGGCAGATCG
>JBEPYG010000230.1:0-7636 GCA_041641515.1 Roseiflexus sp.
CGTAACTGTAAAGCTGCTGAATGAACAGGAGATTAACGGATTGCGATCGTGGGTGCAATGACGCACGCAGGTTGTAGCGATGTGAACGGTGCAGGCGCTGTTCGCTTCTTATGGTTTTTTAGAAAAAATTCCGGTATACACCTGACGTCGTCGGGGCATAGCAGTTCGTGCCCCTGGCGCGCCTGTTGAACCTGGGGGAGCACACCTGCGCTCTTTCGAGGAGAGCACCGTCGGGGCACAGCGCCACCGTGTCCTGACCGGGTGAAAACCGCCTGCATGGGCGAGAATGGATGATGCAAGACTATCAACTCCCTGCCAGGATGTACCTGGTTTGATAGTCGATATTTTTGGATTCTGCCCGTTGTCAGGGGTCTTGGGGTTGTGAACGTACTGGCGTATGAGTGTGAGAACCTCTCGTCCATGCAAACATACGTCCACGTTCGACAAACCCCAGGCTGGTGTAGAACCGGCGCGCCGGTTGATCTTCGGGTTCACTGCCGTAGAACACTGTCGCCAGATGCGCGTCATACCCTTGCAGGCGACGCATACCTTCCAGCACGAGTGCGCGCGCCAGCCCGCGGCGACGGTGGGCAGCCCGGCATCCCAGCGGCTCGATCTCGCCGGTGTGGTTGATCGGGTCGAGCCACAGGGTGCAGAATGCTGCAACGGTTCCATCCTCCGTAACCGCAATCAGGTCAAGATCGGGACGGTACGTGGGGGCATGGATCGCAGCGCGGTATTTGGCGACGCTCATTCGCGATGGCGCAAAGGCGTCGCGGTGCGCCTCGACGCGGGCATACACATCCGCTTCCCCCTGAACGTGGCGGATGGTATAGCCAGCCGGTACATCCGGTTCCGGCACGTGTGCGTGCAGGTCGCGCATGCTGAGCGACAGGAAGTGGTCTGTGCGTACATACCCGCGCTGCGTCAGCAGATCGTTGCGGTACGCATCGTGCTCATAACTCCAGACCGAAACGTGCGGGTTCGGATCATCCACGTCGAGGCGACTCAGGTGCTCGACCCAATCGAGCATTGCCGGTTCGATGCTGCGGTACGCCGGATGCACCAGCATGTCCACCTGGTGCTCGCTGGGCCAGGTAAACCCGACCAGTGCACCCTGATGATCGAACCAGAGCCGAATACGTGCGCTCAGGTCGTGGGTGTCTTCATCGGTGAAACGCCACCAGTCCAGGTCGCCGACGTGGCAGTAGACGAGCGGACCTTCGAGCGATTCGATCTCCGCCAGTAACTGGCGCATGCGCGCGTAATCATCTTCACCGGCATAGAGACGTGATATGACCGCCATACCCTGACTGAGGTCTACACTGTGCCATGGCGCGCCCATGCTTCCAAGCCGGCGCGAATGAGCGCCGTTCCCGATGCAACGCTGATGGCGCTGCCAGGACCGGCGCCGTACACCGACACGACGGCAAACGCGCCAACTTTGCCGGTTGCGATGACAGTCTCGATCGCCCCGGTCACGTCTGCCAGCCCCGGTCCGTTCGGTTCGCGGGTGGCATGATTGGGCACGAGTGCAGCGTCGAGGATGTCGGAGTCGACGTGCAGGTAGATCACATCGCACGCGCTCGCAAGCGACGCCAGCGGACCGGCGAAATCGCGGACATCGGCGATGGTGGTTTCGGTAGCGCGGATCAACTGCGCTTCGGGCGGGTCGAGGTTGCGCACATCGACCAGCAGAATGCGCTCGGTAGGCAGTGGTGCGTTCATGCCCGCCAGTTCGCGCCACCGGGGCAGCGCCAGCCCGGCGCACACTGCCACCGGCATTCCTCCGAGCATCCCGGAGAGCGTTGTACGTGGCGTGTTGTAGTCGCCGTGTGCATCGAACCAGACCAGACCGATGCGCGCATTTGGTCCACAGGAGCGTTGCAGCCCGGCAACGATGCCGACAGCGTGCGTGCAGTCGCCGCCGGTGATCAGCGGTGCGCGTCCAATTCTGCGCGCCGCGGCGACATCATCGGCGATGGCGCGGCAGATCCAGCCCAGGTTCGATGGTTCATCGTCGCTGCGCTGCGCCTCCGGCATCTGTGGTTCACTAATGGTCACCGGCACACCGGCGGCGGAGTAGACGCCGGCGGCGACATAGGCATCGAGTGCGCGCTCGTCTCCTTCGGCGGGTGTACTGCCGCGATACCGAACGCCGATGACCTGGAGTGCGGTCAGTTGATGGCTGGTCATATCACCCCTCCGCTCTTGTCGATGACCGTCATCCAGCAGCCGCGCCGCCTGGTTGGGGGCGCAGCTGCATCCCTACGATTATTCCAGCCGCACGCGAATAGTTTTGATCTCGAAAGGGCGCACGTTGCACTGCACGCTGCACCCATCGACGGTCACAGGTCCGGTTTCGCGCTCCAGCAGATCGACCTCCACTGCCGACTCGACCGGTTGCCCGAAGTCGAGGCGCACCTGTCCGCGCTGATTGTGCGCTTCGTACATGCGCACGATCAGCCCGTCGCCGTCGTCCGCCGTCTTGATCGTCTCCACGACCACATGATCGCTGGTGACGCGCAGGAACGACCGTCCTTCGGTCGGGATCGCGCCGGTGACGGTCACCGGGCGCAGTGGAGCGTTGAGTTCATACGCGCGGCGGGTGACCTGCGCCTCACGCCAGTCGCCGGCATGCGGCAGCAGGCTATAGGTGAAGCGGTGCAACCCGCGGTCTGCCTGCGGATCGGGAATGACCGCCGATTTGAGCAGCGAGATGCCGAGGGTGTTATGGAGCAGGCTGTGTCCATACTTCCCGTTGTTCAGCAGCGCCACACCATACCCACCTTCGCTCAAGTCGATCCAGCGGTGGGCGCACACCTCGAAGCGCGCCCAGTCCCAGCTGGTGTTGCGGTGCGTCGGGCGTTCGACTGCACCAAACTGAATCTCGCAGGTTGCACGGGCGGCGTTGAGCCGCAGCGGGAAGAGGACGCGCAGCAGATTCTGGCGCTCCTGCCAGTCTACTTCGGTTGCAAAGTCGATCCGGCGGTTGTTGCGCCAGAGGCTGATCCGCTGCCGGATCGCGCTGTTGCCGAAGCGCCGCACGATCTCAACGGTTGCGCGCAGCGGTCCCTCCTCGATCACCCGCCATTCGCTGATATCGTGAATTGGATACGGCTTTTCCAGGTAGAACGGGTCGATGTCCCAGGCGTCCCAGAACATTGGGCGGTCTTCGTAGAGGACCAGTTGATTGCCGGTCGCGCCTGCCGCGATGATCTCGCGTTCGTAGCGGGCGTCGTAGAGCGATCCAATCTCACCGTTTGCATCGAACTCGATGCGGAACTCGTCCGATGCCAGGTAATCGCGGCGAGCGATGAACTGTGCTGGCGGGAGTGTACGATGCGCATCGGTGAGCGCAGCATACCCAAATGCAGGAACGGTCGCTTCGACCAGCAGCGCGCGTGTTCCGTCGAATTGCTCGATGACCTGCGCCTGATCTTCAGCCAGCGGCTGGCGCTGGTTGTCGAGCGGAATGGCAACGCACTCGGTGCGGTCCCACGAGAGACTGTTGAACACTGCCAGATGTGGTACGGCGCCATTGCTATCGCTGCGGGTCAGATCGGTAATGGCAGCGTGCCGCACCGTTTCGACCGTTTCGCGCACCTCAGCGAACTGCTGTTCACTCTCGACGTACACCAGCGGCACAGAGCTGCCGGGCAGAATGTCGTGGAACTGATTGAGCAGCACCGTGCGCCAGGCAGCATCGAGGTCCGCCTGGCGACTCACCGCCCCCTGCGTAACAGCCCATGCATTGAGCCACTCGGCTTCGCGCAGCAGCAGTTCCGCCTGGCGGTTGTTCTGTTTGGTGTGCGCCTGACTGGTGTAGGTGCCGCGATGGTATTCCAGGTACAGCTCACCGACCCATACCGGAAGCCGCGGATTGTTCCAGACGCGCTGCCGCAGCCGCTGGAAGTACTGCTCGACGCGCCCCGGCTGCACCACCGGAAACCCCGGCAGATCCGCCATCACCCACGCCATCTCGAGCATCTCTTCGGTAGGACCGCCGCCGCCGTCGCCGTGCCCGTAGATGTAGAGCACCTCGTCGTTGATATCTTTCTGCCGGTAGTGATTCCACGTCCCGAAGACTTCGGAAGGCAGCATGCTGCCGGTGTAGGTATAGAACTGCGCTTCGGTCGGGTTGGGCTTCACTGGAGCAGAGGTTGCGGTCACGAAGTGCGCCAGCACTTCAGAACCGTCGATGCCGCGCCAGCGGAAGGTGTCATAGGGCATGCGGTTGAACTGGTTCCAGCTAATCTTCGTGGTCATGAAGCAGGAAATGCCCGCCAGCCGCATAATTTGCGGCAGCGCCGCCGAGTAGCCGAACACGTCGGGGAGCCAGACAATGTGCTCCATATGACCAAACTCTCCCTCGAAAAAGCGCACCCCGTGGATGATCTGGCGCACCAGCGATTCACCGCTGGTGACGTTGCAATCCGGTTCGAGCCACATCGCGCCGACCGGCTCGAAGCGTCCTTCCGCCACACGCTGCCGCAACCGCTCGTAGAGTTCCGGGTCGTCCTGCTGGAGGAACGCATAGGTCTGCGGCTGGCTCATGCTGAAGTGGTACTCCGGGTAGCGTTCCATCAGGTGCAGCGCCGTGGCGACGGTATGCGCAATTTTCTGATGGGTGCGCCAGAGGGGCCAGAGCCAGGCAACGTCCATATGCGCGTGACCTGTTGCCAGAATGATCGGGCGCTGCCCCGGCTCCAGGTTAGCTGTCAACGTCTCGCGCAGGAAGGTCAGCGCCGCGCCAGCCGAGATCTCGAAGCGTTCACTCTGCCACCCCTCGCGCAGATCAAGCAGATTGTAGGCACGGTTGATCCGGTCGAGCAGTGCATGCTTCTCCGGGTCGCTGTCGCGGTAGGTGGGGAGGGCGTCAAGAATAGCGTACATGGTAGCTGTCAGGCGACCGATGGTTTCATTGCGCAGTTGCAACTCCAGCCCGCCGAATGGACGGGGGTAGGGCGTGTAGCAGCGGATCAGCAATTCGTGGTCGCCCTCGTGCGCATAGTCGGGGAGCAGAATCGCCGGATGTGGCTCATCGATGCCGGCAAGCGTCGTTCCATCCAGGTAGGCGATGCCTTCGACACCGCTATGCGCCTCACCCGACCAGTGCATGCGCATCAACACCTGTCGACCGCGCCACTCGTCAGGGATGCGGATTGTAGCGCGTAGCCAGTGGGTATGCCCGCCATCGATCGGCATACCCCAGGGGAGCGGTTCATCAGGCTTGTCGGGGTTATGCGGGTCGCCGCCCCACCGCTCACCAACCTTCAGCGGACGCCAGGATGGATCGTCGCGTGGGGGCGGGGGCGCCATCGCATTATCAGGGGGAGCGCCGGGCGCCGGGCAGGTGAAGACATCGGCGATCGGGCGCGTGTCGCGGATGATGGCGGCGCGCATCTCATTCAGGCGCGCCTTCAGTTTCTCAACGGTGAAGAAGAGCATGGCAAGAGCTCCTTTGGCAAGAACGAATGGGGTCTATCATACCACGGGTTGTAGGGGTTCAAGCCGATGTTCTTCGCTCTCATTGGCGGCCTTGCGCCCAACGTTGGTACGCAATATGCCGCCGGTCACGGCGATCGCAAATACGTTCCGCCTTCCTCCTCCAGCGCGCAATGATCAACGGTCGCTGCTGCTGGCAGTGATAAGGCGCTCCAGCCGTGTCAGTGCGGCGCCGCTTTCCAAGCTTTGCCGCGCCAGTTGCAACCCCTCGCGCAGATCGGCGGCGCGGTCGGCGGCAACCAGTGCTGCAGCAGCATTCAGCAGAACGACATCACGCCGCGCTCCCCGATCTTCACCTGCGAGGATTGAATGCACAATTGCAACATTCGTCGCAACATCGCCGCCGAGCAACGCCTCGCGCGGAGCAGGCTCAAGCCCAATCTCGCCGGCGCTGATCTCATACCGTCGCAGATCGTGACCGGCGCGCACCTCGATCACCAGGTTCGGCCCGCTCAGCGTCAGTTCGTCAAGCCCGCCATGCCCATGAACGACCAGCGCGTGTCGGGTGTCGAGCAACTGCAGGGCGCGCGCCATTTTCTCTGCCATCGCCGGATCGGCAACGCCAAGAACCTGGTGACGCGCCTGCGCCGGGTTGCTCAGCGGACCGAGGACGTTGAAGATGGTGCGGATGCCAATCTCGCGTCGCACCGGTCCGACGAAGCGCATAGCAGGGTGGAACTTCTGTGCGAACATAAAGCCGACGCCAGCCTGCTCGAGACAGCGCGTTACTCCGGTGGCGTCGAGCTCGATGTTAACCCCCAACCCTTCAAGCACATCAGCAGACCCGCAGACGCTCGACATAGCGCGGTTGCCATGCTTGGCGACGGTTGCGCCGGCGCCGGCGGCGACGAATGCCGCTGTGGTTGAGATGTTGAACGTGCCGGCGCCATCGCCGCCAGTCCCGCAGGTGTCGAGAAGAGGACCGTCGAAGTGAACAGGAATAGCTTTAGAGCGCATCACGCGCGCCATGCCGGCAATCTCGGCGTCGGTTTCCCCCTTCAGATGCAGCGCCGTGAGCAGCGCTGCGACCTGCGCTGGCGTCGCCACGCCGGTCATGATTTCTTCCATCGCCTCGGCAGCCTGATCTTCGGTCAGGTTGCGACCCCGAACGATCTGGATGATCTGGTCACGGATTGGCATCGATCGACTCCTGAGGTTCTTTGGGTTCGACAAGAAATGTGGGAGGCGCAGCGCCGCCTCCGCCTGATACGTTCAGTGTGGCAGCGGTGGCGATGCGTGTCAGACATCCTGCTGCACGCTCGCCGTAGAGACATGGATCGGCATCGACAGAATACGGTGTCAGCACGACCCCCTCGTCGTCCGACCAGGTCGGGTAGGCTTCTTCCGGCGCGATGATGTGCTCCTGAAGCACCGAAGGCGTTTCGAGCGCGCGTTCGAGCGCGCCTTCCCACGTCAGCGGCGAGGTTTCCCAACCCAGGATCACTCCCTCATCGCCAGACGAATCATCTGGTTTGAGCGCCAGACGCTCGCGGTGACGACGGGCGAAATCGAGGAGATCGACCCGTTCGCCCTGGTAGCGGGTCGTTCCCCGCTGAACCAGCCGCGTCCACGGGATGTGACGCGCAACCGCCATTGCCGATTCGGCGTCGAGAATACCGCTCGCCGGTCCCTCCTCGTCGGAGATCAGCCACATGATCAGTCTGGTATGCGCCGGTCTGGTGCGAAACGGATTGACAACACACACGACGCGGTCGGCATAGGCGCGGATCAGCGGGTGGTGAAGGTCGTACATCGCGAGAAATTCGTGCTGCAACAGGCGACGGTACACCAGATCGACTGGACGCCATGCAGCGCCGCCGTCTGCCAGGCGCGTTTCGACATACAGGCGTCCCCCTTCGTACTGCAGGTCGTCCGGTGTACACACAACCGTCGGTAACCCATCCGTCTCGAAGCATTGCTGCAAATACGCGACCTCGGACCACGTTGCTACGTCGGGGAAATCGACGATAGCGATCGTCGGCGTTCCCCGTCCGCCCCAGGCGCGATAGGCGTCGAGCAGCGTCTGCTGCAATCCCTGACGCACCGGCAGCGCCGTCGCCTGGAAGGTTTCACGAAACGCTGCCATAATCCGGCTCTGATCGAACATGCCGGCAATCGCTTCGTCATA
>JBEPYG010000231.1:0-2538 GCA_041641515.1 Roseiflexus sp.
CGGTCATACGCCGCCGATCATCCACCGCGATATCAAGCCGCAAAATCTGAAACTGACCGACCGCAACGAGATCATTCTGCTCGATTTTGGGCTGGCAAAGGGCGCCGCCGCTGCCATGACCCGTTCGGCGTCGACTGCCAGCGTTTTCGGATATACGCCGCATTATGCGCCTCTTGAGCAGATCAAGGGCACAGGAACCGATCCGCGCAGCGATCTGTACTCACTCGGCGCAACGCTCTATCATCTGCTGACCGGTGACCCGCCTCAGGATGCACTTACTCGCGCTGCTGCCATCATCAATGGCGAGCCGGATCCGCTCGTCCCTGCCAATCAGCAGAATCCTGCCATCACGCCTGCGATTGCAGCTGTTCTGATGCGTTCTATGGCGCAGCGCCCCGATCAGCGCTACCAGTCGGCAGCAGCGATGCGTGCAGCGCTGCGCGATGCAGCGCGTGGCGGTGCTGCCGCAACCGTGTTGCTCGACGAACCGCCGCCAACCGTGATACGTCTTGCCGATCCGGAACAGCAGAAGGCGGCATATGTCACCGCCGGAGCGCTACCGACGGGCGCGGTATCACAAGCTGTGACCAGTACAACGCAAAATCAGCCGGTTTCCGCTCCGGCAGCGCCTGCAGCGCGTCCCGGCTGGCTGTGGCCCCTGCTTGGCGTCGTGGTTCTGGCGCTGGCGGCGATCGGCGGCTTCTTTGCGTTTGGCGGCAATAGACCACCCCAACCGCCAGCACAGACGACACCGGGCGGCGCTGTGGCGGTTGATGCAACCGGGGTGCCGACAATGACGCCGCTTCCGACCGCTGCACCGCTGGATAATGAGCAACTGTTGCAGACCGCCGTTGTGCTGCAAACGGCGGAAGCGGAACGACGCACGGCGGAAGTTGCAACAGCGCGGGCAATTGTCAATCAGGTCGATAGCGCCAATACGCAGACGGCGATTGCGCTCCAGCCCTCGCCAACCGCGCTGCCGCCAACCGATACATCTGTACCAACCGATACGCCTGCGCCAACGAATACGCCAGGTCCAACCAACACTCCGCGCCCAACCAATACCCCGCGTCCAACTAATACCCCTGATCCGAACCCCCCAAGCTCGACTCCTGTCCCTGCCGGTCCCACCACTGCTCCCGCCGGCCCGACCGGTGTTGTGCTCGGTATCGGCGGCAGCGGCGATCTGTTCCGTGGCGCCGCCAGGCGAGGAACGATCAATCCTGCCGAGGGGGAAGGCGGTTCCTGCATTCAGGGGCGTGTCACCCAGGCAAACGGCAGTTTGTTTCAGAGTTTCTATGTGCAGGTCGATAATCGCGGCAGAACCATTCCGGCAAAGCATTTCTACGACACCGGCAACTATCGTATCTGCGGGCTTGGCGAAGGGGAGTGGGGGATTGCCGTGTATGCGGTCAATAACAAGCCAACTACGCCTTCCGAGCAGGCGGGACACCAGGTGCGGGTGCGCCTGAGCGGTCAGCCGGGTGAGATTTTCTTCGTCGATTTCACCGCGCGTCAGGACCTCGTTGTCCCAACCGATGTGCCGACGCCGACCCCGGAACCGCCAACACCGACACCCGAAACCAGTCCGTATGATGGGATCTGGCGTGGTACGAATGCCGGTACGACGACCACTGGCAACTATCCGCCAGGGCGCTTCGAGATCGAGGTGCGCAATGGCGCCATCTATCGTGTGTCGGTCGATGGTCCATCGTGCCCGTTCGAGACCTATCCGAATTTCCCGAATGGCATCCGTATCAATGGCAATGCCTTTGCAGTGAGCGGCAGCGTTTTCAATCCGATTACCGGCGGCAACCCGAACCACACGATCAGTGTGAGCGGGACGTTTGTGTCGGGGGCGCTGGCCAATGGGTCGTTGACTGCACAACTCGACGGTGTTCTGTGCGCAAATGCTACATGGAATGCACGTAAGTAAGCGCCTGTCCAAAAACTTGCCGTTTGGTCATCATTGCGAGCGTAGCACAGCAATCTGTCTGCTTGATCAGAGGGTTGCCTGTGCACGTTCGCTTTTCTCCTGGATGCGCAGACATCCTGCCCGCGCTCGCCCAAATGCAGGCAGGACGCCCGCGCTTCCGGGCAGATGCATGATTCCTGATCTGAACACGTACAATTGCTGCAGCGCCAGTGCGTTGTGCAATGATAATATCTGGACAGGCGCTAGGCGTTGTTGTCAATCCTGATCTGTCCGTCTTTGATGGCCGATGCACATTCTCTGGCTCGATGCCTTTCATGGCGGTTCCCATGCCGTTGTAGCCCAGGGGTTTGCGCGCCATAGCCAGCATACTGTTACGCTTTTGACCCTTTCGCCAGCTGGCGGATGGCGCTGGCGGATGCGTGGCGCAGCGATCACCTTCGCGCGTGAGGTGCGCCGCCGCGCGCTACCCTCTGTTGATCTGATCGTCGCCACCGATATGCTCGATCTGGCGACATTCTTGGGGTTGACACGCGACCTCTTCGGGAAGACAGCTACCGCCCTCTACATGCACGAAAATCAGCTGACGTATCCTCTGCCGCCGG
>JBEPYG010000231.1:2548-7534 GCA_041641515.1 Roseiflexus sp.
GCTAGCTGCTGACGCGGTGTTCTTCAATTCGGCATTCCACCGCGACTCATTCTTCGCAGCGTTGCCTGGTCTGCCTGGACGGTATCACGACCACCAGGAACTCGATCTGATCGAGACGCTCAAGGCGCGATCGCAGGTGTTGCCGCCGGGCATCGATTTGGCGCGTCTTGACCTGCCGTCGCCCTCGCGCCGTGCGTCTGCTGGTGAGCCGCCGATTCTGTTGTGGAACAGTCGCTGGGAGTACGATAAGGGTCCCGAAACGTTCTTTGCTGCGTTGACCGAACTGAGGCAACGTGGGATCGACTTCCGCCTCATTGTGATCGGTGAGCATATCGATCCGCAGCATCCAACGTTCGTTGCGGCGCGCGAGGAATTCGCAGATTGCGCGCTGGCGTGGGGTTATGTGCCCGATTTGGAAACCTACCGCCGGTTACTCCATCAGGCGGATATTGTCGTCAGCGCTGCCATCCAGGAGTTCTTCGGCATTGCTGTGGTCGAGGCAATGTACTGCGGATGTGTGCCGCTGCTGCCGCGCCGTTTGAGTTACCCGGAACTGATCCCGTCCTCCCTCCAGCTCTGTTGCTTCTACGACGATGATGCACAGCTTGCCAATCGCCTGAGTGAGACGATTGTAGCGGCATCGTCGCTGAAGGTGCTCGATTTCCGCACGGTGGCTGCACAGTACGACTGGTCGCAGATGGCGGCGCGCTATGATGCTGCGTTTGCCGGTGTTGTCGCAGGGCGCGGCTATGGTACAATAGCAGGCGCCGAATGACATACTTGCTATTGTTACGCCATCGCTCCGGGGATCGTCAATGAAATCGAGAAAGCGCTTCATCGGGGTCGCCCCCTCTCGCGCGTTCATCCTGCTTAGTCTCGCGTGGGCGCTGGTCATCAGCGCATGTGGCGCTCCGGCTTCTGTCGCGGTACCGACCGAAGCACCCACTGCGCTGCCTGCGCCGACCCTGGCGCCCACGCCAGCCGAGGCGCCGCCAACGGTAGCGCCGACGGACGTCCCAACCGAGACGCCGCCGACTGCTGTCCCGACTGCCGTCCCAACTGCTGCGCCAACCGCGCTTCCGATTGTGACGAGTGATCCGATCACCGGTGCGCCGGCGCTGGGACGGGGTGCGCTTCGCGAACGTCCGATCATTGTTATGATCGACAATCACCCGAACGCTTACCCGCAGTCGGGTCTCGATAAGGCCGCCGTTGTCTTCGAAGCACTGGCGGAGTTCGGTCTAACGCGCTTCATGGCGATCTATGCTCCGGGAATTACCCCGGCAGCATCCTCGATCGGTCCGGTGCGCAGCGCCCGGCTCTATTTCGTTCATTGGGCAACCGAATTTCGTGGTCTGTATGTGCATGCCGGCGGTGCGCCACAGGCGCTGGAGGCGCTGCAGCAAACAACCGAACTCGTCGATGTCGATGCGCTCTTCCGTGACAAAAGCGTCTACTTTACCCGCATCAGTCAGCGCGCTGCTCCGCACAATCTGTACACCGATAGCGCCGCCCTCGAGCGCGCATTGCGCAATGTGGCGCCAGAGCCATTTGCCGACCCGAATATTGGCTTTCTGTTCAAGACCGATGCTCCTCCCGATGCACGTCCGCCTTCGAAACGGATCGAGTATTTCTTCATTTATCGTGAAGACCCGGCTGGGTGGACGTATGATCCGGCAACGAACAGTTATTTCCGCCTGCGCCGTGGTCGTCCGGCGGTGGATGCTGTGACCGGGCAGCAATTGCGCGTCAAGAATGTGGTGGTGATGGAAGTGCCGGAAGCGCCTATCCCCGGTGATGACAAGGGACGGATCGAGCAAAAGGTGATCGGAACCGGTCGGGCGCGCGTCTTTCTCGACGGCGTCGAACGTGAGGTGACGTGGCGCAAAGACTCGCCCGAAAGTCCTCTCTTGCTTCTCGATGCTGCGGGAAATGAGATTGCGTTCAACCCCGGTCAGATCTGGATTGTGGCGCTTCCGTCGCTCGACAACCTAAGCGTTTCGTAGCAGCTACATCTCACGACGACCCTCGAGCGCCGAACCAAGGGTGCCAGGGTCGGCCCACTCCAGGTCGCCGCCGGTCGGCAACCCGCGCGCCAGGCGGGTCACCCGCACGCCGAGCGGCGCCAGCGCGCGCTGGAGGTGAAATGCGGTCGCTTCACCTTCCAGATTCGGGTTGGTTGCGATAATGACTTCATCGACCGGCTCGGTGCGCACCCGGTCGAGCAACTCATCGAAGTAGATATCTTCGCGGTTCATCCCCTCGAGCGGCGCAATGCGCCCGTGCAACACGTGGTACAACCCACGATAGATACCGGTGCGTTCAATGGCGACCACATCGAGCGGCTCTTCGACCACGCAGATCACCCGCTGATCGCGGGCGGGATTGGTGCAGATGCTGCACAGATCGCTCTGGGTGATGAAGTAGCAGCGCGAGCAGATCTGGACCTGTTCCTTCAATCCAAGGAGAGCGTCTGCAAGCGCGCGCGGCAATTCATCCGGTGCACGCAGCAGAAAAAACGTCAGGCGCGATGCCGTTTTGGGACCCACGCCGGGCAACCGGCTCAACTCCTCGATCAGGCGAATGACCGGCGCGGGCAGAATCTGGATGTCGGGTGATTGATGCATGCTGGATGAACTGTTTTCTCTTATCGTCGTTGGGGGGTGGTCTCAGAACTATTCTGATAACGCCCCTGCTAGAACCCCGGCAACTTCATCCCGCCAGCTAGAGGTCCAAGCCGCTGTTCCGCCAGTTCCTGCGCCTTTTTGCTGGCATCCGTAATCGCTGCCACAATCAGGTCCTGCAACGTTTCGACATCGTCGGGATCAACCACTTCAGGAGCGATTTTGATCGACTGGATTTCGCGGTGGCCGTTCATCGTTACCGTGACATAACTGCCTGCAGCGCCTTCGACGGTGGTATTCGCCAGCTCCTCCTGGATGCGCATCATCTCCTTCTGCATCTGGCGGGCCATCTGTTCGAGCTGTCGCGGATTCATACCGGAGTTCCTCCTTTGTTATTCATTCGGGTCTTCCACAGCAATGATATCGGCATCAAAAATGTTGAGTGCGGCGCGCACGAGCGGGTCTTTGCGCGACATGCGGATCTGCTCGCGCAGCGCGCCTGGATTCTCGCGCCGCTGCGCCTCGACCACGCAGCGAATCGAAAATGGCGCACCCATATGCTTGCTGAGCACTTCTTCGACAATCTGGCGCATCGCCGGTTTTTCGATCTGGTTCATCAACCATTCGCTCGGCACTTCCAGAATGAGAGCGTCGTCCTTGACATCGACCGGGCGCGCGCCGCTGTTGAGCAACGCCTGCAGCGTTTTGTTGTGGACGCGCACATCGCGCACGACGGCGGGCCAGATCCCCTCGATCCGCTCGAATGCAGCAGCGTCGGCGTTGGCAGCTGCCACGCCCTCGCTGGTGGACTCTGCCGGCTTGCCGGTTCCTGACGCCTGCCGGGTCTGTTCCTGGTGCCGGATAAACGTGTCACCGGTCGGGTCCGGCCGGTGTGCTGCAGGCGTCGGGGTAGTTGCCGGCGCTTCGCGCACAGCATCGACCGATGGCGTTGATGCTGGTCCCGTTTCAACGCTGGCGGGGGGTGTAACCGGTTGAGCTGGCGTATGCTGCGACGGCGTCGTGCTACGGGCAGGCGCAGTTGCCGGTTGCGTTGGTGCGCGTTGCGGTGGTGCAGTGTCGTGAGCAGGCGTGGCGTCTGGTTGCGCCGAAACATGTTGTGACGGCGGCGTGTTGCGGGCAGGCGCTGCAGCCGGACGCGCTGGAGGACGTGGCGGTGTGGTAGTATCTGCGCTGGGTGCGGTCGTCGCTGGCGCAGGGGCAATCACCGCTTCGATGACCGCCAGCTCGAGCGGCAGTTGCCCGTAGGAACTGACGCGCAACTGGTAATCGAGCTCGCTGAACAATTTGACCCAGCGCATCAGCGCACCAAGGCTGGCGGTGCGCGCCTGGCGTTCGATCTGTGCGGCTTCTTCTTCCGCAACGTCAATCAGTGAGCGATCGGCGCCGGCGCAGACCAGCATGAGCGCCCGCAATCGTTCGACCAGATCGCGGGTAAACTGGCGCAGATCGGCGCCTGCAGCGGCGACATCGGCAACCACCCGCAGCGCGCCGGGCAGATCGGCGGCAATCAGGGCATCGACCAGCGCCGTCACTTCCTGCATTTCGCTGGCGCCCAGCAGGTTGTGCACCTGCTCGAGCGATACCGATCCGCTGCCATATGCCATCAACTGATCGAGCACGCTCAACGCATCGCGCATACTGCCGGTTGCAGCGCGTGCAATCGCCTCAGCTGCTCCTGGTTCGATCGTCACTCCTTCCTGAGCGGCGACCGCGCGCAGGTGCGCTGCAATCGACGAAACAGTGTGACGATTGAAAACGAAACGCTGGCAGCGCGACAGGATCGTTGCCGGAACTTTATGAACCTCAGTCGTTGCCAGGATGAAGAGTGCATGCGGCGGCGGCTCCTCCAGCGTTTTCAGCAGCGCATTGAATGCCGCTGTCGAGAGCATGTGCACTTCGTCGATGATGTAGACTTTGGTGCGGGCGACTGCCGGGCGAAACTGCACCCGTTCGATGATGTCGCGTGCGTCCTCAACGCTGGTATGCGAGGCGGCGTCCATTTCGATCACATCGACGGCGCGCCCCTCGGCAATCGAACGGCACGACTCGCATATGCCGCAGGGACGCTCCGCCGGCGGTGCGGTGCAGTTGACCGCCTTCGCCAGCAGGCGCGCCACAGTGGTTTTGCCGACGCCGCGCGGACCGGTGAAGAGGTATGCGTGCGCAACCCGCCCTTCGGCAATAGCGTTGCGCAGGGTGCGAACGACGTGCTCCTGCCCGATCAGTTCATCGAACGTCTGGGACCGGTAGCGCCGGTAGAGGGCCTGGACCGTCATGCCGGTATGCTCCGTGTGATGATCTCCATGGCATTATACCTGAGACGGTACGGCGGGGCAAACCC
>JBEPYG010000232.1:0-7533 GCA_041641515.1 Roseiflexus sp.
GCTCTTCCGATCTCCTCTACCTTTCACTAAATACGACCCGCTCTACTCGCACGAATATGCGTTACAGTCATTCCGATGTCTTCGACCACGCGGTACTTACCTGCCTCTTACAGTATAGCCAACTACCATCGATCTGCAATGACATCCAACTGAGACATCGTGATAGAACCTTGTGGTGGGTTCCAAACCTATGCGTAAGACAGTGTCGATGACTGAAAAGTTCCATTGGCCTGTTCTTGCCCGCGTAGAGAGAGGCGCTTATAATGTCGCAACTGAATACGATGCGTTGTCATAGGAAAGGGATCACCCATGACCGATGATCAGCACGCTGCACGTCCCTACTTCCGCGCGCCTTCGATTGATCCTGCTGGCAGACGCATTGCATTTGTCTACGCAGGCGACATCTGGCTCGTTCCTGCCAGCGGCGGGAGCGCCGAACGATTGACGGCCCATCCCGCAAACCATGTGCTGCCGCGCTGGTCGCCGGATGGCTCGGCAATAGCGTACACATCATCACGAGCCGGACAGGGTGACGTGTATGTGCTGCCACTCGACGGCAGCGAGGTGCGACGGCTTACATACCACGAGATGCAGAGCGCCGTCGAGTGCTGGTCCCCTGATGGCGCCGCTATCTACTTCACCTCTCAGCGTGAGCGTCAGGGAGCAGCGATCTACCGCATCGCCGCATCGGGCGGCACACCGGTTCGCTGGATTGCCCAGCCATACGAGCGCCTTGGCACAGTCGCCGTTTCTCCGTGCGGTCGCTGGCTGGCGTTCAGTCTGATGCGCGATCACTGGTGGCGACGGGGACCGAATCCGTATGGCGGCGCAGAACTCTGGGTGGTATCGAATGCGCCTGATGCCGATGATTTCTGTCGGGTGAGCGATGCTCCAGGCCTCAACTATTGTCCGATGTGGTCACCTGATAGTCGGACGATCATCTTTATCTCGGATCGTGATGGGTGTGAAAATCTGTGGGCAGTGCCGCGCGACGGCGGTACAGCGCAGCGTATCACATCGTTCAGCGACGGGCGCCTGCACTGGCCCTCGATTAGCGCCGATGGCAGGACAATCGCATTTGAGCGCGATTTTGGCATCTGGACACTTGATCTCGCATCCGGCACAACCATGCGCGTCCCGATCCAGGTGCGCCAGGATACGAAAATAATGCCGGTTCGGGTGCAAACCTACACGCGCGATGTGAGCGAACTGGCACTCTCGCCCGATGGCAAGAAAGTCGCCTTTACGGTGCGCGGCAAGATTTTCGCCGATTTCGCCGATAAGGAAACGGACCGCGAGCAGCGCCAGGGACCGGCATACCGTATCTCGACGACGGCATTCCGCGATAGCGACATTGCCTGGTCACCCGACAGTCGTTACCTGGTCTATGTCTCCGACCGCCACGGCGACGAGGAAGTGTACCGCTACGACTTCCTCACGCGCAACGAAACGCGCCTGACGTGTGAACCAAAACGCAAAAGCGTCCCCTGTTTTTCGCCAGATGGACGCTGGATTGCGTATGCGTACGGTGATGACGAAATCCGGCTCATCGACGTTGCGAGCGGCGATGATCGCCCGTTCGTTCGGGCGCACTTCGTATTTGGCGCATCGTTCGCCTGGTCACCCGACAGTCGATGGCTGGCGTTCTGCGCCCAGGACGGACGCTTCTTCAGCAATCTGTATGTGCAGCACATCGAGGAAGAACGGGCCCATCAGATCTCGTTTCTTAGTAATCTGCAGGCGGCCGGACCGCTCTGGTCGCCCGATGGACGCTTCATTATTTTTACAACTGGTCAGTATCGCGCAGAGTCGCAAATCGCGCGCATCGATCTGCAACCCCAACCGCCAGTGTTTCGTGAGACAGAGTTTGAGCGATTGTTCGAGGTACACAAAAGCGATTATCGAAATAAACAGACTGCCGGGCATTCACCTCCGTCTGAACCGCTCCACGTTCGCCATGCCGACGCCGATCGCGAACCGCAACCATCGACTGTTCCCGTCGTTGAGCCGGACGATATACCCGACCACACGCAGCATCACGCGCCTTCCCAACCATCCAGAACCGCATCTTCCACGGGAGTCGCCATCGTCTTGAGTGGCATCGAACGCCGATTGCGTCTGTTGACGCCGCCGCAGATGGACGCCATCGCGTTGTGTATCAGCCCGGACGGGCGCGATCTCGTGTGCAGCGCAACCATTGCAGGGCGGCAGAATCTCTGGACGCTCCCACTCGATGAGCCGCGCGCCGATCAGGGACCACGCCAGTTGACAAGCACGCTGGGCATGAAATCGCACGCCTGGTTCACGCCTGATGGCAGGCATCTCTATTTTCTCGACGGCGGAACTATTGCAGTGCGGAAGTTTCCAAAGGGAGAACAAACGACGCTAGCTGTATCGGCGGAGGTGGTCGTCGATTTTGCTCACGAAAAGCGGCAGATATTCGAGGAATGCTGGCGTTTGCTGCGCGATTGCTTCTATGACGAGCGCTTTCGCGGCATCGATTGGGAAGCGATGCATGCGCAGTATGCACCGCTGATCCAGGGGGCGCAGACCTCCTCTGAAGTCTCGCTCCTAATCAATCTGATGGTCGGCGAACTTCGTTCTTCGCATGTGGGATTGTTCAGAAGCGACGTGAACGGGGGACAGGATGGGTATCTCGGCATTACGCTCGATACGGTCGAATATCTGCGCAGTGGTCGATTCTGCGTTGCCGGGGTCATTCCCGATGGTCCGGCAGCCGTCGCGCACAACGGTGCGCTCCAACCTGGCGATATGTTGCTGGCGGTCAATGGCGTCCCGTTGACGCCGGAGACATCGCTCGATGCGTTGCTGCAACGGACGGCGGGCCGGCGGGTTATTCTGCGTGTCGCCGCTCCCTCCGGCGAGCAGCGCGATGTGGAAGTGCGTCCCGTTTCGGCGGAACAGTATGACTGGCTGCGTTACCGGGCATGGGTGATCGAGAACGAACAGATCGTTCATCGGGTGAGCGACGGACGTATCGGATATGTCCACATCCGCAAGATGAGTTACGACGCCTACCAGCAGTTCCTGACCGACCTCGATGTCGAAATGCACAATAAAGAAGGACTGGTCGTTGACATCCGCTTCAACACCGGCGGGCATACGGCGACTTTCATTCTCGACGTTCTGATGCGTCGCAGCGTGCTGCTCAGCGCATTCCGCAATCGCTCCGTCGCCGATTCGTCGCATATCTTCGGTAATCGTGTGTTGAACAAGCCGACCATTCTTGTGACAAACGAGGCGTCGAGTTCCAATGCGGAAACCTTTAGCGAGTCGTACCGTCGCCAGGGATTGGGACTGATTGTCGGCAGACCAACGGCCGGCGCCGTTATTGGGACGTTCACTCGACGCCTGATCGATGGGTCGTCGTTTCGAATGCCTCAACTACGTGTAACCACACCCGAAGGCGAGGACCTGGAAGGGCGCGGCCGACCGGTGGACATCGACGTGCCACTGCGATTGGGGGAGTGGCGCCATGGACGTGATGCACAACTCGAAGCGGCAGTGCGCACGTTGCTCGCAAATCTCAACGGGGAAGAACGGTACATCGGATAGCGCGCGATCTCTGCTGTCGGTTGTTTGATAGTTCTATGAGAGCATACCTATGAGCATCATACGCGAACCTTTCGGCGCCGTCGATGGTCAGACAGTCGAGCGCTTCACGCTGCGCGGCGCACACAATATCGAAGCGCAGATCATCACCTATGGCGGCACGCTCGTCTCGTTGCGCGCCCCGGATCGAAATGGACGCTTAGGGGATGTCGTCGTCGGTTTCGATACGTTGAACCCGTATCTCAATAATACGGCATACATTGGCAGCCTGATCGGGCGCGTTGCCAACCGGATCGCCAATGGTGTCTTTTCCCTCGAGGGGACGACCTTCCGCCTGGCGCGCAACCACGGCGCGCATCACCTCCACGGCGGCATCACCGGCTTCGATAAGGTCATCTGGCAGGCGCGCCCTCTTGCCAGCGCCGATGAACCGGCGCTGGAACTAGCATACGTCAGCCGCGACGGCGAAGAAGGGTATCCAGGGAATCTGAGCGTCACCGTGACGTACACGTTGACCGCTGAAGGCGCACTGCGCATCGATTATTACGCAACGACCGACCGCACAACGGTGGTCAACCTAACCAATCATGCGTATTTCAATCTGAGCGGCACCGGGAACATTTTACACCACGAGTTGCAGTTGTTCGCCCACCATTTTTTACCCGTCGACACATCGCTGATCCCAACCGGCGAGATTCACGACGTGCGTGGCACAGTGATGGACTTCACCACGCCAACTCCGATCGGAGCGCGCATCCACGCTGATGACGAGCAACTCCGCAATGGGCTCGACGGGTATGATCACACGTGGGTTATCGACGACGCCACCGGCGTGCTGCGTCATGCGGCGCAGCTTGTCGATCCGGCAAGCGGTCGTGTGCTGGACGTGTTGACCACGCATCCCGGCATTCACCTGTATACCGGCAATTCCCTTGACGGAACATTGACTGCGCGCAATGGACACCTCCTAACCAAACACGCCGCCCTCTGTTTGGAAACCCAACACTTTCCCGACTCACCGAACCATCCGCAATTCCCTTCGGTAGTCCTGCATCCTGACGAGATCTATCGTCATACAACGGTGTTTCGCCTGTCAACCCGACAAGAATAAGACTTCGATGCATTCAAACCTGGCACGCAGCGATGCGCGGGCATCTCGTCCGCAGATGCATGATGGTTTTCCAGGACATCGTTCCCCCTCGCGAGCTCGCGCAGGCGAGCTTCGCCCCGATAGCTGCGGACGTCAGCTCCACGCCGTCCGGCGAGCTTCGTCCGGTTGGGGCACGGCGCCGCCGTGCCCCAACGGCGTATACCGCATTCCTTTCTGAACGACCATCATGCGGGCACGATGCCGACGCACCCAGGAAACTGTGACCGCGCGCATATTGTTTGTCTTCTGGTGCACATAGTAAAACTGTGGTACTATAAAGCTGCTTAGACGTAGCAATGTGTCACGCGAACCTGTCAGCAGCAATGCATGCTGCATGCTAGCGACATCCCGACATTGTCGATTGCGCATACGCGACAGAACAGGAGGCGACCGGTCATGGATGGATTGACCCCCGATGAACAGGAAATCCTCGAAGGCCTCTTCGTAAAGTCGCAGTTGCCTGGCTATGACCCCATGCTCGATGCCACCGAAGAAGAGCGTCGCATTGCTGCAAAGTATATTGTTATCTGCCTGCAGCAACTTGCTGCGTTGGGGATCCGTTCGCAAATCGTTATCGGTGATGACCATCATTGACCCGCCTTCAGGCGGTATGCAACAGGCTCAAGCCGATCGTGCCGCCGCCTTCAGGCGCGACGCAACAGACCGAAGCCTATCGTACATTCGCAGATCGTTATCGGTGATGACCATCATTGACCTGCAATGGATGTGCTGCGCCGTTTTCTGAACCGCATCCGTTCACCCAATCGCGCCTTCTCCATCCCGCTCCCGGCGCAGACGCCAGCGCTGCCGATCGAATCGGTCTCCCCCCGCGTCCTGATGATCGTGCACAACCCGCCGGTCGAGTCTGAAGGCGGACGCCGCCTGACCGAGATTTTCGGCTGGAATGACCCAGAACGCCTGGCGCGCCAGTATATTGCCGACCTGGAACAGGCAAGCGGCGGATATGTGCGTTACCGCATCGTCGAACGCATCGACGCCGACTGGTTTCCACCCAAGATCGATGGATTTCGGTACACCGGCGCACAGTATGTCGCCGCCTGGCGCTCGCGCCGCATGTACGAACCCGACCGGATCGACTACGAGGCGCAGGTTGCGGCATTCGACCTGATCGGACGCTATGAACGCGGCGACATGGAGGAGGTCTGGTTTTTTGCCTTTCCGTATGCCGGCGATTACGAATCGACGATGGTCGGGCGCGGCGCATTCTGGTGCAACTCGCCGCCGGTGCCGAATACCGACCATTGCTCCGGTAGGTTCGTCATCATGGCCTTCAACTATGAGCGTGATGTCGATTGCATGCTGGAGAACTTCGGACATCGCGTCGAGTCGATCATGAGCCGAGTGTTCGCCAGGCATCCACCGGAACAGAACCTGTGGGACGTATTCATCCGCTATGACAAAACCCACCCGGGCGAGGCGCACTGCGGCAATGTGCATTTCGCCCCCAACTCCGAACGCGATTACGATTGGGGCAACCCGCGACCGGTTATCAGTTATTGCGATGACTGGCTGACGTTCCCTGATATGCCAGGGCGTCCCCGCTGGGTCGATTGCCGGGAATGGGGCGGCGGCGATATGCGCCTTCATCATCTGTGGTGGCTCAACCATCTGCCGCGGGTTGGCGGCGAGACGTTCGGCGTCCGCAACAACTGGTGGTCATATGTGATCGATCCAAATCTGGTATCATGACGTACCAACACCAGGGACGGACGACGTTGCTTCGGAAATGGTGAGTGATTGAGTTGTTGGGAGAACGACAATGGGATGGTCATTTCGAATTGCTCGAGTCGCCGGTATCGATATCAAAATCCACCTGACGTTCTTTTTGATCGTCATTCTTGGCGCTTTGGCAGGCGGTGTCGCACACGGTTTGCCCGGCGCGGCATTCGGCGCGCTGTTGATCTTGTTGCTATTTCTTTGCGTCACATTGCACGAACTGGGACACGGCGTTGCGGCACAAGCTTTTGGTATTCCAGTACGAGAGATTATCCTCCTGCCACTTGGCGGTCTGGCGTTGCTGGGGCGCAATCCGTCAAAAGCATGGCACGAACTCGTGATTGCCCTTGCTGGTCCGCTGGTGAATGTGATCATCGCAGTCATACTGCTGCTGATAACCGGAACAGCGCTTGCATTCGGCGTCTTTGATCTCAACACGCTGGAAATCGGACGTGGGGCGTTCCCGGCGCCATCGATTGAGGGATTAACCGTATGGTTATTGCAGGCGAATATTGTGCTGGTGCTGTTCAACATGATCCCGGCATTTCCGCTCGATGGCGGGCGTGTTTTTCGCTCTGTGCTGGCGATGATCATCGGTTTTCGCCGCGCCACGCGCATCGCCACGTTTCTCGGGCAGGGAATTGCCGTTGTGCTTGGCATTCTGGGCATCATCAGCGGCAACTTTTTGCTGGCGCTGGTTGCAGTGTTCATCTTTCTCGGCGCAGGGCAGGAAAACGCCGAAGGGCAGGCACGCACCATGCTCGACACGATGCGCGTTGGCGATGCGTACAACCGTCACGCCCTCACTCTCGACATCGGCGACCGGGTGAGCAAGGTTGTCGATTACATTCTGACCAGCTACCAGCCCGATTTCGCCGTGATGCAGAACCATCGCCTGATTGGCATTGTGACGCGCGAAGATGTGCTGCGGGCGCTGGCAAGCGATACGCGCGATCTGTATGTCACCGGCATTATGCAGCGCGAGTTTGTGCGGGTGCCGTCGAGCGCAACGCTCGATGAAGTGCGTCAGGTGATGAGCGCACAGGGTACGCGTGTCGTCGCTGTGTACGACG
>JBEPYG010000233.1:0-7524 GCA_041641515.1 Roseiflexus sp.
GCGAAAGATCGCATCGGCGCCGCTGACAACGATTGAACCGGCGACCGGCGCACCATCGCTGCGCGTCACACGCAACCCGCTACGGAGCGACGCCAGGTCCATCGCCTGGTTGAATGTCACCGTTATGGGTGTCGTCGGGGCAGCGTACAACGAATCGGGCTGCACCAGATTGACTGCCGGGTCGATCGTCCGAAATGACCAGACATAGTCACGACGCAGCGCGCCGCCTGTCTGATCGGTCAGACCCGCCGCGACCCGCACCTGGTAGTCGGTTGCCGAGTCGAGTGGCGCGGTCGGTGAAATAACGAATGTTGACGTATCGATCCAGCGCGCAACCCCCTGAATCGGCGGATTGATCGTCGCCGCGACCGGTAATCCGGCGGTTGAAGCGACATCGACGACCGGCACGACTGGATGGTTGAAGCGCACACTGATGCGCTGAACATCGGTTGGCACATCGCGTGTCGCATCGGCCGGTTCGGTCTGAACGACTTCCAGATCGCCGATCACGACGAATGCCCACTCGAACGGTTTGGTGTTGAGGATGGCGCCATTCCAAGCGCTGACGCCTGGTTCAAGGATTGCGCGATAGCGCACGCCGCGCTGGAGCGGCGCAGCTGGCTTGAAGCGAACACCGCCCTCGAACGACTCAACCGTCCCTGCAACTGCCATGCCGCCTGCATCGAGCAATCGAAAACTGGCGCCGGCCGATGCCGGGTCGATATCGCGATGGAGGCGGATTTCGATGGGACGATCTGCAGCGACATCGGTTTCACCATCAAACGGACGGGTATCGACCAGCAGATGTGTTGCGGTTGTGAAACTCCAGCTGAGTGGCTGTTCCATGCGCGCCGCGCCGTCGGGCGTCAGATCGGCGCGCACCGTCACGCGATAGGTTGTTGCCAGGCGTAATCCACCATCGGGAGAAAAGCCGAAGCGCGTCGGCGAGAGCCAGCGCCCAACGCCGCTGAGCGGGTTCGGGTCGCTGCCTGCGGTGAGGGTCAGCGGCTGCGGCAACTCATCGGCGCGGCGAGGATCGTCAGCCGCCGCCGCAACTGCCTCAGCACTCACAACCGGTGCATTGAACTCGACCACGATAAGTGTTGCGAGCGGAATGTCGGCGCTGCCATCGGCAGGAGAAATGTCGCGCACGACGACATAGGGCGCCGTGCGAAAGCGAACCGTCTGCGCGCTCTCGGTCGCGCGCCCAAGCGCATTGCGCACCCCCGCGCCGATGGTCAGCGTGTACTCCGCGCCGTACTGCAACCCGCCAGCCGCGCGGATCAGCGCAACATTCCCCTGCATATCGATGGTTATGTCAACCGATGGCTCGATAGTCAGCGCCGTTACGAGCGAGTCTTTCTGCACCGGCTGATTGAACTCAATGCGCAGCGGCGCCTGCGGGTTGACCATCTCCGCCCCATCGGACGGCTCGATACGCACGATCTGCGGCGCATTCACAAGAAGCGGTCCAACGAGAACAGCAACGATGATCAGGATCAGTCCAGCGCCTGCCGCGATGATCGCGCGCAGCGGGAAACGTGGGATCTGTTTCATATATTAATTCCCCTTGCGTCATCAGCGGATAAACACACGCCTTGCGCCCGTCTGTCTTTGCTGCGCACAACGTGCAGCGCGCAATGTCATCGCGATGGGGAGTTGCAATATACCCTCTCGACGTTCGACATCCCTCACGGTGCACTGCGAACCTCGAACTCAACCACCGGGCTGCGCACAACCCGTCCGCCGGCATCGCGCCCCTCCGCCCATACCCGGTGGATGCCCGGCTGTGCCTGCCAGAATGCGCGTTGCGCCGCTGCAACCGGCTCGCCGTTGACGAAGACGGTCACTTCTGCGATCTCCATCGTTGCGCCTGCAGTGATGGCGATACGTTGATGTTCGAGAGGAACACCCTGACTCATCGCAAATACTGCGCCATGCGCCGGAGATGTGATCAGCAGAGGAGACGATTGCCAGGGGGAGACATTCGTTTCCATGCCCATCGGTATACCGCCAGCCGGGTCGGCATCATCGCGTCGTTCTCCGGCAATATCCGGCAACGGCGGGCACACGGTGCGCGGCGGACGCGGCACACCGGCGTTCGATGCCCACGGCTCAGCTTCCGGCGGCAGTAAACGATAGATGCGCAGCATCGTGCGCGCCTGCGGGTAGCCGTCCGGCGCGCGGCATTCACGCACCGGATCGACGCGCACCATCACGTGCGTGTCATCAGGGCGCTGCGGCACAGTCCCGTCAATGAACCGTTCGAGCCGCGTCGCCGGGCAGACCGGCGATGGCAGCAGCCCCCCTTCGGCGCAGATGGTCACCTCGACAATCCCCGGCGGACGAACAAACGCACGTGGCGGCAACCCTTCATGCGCTGCCAGCATCACCTGGCGCCAGACCGGCGCAGCGCCGGTGACGCCGCTGACCGCTTCCATCGACCGACCGTCGGCGTTCCCGATCCATACGCCAACCACCCGATCCGGCGTGTAGCCAATCGTCCAGTTATCGCGCCAGTCGGTGGTCGTACCGGTCTTGACCGCTGCCGGACGATCAATGTCGAGCGCGCCGCCAAATGCACGCATACGGGCGTATCGGTCGCTCAGGATGTCACTGATCAGGTAGGCGATCTGCGGATCGAGGGCGGGTGACGGCGCTTCATGCGTTATCGGCGCCTGAGCTTCAGATAGCGATGCGCCACTGATTTCACGAACGGCATACGGCGTCACCCGCATACCGCTATTCGCAAATGCCGCATATGCACCGGTCAATTCCAGCAGAGTCACCTCACCGCCGCCAAGGGTCAGCGCCAGCCCAAAACGTCCCGGTTCATTGCCGAGCGACGCGATCCCCAGGCGCGAAGCTATGTCCAGCAGCGCCGGAATGCCGACGAAATCGAGGGTGCGAACAGCAGCGACATTCGAGGATGTCGCCAGCGCCTCGCGTAATGACAGCGGACCGTAAAACGTGCGGTCATAGTTCTGTGGTGCGTAGATGCGTCCCTGCGCGTCGGTAAATGCGGTTGGCACATCGAGGATGGTTGTTGCGGGAGTCCATCCCTGCTCGAGCGCTGCCGCATAGGTAAGCGGCTTGATCGCCGAACCAGGCTGGCGGAGCGCCAGCGCTGCATTGACCTGACCCTGAATAGCGTTGTTGGTGAAATCCGGGCTGCCGACCATCGCCAGGATCGCGCCATCACGCGGGTCGAGCACGACCACCGCGCCGTTGCGCACACGCCGGTCGGGGCTGCCATCGAGAGGGCTGGTCAGTGCGGCAATCTGGCGGCGCAGCGCCAATTCCGCCGCCTCCTGCAACCCAAGGTCGAGGGTCGTTGTGATCGTCAGCCCACCGCGCGCCACAACGTCAGGACCCAGTTCCGCCGCCAGATGTTCCAGAACGAAAAAGACGAAATGCGGCGCACGCGGCAGGCATCCCGGCATCGTGCAGTTGCTCCTGAACTGCAATGGCTCGCCGGCAGCACTTTCGGCTTCAGCTGGCGTGATGAACCCCGCGCGCACCATTGCTGCCAGGACATCACGCTGGCGAGCGCGCGCCGCTGCAGGGTTGGAAAAAGGGTTGTAGCGCGACGGCGCCTGCGGCAGACCGGCGATCAGCGCAGCTTCTGCAAGGTCGAGATCGCGCGCCGGCTTGCCAAAGAACCGTTGCGACGCCGCCTCGACGCCGTAACTCATGGCGCCAGAATAGGTCTGGTTGAGGTAGAGTTCTAGGATTTCGTCCTTGGAGAGAACCATCGTCAATTTGAGCGCCAGCACCGTCTCGCGCGCCTTACGTTCCAGACTGCGCTCCTGCGCCAGCGATGGGTCGATCAGAAACGACCGCGCGAGTTGCTGCGTGATGGTGGAACCGCCGGCGACAATCCGTCCGTGTTGCAGATTCAGCCAGAGCGCCCGCACGATGCCACGGAGATCGACGCCTGGGTTGGTGTAGAAACCGGCATCCTCGACTGCAAGTGTCGCCTGGATCAGAGACGGCGACATCTGGCTCAGGGAAACAGGACGGCGCTGCGCGCCAAGCAGATCGGGCGCGCTGTAGAGCAGGCGACCGTTGCGATCCAACACGCGGGTGGCGCCGGGAGCGGCGCGCGCGCGCAATCGGTCGGGGGAAGGAAGGTCGGTCGAAACCCACAACCAGACGCAGAGCAGCGTCAGCACTACGGCGCCAGCGCCCGCAGCGCGGACGGTCATGCTGAAGAAACGACCCAATCGCTGTCCCATGGACCGCTGCGCCATACCTTATTCCTTACCGCACTGCAGTGGTTCGCTCAAATCATAGCACATTCGTCACGCCCATAGAATGAACAATGGCTGATGTTTGCAACCTAGGAATGATGTAAAGAAGCGAGGAAGATCGCATCCTCGCCACCCTCGGGAAAAGATGAGCCGCAGACGATGTGAATGGGTGCTGCGAAATCACGAATCGGCGGCGGGATAGATTTCGCAAGCGCCATGAGACGTCGCACCGCCGACGCACAAAACACGGGTGAATACGTGAACAATGTGCGCAGAAATGAGGGCTTGCCACACTGCGGCATGCGCGGTATCATTGACTGTACATGTATCATCTGAACAGGGACGTTCAGACCATGCGCATCATTGTCACAGCCGATCTCCACTACCGCCCGGCGCAGCGCGACGCATACCTGGCGTTCGCCGGGTGGGTGCGGCAGCGCAACCCCGACTGCTTTATTATTGCTGGCGACATTGGACACCCGCTCCGCCTCTTCCAGCGCGGATTGCAACTCTTCCGCGACCTGACCTGCCCGCGCGCCGTGATCGCCGGGAACCACGATGTCTACCGCAGCGACCACGATAGCCGCACACTCTGGGAAGCCTGGCTCCCGCGCATTGCACGCGAGGAGGGGTTCATCTGGCTTGAAGATGATGTGCTGACGCTGGGGACGCTTGGCATCTGCGGCACCATGGCATGGTACGATTACTCATCGCGCGCACCGCATCTCTCGCTCGGAGATCACGAGTATCGCGTCTTGAAAGGGAGCGTCAACCACGACGCCGATTATGTCGATTGGCCCTGGAGCGACCGCGCTATGGCGCGGTATCTGGCGAAGGGATTCGCCAGCCGTATGGAAACGCTGATCGGCAATCCAGCCGTTTCCCAGATTCTGGTCGTGACCCACGTGCCAATCATCGAGGCAGCTGTGCCACGCCACCCCGAAAGCGACTTCTGGAGCCTGATGAGCGCCTATCTGGGCAACCTCACACGGGGGAAGTTCGTACTCGACCAGCCCAAGGTCAGCCATATCGTTAGCGGTCATTTGCACCGCGCCGGTCAATGGACGATCGCGGGGCGGTATGGCGCTGTCGAATGCCACGTCGTCGGCAGCCGCCCTGGCGCGCCCATGGCAGTGGAGCTGAACTTTTAGGGGGTCTGTCTTCGCGCTTCCATCCAGTGATGCACGCGCTCATACATCCACGCTGTATCGGCGGGGGAACCGGTCTGGTATCATCGACCGAGTCGGCGTCATGTGCACGTGTATACACTGTATCGAACACCTGCTGCATATCGAGCGTCACGTTGCCATAATCATCGGTTGTGGGCGCGAGAATGGTCGGCAGTGCGTCGCGCAGATCGATGAACCAGGCTTTATAGCGATAACCGATCGAACGCTTGAGCAGCACACAGTAGTCACTCTTGCCTGCCACAGCGTCAAACCGTTCTCCAGCGAGGCCGGAGAGTCATCTTCTGAAATGATTAACCGTTGCCCGACGGCAACAATGAAACGCGGGCTCAACTTCTCCGCCAGAACTTCGCTGATACCGACGATCAGGCGCGTATGCACGTCGAGTCACAGTTCGGGCGCTTCGAGAACAGGAGCCACGCCCGGAAACGGCGAAAGCACAGCAACACCCCGCTTGGTGTATCATCATGTCGGTTCAGTGCAGCACACAGGAGCGACCCATGCAACGAATCGAGTGTCGGGTTGGATGCGGCGCATGTTGTATCGCACCATCGATCTCGTCCCCGATTCCGGGTATGCCGCACGGCAAACCGGCGGGCATGCGCTGCGTCCAGTTGAGCGCCGACAACCGGTGCATGCTGTTTGGTCGTCCAGAGCGACCGGCAGTGTGCACATCGTTGCAGCCGGCTGTCGAGATGTGCGGAACAACAAACGCGGAAGCGTTTATAATACTGACTGCCCTGGAGCGTATGACATCGCCAGGGTAGTGGAGGATTGCATCGATGCCCAACGTCCCTGAACCGAAGATCGCTGCATGGCGCCGCTGGCTGGCGCACCTCTGGTATGTGTGGGGCAATAGCTTGACGTACTGGGGGCTGCGCACGACGGACGTCGGTTTCTTTCGTGCAGCGGAACGGGCGTACAGCCGTGCGATTGCGCTCTGGCCCGCATTCAGCGGCGCCTATTTTCAGCGTGGCATCATCCGCGAGCGCGAACTCAATCAGCGCGCCGCCGGTCTGCGCGACTTGAGCCAGGCGATTGTGTTGTCGCCGGAATGGCCCGAACCATACCTCCGCCGTGGTCTCATCCGCCGATTCCACGGCAATCCGCACGACGCCATCGCCGACCTCGAACGCTATCTTGCATTGAGCGGCGACTCATCCTGGCGCGATGAGGCCGAGAGACAGATCGCTGCACTGCGGGCGGAATGCTGAGATGCACAAACAACCGCCGCGCAGCGTCACTTCACCCACGGCGCTTCCTCAGCTCAACACCCTGACAACCGCACATCTGGCAATTGTGACCGGTGGTCGTCTGGCGCTGGTGGCAGCGTTTCGCATCATTTATCCGCTGCAACCATTCCTGACCGATGAGCTAAACGTCGATCTACGCACGGTCAGCGCCTTGATTACGATGCAACTGGCGACGTCGATGCTCAGCCCGATCGGCGGGGCGCTGGCGGATACGCGCGGCGAGCGCGCAACGATGAGCGGCGGGCTGGCGATCTTTGCGCTGGGAACGGCATTGTGCGCGCTGTCGCCTTCGTTTGCCGCCTTTTTGATCGGCTATGCGCTGGTGGGGCTGGCAGTTGCGCTCTACCAGCCGGCAGCGCAGGCATACCTGTCGGCGCGCACGCCATATGCGCGGCGTGGTTGGGCATTGGGGGTGTTCGAGACATCCTGGGCGTTCGGAGCGCTACTGGGAGTCGCGCCACTTATGCAGATCGTTCAGATGACCCGGCAATCAGCGCCGGTCTTCTGGATGTTGTCCGTTGCCGGGCTGGCGTCGCTGGCGCTGGTGTGGACGCTGCTGCCGGACGGATCGCATAACCGTCGCGAAACGGCGCGCCGGATCGACTGGCGGGCGCTGCGCACGAGAGGGGCGCTGCTGGCGCTGCTGTTTATGGCCCTGACCCTCTGTGCATACGACCTGATCCAGATCGTGCAGGCGCCCTGGCTACGTGAAACGCTTGCCGTGAATGAGGCGCAGCTGGGGCAGCTGGTTGCGCTCGCAGGCATCGGCGAACTGATCGGCGCCCTGGGGGTCGCGCTCCTGGGGGATCGGCTGGGGATCCGGCGTTCGAC
>JBEPYG010000234.1:0-7491 GCA_041641515.1 Roseiflexus sp.
GAGTGTGAGAGATTGCAGGGTAAAAACAGGAAAATCAACCCCTCACCCCTGCCTCCGCCCCTGTGGTACAATGCACATATCACACAAAGATATGTACCGATATCCACATTCGAGGGCGCCCAATGAGATCCGTTTCCTGCCAGCCGACGAGTACCACCTCCCAGGAAGAACTCGACGCCCTGCTACTCAGCGCCGCACCGCGTCAGGGACGATGGAGCGAGGAGGATTATCTGTGGTTGAGCGATCATGCGAGCGCTCTGATCGAATTGACCGATGGTTTTATCGACGTTTTGCCGATGCCAACCGACCGTCATCAGTCGATCCTCCTCGCTCTGTACCGTCTGTTCTTTGCTGCGGTTGAACTATCTGGCGGCAAAGTGCTAATAGCGCCATTGCGTCTTCGCATTCGTCCAGGAAAATATCGTGAACCTGATCTGCTACTGTTGCGTTCGGCGCGCGATGTGCGTCGGCAGGATCGATTTTGGATCGGCGCCGATCTGGTGCTGGAGGTGGTCAGTCACGATAAACCCGAGCGCGATCTGGTCGAAAAACGCTTCGATTACGCCGAAGGGCGCATCCCCGAATACTGGATTGTCAACCCAGTCGATGAAACTATCACGGTCTTGCGGCTGGCAGATAATGCATATGTCGAGCATGGCACATTCGGGCGCGGCGCGCAGGCGACATCGGCGCTGCTCGAGGGTTTTGCCGTTGATGTGGATGCCGTCTTCGATACTTGAATAACCGGGGATGGATATGGTCAGACACTTTCTCTCCGCAGCCGATCTGACGCGCGCCGACGCTGAAGCGTTGCTGGATCGCGCGCAGGCGTTGAAGGCGGAATGGCGCAACGGCGGGCATCCGCGTGATGCAAACGGGGCGCTTCCCCTTCAGGGCAAAACACTGGCGCTGGTGTTCGAGAAACCATCGCTTCGCACGCGCGTCGCCTTCGAAGCCGGTATGACCCAACTCGGCGGGCATGGTAGTTACCTTTCGGCAAACGATATCGATATGGGCGGGCGCGAGAGCGTTCCCGACGTGGCGCGCAACCTCAGCCGCTGGGTGCAGGCGATCGCCGCACGCGTCTTCCGTCACGCAACTGTCGAGACGCTGGCGCGTTACGCAACTGTGCCGGTGATCAATGCGCTGTCCGATCGCGAGCATCCGTGTCAGGCGCTGGCGGATATGCTGACATTGCGCGAACAATATGGGCGGCTCGAGGGATTGACCTTGGCGTATGTCGGCGATGGCAACAATGTCGCACATTCACTGATGCTCCTGGGTGCGACTCTGGGGGTGAATGTCCGTATCGGTTGTCCGCTCGATTACCGTCCCGACCCGGATATCCTGGCGCTTGCCGAGCAGCGCGCTGCGGAGCACGGCGGCTCGGTGCAGGTGATGCCATCGCCGGTGGAAGCGGTTGCTGGAGCGGATGCGGTTTACACGGATGTGTGGGCCTCGATGGGGCAGGAACACGAAGCGGCGCGGCGCCGACCGGTGTTTCAGCCGTACCAGGTCAACGCGGCACTGATGGCGCACGCTCGACTAGGCGCGCTGTTCATGCACTGTCTTCCGGCGCATCGCGGCGAAGAAGTGACGCCCGATGTCATCGACGGTCCGCAGTCTGTCGTATTTGAGCAGGCAGAGAATCGGTTGCACGTCCAAAAGGCGCTGATTCTGACCCTGCTCGGATTGTAGAGGGAGCCTATGCACCTGATTGTCGTCGGATGCGGTCGCGTTGGATGTCTGCTGGCGCAGCAGATGGCCGCCGAAGGGCATTCAGTTGCGGTTATCGATAAGAATCCGCAGGCGTTTAAGCGTCTGGGGCGTGAGTTTCGCGGGCAGACGGTGCTTGGCATCGGGTTCGACCGCGATACGCTGCGTGAGGCGGGTGTCGAGCGCGCCGATGCGCTCGCAGCGGTGACGAATGGTGACAACTCGAATTACATTACCGCAACAGTCGCACGGGATGTCTTTCGTGTGCCCAATGTTGTTGCGCGCATCTACGATCCGCAGCGTGAAGCGATCTACCGGGAACTTGGCATTCGCACGATTAGTTCGACCAGCTGGGCGGTTCACACCATCCGTCGGATCCTTCATGGTGATGAAACCGTTTCGTCGATCCAGTTCGGCAGCGGAGAGGTGGAGATCGCCGAAGTAACCATCAGCGGACGGCTTGTTGGTCACTTTGTGCGCGATCTGTCGGTGCCCGGCGAGATCATGCCGGTGGTTATCGTGCGGCGTGGGCGCGCCTTTCTGCCAACCCCTGGCGTGCTGCTCGAAGATGGCGATGTGGTGCACGTTGCGGTGTTGGCGACAGCAACCAGCTTGCTTGACTCAATGATTCAGTAGATCTGTCGGAATGCCATGAATGTATTGATTGTCGGCGGCGGCAAAATTGGGCGTAATCTGGCAATGTTCCTGACCGCAGAGGGACGTCATGCGATCACCCTGGTGGAAAAGCAGGAGCACGTGGCGTATTCGCTGATGCGCATTCTGCCCAATATTCACGTGGTCGAAGGGGATGGGTGTGACCCCTCGGTGTTGCGCGAAGCCGGCGCCGAGTTCGCCGATGCTGTCGCAGCGGTCACCGGCGACGACGAGGACAATCTGGTGATTGCGGTGCTGTGCAAACGTGAGTTTCGCGTCAATCGCGTGGCCGCGCGGATCAACAATCCGAAGAACGCCTGGCTGTTCACCCGGCGCATGGGGGTCGATCTGCCGATCGATACGGCGCAGACAATTGGGCGTGGGCTCGAGGCAGACATCAATCTTGGCGCGATTGTGCAGTTGACCCGCCTGCGCGAAGGGCGCATATCGCTGATTGAGTTCACGGTTTCATCCGAGTCGAGCGCTGTAGGAAAGACCGTCGCTTCGTTGCGTTTGCCGCCTGATTGTTTGCTGACGGCCATTCTGCGCGGTGATGATGTCATCCTGCCTTCGGGTGAAACCGTTATTCAGGCGGGCGACCAGGTGATCGCACTGGCATACCGCGACCGCGAAGCGTCGCTGGCGGAGCGATTCCAGTAGATATGGCGCGTTTGATCCGTAACACCCGACAGCGAACCGCATCTCATGCTCCTGCTCGCCATCTGGTTGTCTGCCAGCACGACGGACGCTTCGATAGCACGATCGAAGCTGCTGCAATTAGCGACCTGATCCAGCAGAAGGATCAGATCGTCTGGGTCGATCTGCAAAACCCGCGTGCAGACGATTTGTCCCTGCTCTCGGAGGAGTTTGGTTTCCATCCTCTTGCGATCGAAGACGCAACCCATCCTCACGAACGCCCCAAAATCGACTCATACAACGGATACTATTTTCTGATCTTCTATGCGCTGCGTTACGATGAGACGCATAAGCGAGTTTCCTCGCAGCAGGTCAGCCTGTTCATCGGATCGAACTATCTGGTGTGCATCCATCAGGAGCCAATCGCAGCAATTGATGAAACGATCCGACGCTGGCAACGGTATGAGCGTGATTTTGGCGAGGATGTCGCCGAACTGCTCTATCATTTGCTCGACACTATCGTCGATGAGTACTTTCCCATTCTGGACGCTCTGATCGAGCGGGTCGAGGAGATTGAGGCGCGCCTTTTTGACCATTTTCGTCCCGAAGCGCTCCAGGAGATCTTCGCACTCAAACGCGAATTGCTCTTAATGCGCAAGGTTGTCGCTTCGGAGCGTGATGTACTGAATGTGCTGATCCGCCGGGAAACGCCGATCTATCCGCGGGACATGGTGGCGTATTTTCAAGATGTGTACGACCATCTGATTCGTATCACCGATAGTATCGACACGTACCGCGATCTGCTGTCGAGCGCTCTCGATGCGTTCCTGTCGCTTCAGTCGAACCAGTTGAACGAGGTCGTCAAAACATTGACGATCGCCTCGATTATTCTGATGTCGGCTGCTTTAATCGCCGGGGTGTATGGTATGAACTTCGACATCATGCCCGAGCTGCGCTGGCCCTGGGGCTATCCCTTTGCTCTTGGTCTGATGGCGGCGATCAGTCTGCTGCTGATTGCAATCTTCAAGCGGCGCGGCTGGTTGTAGTCTGGACGGTGTGTTGAACATGCATTACAGAACGCCTGGATAACTCACCTTGCAAGGACCAGGTATACGTCGGTATTCCGAGTATAATGGAAACGCAGAGGAGGTATGGGATGACGATAACTGATAAGCCATGAACCGAATGAGTGCAATGGCTTTCACCCGAACTCCAGGTGCGTGTGCGACACTATGTCGTGGAGTTGCTGCGCCAGCAAGCGACCTGACCAGCCCGGCCGCTCCAGCAAGATTGGGCCGGTGCACTGCGCAATGTGCGCCCTCATACTACCGCGCTCGACCTGCACATCAGGCGATGAAATGGATGCCTGAAAGCGCATTACAACGCCCCAGTGACGATGTATCTCGTTGATGCCAACATCTGGCTGGAACGGTTGCTTGAGCAAGACCGATCCGACGAAGTGCAGCGTTTTCTGAGTGCGCTTCCATCGGATCAACTGGCGTTGTCGCATTCTCACGTCACTCGATCGGCGTTATTCTAGGGCGTTATGCCGCGCTGGAACAGTGCATCCATGACTTGTTTGTTGCGAGCATGGTTTATCTGGTGACTGTTCCACCTGCACTGTTTGGGCAGATTACCGCAACCATGACGACCTATCGTCTCGATTTTGATGATGCCTATCAATATGCTGCACGACGCCAGATTGACGGTGAGCTGGTCAGATTTGATACGGACTTTGATCGCTCCGATGTGCAGCGCCTGACACCGGCAATGGTCGTGGCGCGCCTCTTGCCGCCGGAGTCGCCTCCGGTCTGACCGTGCGTTATCAACCGGTGGCGTGTATGCCTCGACAATTGCCAGATGGCGCAATCTGCCATGGAATGGCGCCAGGGCAATGCCCGTGATTATCTGAGGAGCATGAGATTCACAATCAGTGCCAGCAGCGTGGTGACGGGCGCCCGGCACTTCAATCTGTTCGGAGGTGACGCATGGATACCCGTCCATCACCAATCGCGGGTAGCTGGTATCCCGCGAACCCGGTTCGTTTGCGGCGTGAGATCGACCGCTATCTGGAACAGGCGGACCCTCCTGTGTTGCCGGGCAGGGTGTGGGGAGTGCTGGCGCCGCATGCCGGCTTACGCTACTCCGGTCCGGTTGCAGCGTGGGCATTTGCCTGTGTGCGCGGCGGCACGCCCGACATCGTGGTGATCGCATCGCCATGGCATCGTGGCGATGAAATGCCGCTGATCACCACCGGGCATGCGGCGTATGAGACGCCGCTAGGCATTGTCGAGGTCGATGCCGACGTGATCGCGCAGCTTGACCGCGCGCTGCGCGTGCGGCTAGGGTCTGGCCTGGCACGTCGGCGCTACGACGATGAGCATGCTGTCGAAATCGAATTGCCGTTTCTGCAGTGTGTCCTGAGTCCGTTCCGCCTGGTGCCGGTGATGCTGGCGGATCAGCGGGCAGTGACGGCTGCGGCGCTTGGTGCGGCGCTGGCGGAAACTGTGCGTGGACATGATGTGCTGCTGGTTGCCAGTTCGGATCTCTCGCATTATGAACCAGAACCGGTTGCGCGCCGGCTCGACGCCGAACTTTTGCGCCGGGTCGCGGCGTTCGACCCTGATGCCGTCATCGCTGCGGAACAGGAAGGGGCAGGATATGCCTGCGGCAGCGGCGCGATCGCTGCTGTTCTGTGGGCCTGCCGCGCCCTTGGCGCCGATCGGGTCACCATGCTGCGCTACGGAACATCTGGCGACGTCGAACCCGCTGCGCCATGGGTCGTCGGGTATGGTGCAGCGGCGATCTGGCAGTCGGCGTGAACCTAGCCGATAATGCCATTTTAGCCGGTCCTCAGCCGTTCCCAGACGACCCAGGAACGGCGGGAAGGAAGTTTATAAGAACGGAATTGAGCACGCCGCAGCAGCAATCTAAAATCTGCAGTGATAAATAACCACAGCTCCGCATGTGCAGAGCTGTGGAACACCATCATGGAACGCTGGACGCTATTCGCGCGCTAACCGGTCACCTCTGGGACAATCAGTCCATAGTTGCCGTCCTGTCGGCGATAGAGCACGTTCAGTTTCCCGGTCTCTGCGTCCTGGAAAATGAAGAAACTGTGCCCCAGGAGTTCCATCTGCTCGACCGCTTCATCACTGTACATGGGTTTGACCTGGAACTCTTTCATGCGGACGATGTGTGGTCGTTGCTCTTCCTCGCCGCTTTCGGCAGGAGCGGGAGCGATCGGCTCAGGGAGCGCCTCGACAATCTGCCCTCCCTGGCGGCGAAGTCTGCCGCGTCGCCAGTGCTTATCCTTGTAGCGCTCGATCTGGCGCTGGAGCGTATCGTACACTTCGTCAATCGCCGCATACAACTCCGGCGCGCGTCGCTCGGCGCGCACCAGAATGCCGTGATCGCCAATGACCGTCACCTGTACGCGATGGACATTCCCCTCGCTGCGTCGCATTTCTTCCATATGCTCGACCGTCACTTTGTCGATCCGATCAAGGTATCGGTCGAGACGCGAAAGTTTTTGCTCGATGTGCTGGCGCTGGCGATCCGAGAGTTTGCCGTTGCGGCTGTTCACAATCAGGTTCATACTGGCCTCCTGCATCACTGCCCGCATGCATGACGGGCGGACGACGATGGTCGATGCGCAGCAACAATGCTGCAAAGATGCACAAAGCCCTCAGCCGCCGAATCAGGCGGATGAGGGCTTCGTTTGTCATCAACGAACAACAACAGCGGTATTCGAGTTTCCGTAACCGTGCGGACCGCAAACGGTCTGAACCACGTTTGTCGTCCTTTCCAGGCTACGAATGATGATTAAGAGGCTTGACATTATTGTACACTACTATCCCATTGTACTACGCGAACAGCAGCAGTGCAAGCGACGTATGTTAAGAATCGCTAACCCATCGTTTCACCGCCCCATCACACGCCGCATGATGCTCCAGTACGAAACTGGCGCCAGGCGCACGAGCAGGTCGATCATGTGCGCGTCGCGCCCGACCAGCACGCGCGCCCGGCGTTGCTCGACGCCTCTGACGATCATTTCACCGGCGACTTCAGGAGGAAGTGTCAGCAATCGGCGCGAGCGCGCCAGTCCCTGTTCTATTTCCTCGCGAGACACTGCTGCCGGTCGGCGCGCTCGCGCGGAAATGGCTGTTGCCACACCGCCAGGAAAAACGACCGTCACGCCAACGGATGTATGTTCGAGTTCGTGTCGGAGCGCCTCGGAGAACCCGCGCACTGCGAATTTGCTGGCGGCGTATGCCACCTGACCCGATGGCGCCGCAAGCCCGAACACGCTCGAGATGTTCACCAGACGCGCATCGTCGCTCGCCTTCAGCAGCGGCAGAAATGCGCGAGTCATGCGCACGAGACCGTGGAAGTTGATGTCGAACAGCCATTCAAAGTCGGCATCGCTGACCTGCTCGAAGGCGCCCCATATTCCCACGCCGGCATTGTTGAACAGAAGATCGA
>JBEPYG010000235.1:0-7456 GCA_041641515.1 Roseiflexus sp.
CTGTCAAATTATCCCAAAGACTTCATCCAGCCGATGTTGCCGTGGCTGCAGGAATTCACCCTTGATCTCGGTAACGGTGAAACCTTCAAGCCGTTCGATCCCAACGCTTCGCAACGGGTCGTTGAGTATGCCCGTTCACGCGGCTATGCCGTGCCTGATGATCCTGCCGAACAGGCCAGACTGTTTGGTTATGGCTGGTACAAGTACGCGCCCGATGTTGCAGAGAAGTTGTTGATTAAGAATGGCTTCAGTAAGACATCAGACGGCAGGTGGTTGTTGCCCGATGGCACTCCCTGGAAGATTCGCTGCCTGACCGGCACGCAACTGGCGACCGGTATGGGCGAACGCAATTGCGTCGCTGCTGTTCAGCAGTGGAAGAGGTTCGGCATCGACGCCGAGGTGTATTCATCAGAAGCGGCGGCCAGTCTGAATGCGACGGGCGACTTCGATGTCTCCAGCAACTGGCCGGCGCAGGAGCCGTGGGGGGCAGGACCTGACCTCTATCGGGTGCTGGATTACTACAATTCGGCGTATGTCAAGCCGGTCGGCGATACCACCAGCGGGCACCCGTCACGCTGGTCGCACCCGGATATGGATGCCGTGATCGAGCGATTGCGCCAGACCGATCCGACCAGCTATCAGGACGTTGTGAACGTCGGCATCGAAGGATTGAAGATCGCGGTGCGCGAGATGCCTGGTATTCCGACGTTTGGCTATGTTGGGTTCATCGCGTGGGATCAGACTTACTGGACGAACTGGCCCGGCGCTGAAAACCCCTACACCCAGCCGTACACCCATTGGGGTCCGTTCAAATATATGACGCCGTCCCTGCAACCGACGGGTGCGCAGTAAATGATGCAACACGCCGACTTCGCTTTGATCTGAACAACATCAGTGAATCTTCCGGGTTTTGCATCAGACGCCTTGATTTGATGAGGTTCTTTCCCTCACATCCTCTGCAATGCAGGGGATGTGAGGGGAGATGCAGCGCAGCAGCACTATCGATGGGAAGGAAGCGGATGCATGTTTCTGAAACAATACCTTATTCCACGGTTGATCCAGTATATTCTGGTTATTCTGCTTGGGATCACCGCTGTTTTTTTCATTCCGCGTCTGTTGCCGAATGATCCTGTGCTGCGCACAATCGCCGAGATGCGTGCACGCGGTTCCTACATGGAGCCGGGCGCAATGGATAAGATCATCTCCGATCTTCAGCAGATGTATGGACTGGAAGGATCGATCTTCGACCAGTATCTTGCATTCTGGGGCAGGTTATTTCGTGGCGATCTGGGGGTATCGTTCTTCCAGTTTCCGACGCCGGTGCTCGATCTGATTATGACAGCGCTGCCGTGGACAGCAGGATTGTTGCTTACCACAACCCTGCTATCGTGGGCGATCGGGAACCTTGTGGGCGGTTTCGCCGGTTATTTCGCCAATCAGCGCTGGTCGCGCGTTCTCGATGCGATCGCAATGATTGTTCGTCCATTGCCTTACTACATCTTTGCCTTTGCACTGCTCCTCCTTTTTGCCTATCTCTTACGCTTGTTTCCGGTTTCGGGCGGCGCCCGCCTGGGCATGCGTCCTTCCTGGGCGTGGCCCTTCATTCAGAGCGTGCTCTGGCACTCATTCCTTCCAGCGCTATCGATCTTTGTGCTGAGTGCTGCCGTCTGGTTTCAGACAATGAAACTGGTGGTTCAAAATGTCAATGCCGAAAGTTTTGTAACATACGCCAAATTGAGTGGGGTGAAGGAAGGTCATATCGTTGCACGCTATGTTATTCGTAATGCGCTGTTACCTCAAATCACAGGGTTAGGTCTTTCGCTGGGGCTGATCTTTAGCGGGGCGCTTATTACCGAGATCGTCTATTCCTATCCAGGTTTAGGCACATTACTCTACAACGCCATCATTAATGGCGATTACAATCTTATCATGGGTATTACGATATTTTCGATTATTGCCATTACGACCAGCGTGTTGATTGTTGATCTGATCTATCCGTTCTTCGATCCGCGCATTCGCTACATGTAGGGGAGTACCAGGCGCGTGAAAACCTTTCGAGACTTGCTCAGAGACTATCGGTTTGCCCTGGCATTCGGGGTCGTGTGTCTCCTGATTGCGTTTTCGGTTCTTTCCCTCTTTTCGCCCTATGATCCAACTCGTTGGGGGCAGGTTCCGCGCGATCTGCGACCTTCTGCGCAACACTGGCTGGGAACCGATTCGAATGGACAGGATGTTTTCTGGAATGCGACATTTGCGGTGCGCAATTCATTGATCATTGCGGTCATCGCGGGCATTGTCTCACGGATCATTGCAGTGATCGTCGGGATGGTCGCCGGCTACAGAGGAGGCGCATGGGATCGCGTCCTGATGTTTCTCAGCGACAGTCTGCTGGTCATTCCACTGTTTCTGATCATCGTCATGATGGCTATGCTGATCCGCGCCAGCCTGAATCTGGTGACGCTGGGGTTGCTGCTGGCGTTCTTCGGATGGGCGTGGGATGCCCGTCTTATTCGGTCGCAGATTCTGAGCCTGCGTGAGCGCGATTTTACGCAAACGGCGATTTTGTGCGGAACAGGGACGTTCAGACTGGTGATCAATGAGTATATGCCCTATACCATGCCTTTGATCTTCTCAACGTTGATCAACAACATGGCCTGGGCAATCGGGCTGGAGATTACCCTGGCAATTCTTGGCCTCCTCGATATGTCGATCCCAACCCTGGGGACGATGCTCTACTGGGCGATCAATTATCAGGCTATTCTTCTGGGACGGTGGTGGTGGGTGATGACGCCAATTACCCTGTCGATTATGCTGTTTATCGCGCTCTACTGGCTTTAGGTGAGTATGAGCGAATATCTTGATCCGCGTACCCGTGTGCAGCGTGTAGGAGCCGGATAAGGATCATGGATGCTACCATTCTGCGTACAGAGAGGCTTCAAGCTTTCTATGTGCTCGATATCTATGGCAAGACCAAACGGATCAAAGCGGTCAACCATATCGATCTGGCGATCCGCGAGAATGAAATCTATGGAATTGCAGGGGAAAGCGGTTGTGGGAAATCAACGCTGCTCAAAACGCTTGCTGCAGCTGTTGAACCGCCGTTGCGCGTAATCGATGGAAAGGTTTTCTACCGCATTAATGGCGCTGAAGTCGATGTCGCCGCCCTTTCCGCCGAAGAGAAACGTCAGCTGCGCATGACGTATCTTGCGTATGTGCCCCAGGGCTCGATGAGCGTTCTCAATCCGGTCAGGCGCATCCGTGACACCTACCGCGACTTCATTGAAAGTCATCGAGACGTTCGTCAGAAGGGGGAGATTTTTGATCTTGCCCGTGAGCACCTGCTAGAGTTAGGACTGCCTCCCAAAATCCTCGATGCGTACCCGCACCAGCTTTCGGGCGGTATGCGACAGCGGGTGACGATTGCGCTGGCGACGCTCCTCAAACCGCGTATTATCATTGGTGATGAGCCAACCACTGCGCTCGACGTTGTCGTTCAGCGCGGGGTTGTTCAACTCCTCAAAGATGTGCAGTCGCGGCTGCGTAACACGATTGTGCTGGTGACGCACGATATGGGGGTGCACGCCAATATTGCCGATCGCATTGGGATTATGTATGCCGGCAAGATCGTTGAAGAAGCTCCTGCTGAACGGATCTTTCGTGCGCCGTCCCATCCGTACACCCGCTACCTGATCAATTCGTTGCCGCGGTTTGGTGACAAAACAGTGCGCGAGAGCGTTCCCGGAAGCCCGCCTTCGCTTGCGAATCTTCCTGCCGGTTGCCCATTCCATCCACGTTGCCCGCACGCTATGGACGTTTGCAAACAAGCTGTGCCAGAATTCACCCACGTGGCGCCAGACCATAAAGTCGCTTGCTGGCTTGTTGAAGGGGAAGGATATGGAAAATCTGCTTGAGGTTCAGCATCTTACAAAAACGTTTACGTTTGGCAGTGTCATTTCACGAGTCAAAATCACCGCGGTCGATGACATTTCATTCCATATCAAACCGGCGGAGATTTTTGCGCTGGCAGGTGAAAGCGGTTGCGGTAAATCGACGACTGCACGGATTATTATGGGGTTCGAGCGCGCCACATCTGGTGATATTATCCATAATGGTAAGAAGGAAGCCAAAAATGAGAAAGTCTGGTTTACCGAAGGTATTCAGGCGATCTTTCAAGATCCCTTCGCCACGTTCAACCCTCTGCGCACCGTTGAGCGCTATTTCTTCGAGACCATCCAGAATTATCGACTTGCAACGAGTAGGTCAGAGGCAATCGAGCGGATTGACGCAAAACTGCGGCTGGTGGGATTAACCTACGATGACCTTGCGGGTAAATATCCCAGTGAGTTTTCCGGCGGTCAATTGCAGCGAATCTCGATTGCCCGCGCGTTGCTGACCGATCCAAAACTGATCATTGCCGATGAGCCGGTTTCAATGGTCGATGCCTCGTTGCGGATGTCGATCGTCAATCTTTTCAAGCGCCTGCGTGATGAATTTGGGGTGAGCGTGCTCTACATCACGCACGACTTAGCAACGGCGTACTATGTCTGCGACCGGATTGCGATCATGTTCCGTGGTAAGATTGTCGAGATAGGAACGGTCGAACAGGTGCTCATGGCGCCGAAGCATCCCTACACGCAATTGTTGCGCGCTTCTATTCCAGAGGCAGATCCTGCCCATCGCTGGCAGGGTGTCATTCGGCTTTCCGACGCTGAGCAGGAGGAGTATTTGCGTCAGGGATGCCGCTTTGCCGGTCGTTGTCCTCACGTGATGGACGTGTGCCGCCAGATGACCCCGCCCCAGTTCGACGTCGATGGTGCGCTGGTCGCCTGCCATCTCTATACGAAGACACCCCAGAGCGATGAAGTTCTGATTGCATCAAAAGGTTAACCGCACGATGGCTAAAACTCTAATCTATCCGTATCAAGATGCTGCTCTGCCTGTCGAGCAGCGCGTCGATGATCTGCTCAGACGGATGACGCTCGAAGAGAAAGTCGCTCAGCTGGGTAGTCGCTGGATTTACGAAATCGCCGATGAACGCGGTCTCAACCGGGAGTGGGCGCAACAACGAATTGCGCACGGGTTGGGGCAGGTGACGCGGCTTGCCGGCGGCAGCAGCCTGGGACCGATTGAGACAGCAAAACTGGCGAACCAGATCCAGAAGTTTTTGATCGAAGAAACCCGGCTGGGTATCCCGGCGCTCATCCACGATGAGTGCTGCAGCGGCTTTCTTGCCAATGGGGCAACGAATTTTCCGCAGATCATTGGTGTGGCCAGCACCTGGGCGCCGGAACTGGTCGAGGCGATGACCCGCGTCATTCGTCGGCAGATGCGAGCTGTCGGCGTTCATCATGGGCTGGCGCCGGTGCTCGATATTGCGCGTGATCCGCGCTGGGGACGCACCGAGGAGACCTTCGGCGAAGATCCGTACCTGACCACGGTGATGGGTCTCGCTTACATTCGTGGTCTGCAGGGTGACGACTGGTCCGAAGGGGTGATGGCGACCGGGAAGCATTTTGTTGGGTACAGTGCGGCGGAAGGCGGGCTCAACTGGGCGCCGGCGCATATCACGGCGCGCGAGTTGCGCGAGGTTTATCTGGCGCCGTTTGAAGCAGCTGTGCGCGTCGCGCGACTGGCCTCGATCATGCCCGCCTATCACGAAATCGATGGTGAACCATGCAGCAGTTCCCGGCGATTGATGACCGACATTCTCCGCGATGAGTGGGGCTTCGAAGGGCTGGTCGTTTCCGATTACATGGCGATCGATCAGTTGCGCAACTATCACAAACTGGCGCGTGACAAAGCGCACGCCGCACACCTGGCGCTGGGAGCGGGGATGGATGTTGAACTGCCAAGCGTCGATGCGTATGGTCAATCGCTGCTCGAAGCTGTGGTTGCCGGCGATATTCCGATGGAATGGATTGATCGCTCGGTTCGCCGCATTCTGACGCTGAAGTTTGCCTTTGGGCTGTTTGAGAGTCCCTACGTCGATCCGGATGCGGTGTCTGCAGTTTTCGATACTGAAGAACAGCGCAACCTGGCGCGCGAGATCGCGCGTAAGTCGCTTGTGTTGCTCAAGAACGAAGGCAATCTGTTACCGCTTTCAAAGACCCTTGCTTCGATCGCTGTCATCGGTCCGAATGCCGACAGTACGCGCAATTTGCTGGGCGACTACTCCTATCCGGCGCACATCGAAACGCTGGTTACGCTGAATCAACTGGGTTTCTCTGAGCATCCATTGCCGGCCTCAATCAGGCAGGTCGATACCTGCGCGTCCATGATCTCTATTGTTGAAGCTATTCGTCGGGCGGTCACACCTGCGACGAAGGTACACTATGCCAGAGGATGCGACATCAACTCAACGTCGACCGAAGGATTTGCTGAAGCTATCGAAGCGGCGCGTAACGCAGAGGTAGCAATTGTTGTGGTTGGCGACAAAGCCGGTCTGACGCCAGAATGTACGTCGGGTGAGTTCCGCGACAGCGCGCACCTGACGCTCCCTGGCGTTCAGAATCAACTGGTCGAGGCGATCCTGGCAACGGGAACTCCGGTGGTGCTGGTGCTGGTCACCGGGCGACCCTATGCCATTCCGCATCTTGTGGAAGCGACGCCTGCGGTTCTTCAGGCATGGTTGCCTGGGTCGGAGGGGGCATCTGCAGTGGCGGACGTGCTCTTCGGCGACGCTGAGCCGGGTGGCCGGTTGCCGATCACGTTCCCGCGTCACGTGGGGCAGGTTCCGCTCTTCTACGCTCATCGACCATCAGGGGCGCGTTCGTTCTTCTACGGACCATACATGGATGAAAGTAACGAGCCGCTCTTCGCGTTTGGCTTCGGGTTGAGCTATACGAGTTTTGCATTCGAGAACCTAGAGGTTGCGCCGGAAACGACGACCGATGGAGAGGTGCGTGTTTCGGTGGATGTGATGAATACCGGCACACGCCGTGGTGAAGAGGTGGTACAGCTGTACACACGCACCGAGGGCGCAAGCGTCACACGTCCGGTCAAGGAATTGCGCGGTTTCCAGCGTGTCCGTCTCGACCCGGGCGAACGGAAGCGAGTGATCTTTACGATGCCGGTTGAACTACTTGCCTATTACGACGCGACCATGCATCTTGCAGTTGAACCGGTGACGGTGCATGTTATGGTCGGTCATTCATCGGCGCACCTGCCATTGTGTGCTTCGGTGCGCATTACTGGCGATCGACGGGTCATCCCGCAGCGGAGCGTCTATGTGAGCACGGCTGACGTGGCTGTAGCCAATAAGCTGCCATAGCCGATACGCTGGCGCTGGTTTCGTCAAGATGCGACCAGCTCGCCGGGTGCACGGGCAGCTCGCCTGCATCTCCCGATAGGTGGTCAGCGCAGTCGGGGCACGGCAGCGCCGTGCCCCAAGCGGGCCACGTCTGGTGGCGCTGCACCCCGAATCTAACGGTTACCGCGCCCCGTTCCGGTGTTTGCT
>JBEPYG010000236.1:0-7411 GCA_041641515.1 Roseiflexus sp.
ATTCTGCGAACATTAGCGGCATACGAGGTCATGTCGTGGAACGCGGGGGACGGTCACGAGGGAAAGGCGGGATGGAAGAGCGCTGCCGAAGGACCTGATGATGGCGGCGTTATCGGTGCGCATTGTGACCTTTATCGAACAGGCGGTCCAATCATCAATGAGCATGTCCTGTTCCGGCGAGGCGTTGATGTCCGGCATCGATCTCCAGACTCTTCAGCAACGTATTGCAGCTATCGCAGACGCCCATCCACAGGTGCGGCTGGTCTATCTCTTCGGATCGTATGCTGGCAGCGAGATCGGTCCGATGAGCGACATCGACCTGGCCGTGGCGCTGGATCGCGATGCGCCGGTTCCGCATCTGCGCGACAAACTGGCGTACCACGTTGCGGAGGCGCTCGATGATGGACCTGTCGATCTCATCATTCTGAACCAGGCGCCGATTGAACTGGCATACGCCGTCATTGCTGAGGGGCGGGCGCTCTACCAGCGATTACTGGTCGAGCGCGTCGAGTATGGGGCAGACATTATGGGGCGCTACGGCGACTATGTGCCCGTCTTGCGGGCGCAACGCCGGGATATTGTGAATGGAGTCGGTGATGAGCGTCGAGTTCAGCGGTATCGAGAGGCGTTTAGACGAACTCAGCGAACGTCTGGCACGTCTGAATCTACTGCGTGATCGTCCGCGAGCTGATTTCGATGGCGATCCCTATGTGCGAGACGATTGTTGAGCGCAACCTGGAAGTCGCTGCACAATGCTGTATCGACATCTGCGATCGGATTATTGCGCTAAGGCAGGGGCGCCGCGCGCGGCGCCCCGCACATCTCGACACTCAGTACAGCCGCACCTTGTACCCGATGGTCTTTAGCAGTTCGCTGGCGATGACATACCGCTGAATCTCGTTGGTTCCCTCGTAGATGCGGAAGACGCGCGCATCGCGATACATGCGTTCGAGCGGCAGTTCACGTGAGAAGCCCATACCGCCATGGATCTGGATAGCCTCGTCGAGAATCCACGCCAGTGCATCGGTGCAGTAGAGTTTGACGATGCTCGACTCAAGCCGCGCCGTTTCGCCGCGATCAACCTTCTTGGCACAGTCGTACACGATCTGCTCCATCGTGTAGAGTTTCACCGCCATATCCGCCAGTTTGAACTGGATCGCCTGGAAATCGGCGATCGGGCGACTGAACTGCTGCCGCTCCACCGCGTATTTGAGCGACAGTTCGTAGGCTTCCTTCGCCGCTCCCAGACATGCCGCTCCGAGTCCACACCGCCCGATGTCGAGCGTTTGCAGCGCCAGCGCATATCCGCGCCCGACTTCGCCGAGAACATTCGCAGCCGGAACGCGACAATCCTCGAAGAAGATCGACGCGGTGTGCGATGCGCGCAACCCCATCTTCGGCTCGACTTTCCCCACTTTGAAGCCGGGAAAATCCTTCTCGACAATGAAAGCGGTAATGCCGCGCGGTCCAAGGCTCGGGTCGGTGTTGGCGAACACCACGATCACATCGGCGAATGAGCCGTTGGTGATCCACATCTTGCCGCCGTTGAGCACCCAGGAGTCGCCATCGCGCACGGCGGTTGTGCGGATGTGAGCGGCGTCACTCCCCGCGTTTGGCTCGGTCAACGCCCAGGCGCCCCACATGCGCCCCTCGATCAGCGGACGCAGGTAGCGCTCTTTTTGATCAGACGTCCCGGCCAGATGGATTGACATGGCACAGAGTTGCACGTGGGCGCCGATGATCGTACCTGTAGAGGCACACTTGCGATTGATCTCTTCCAGCAACACGCAGTAGCCGGTGATTCCGGCCTCAGAGCCGCCATACTCTTCGGGGAAAGGGACGCCGAGCAGACCAAGATCGGCGGCTTTGCGCAGCATTTCGAACGGAACCCGCTCCTCTTCGTCGATATCGCGGGCGATCGGGGCGATCTCCTTATTGGCGAAATCGCGGACAGTCTGCCGCAAGAGCCGGAGATCTTCGGGAAGGTCGTACTCCATTGTCTGTTCTCCCTTCTACTACACCTTTTGACCATTATAACACGCTGCAGCATGGATTTTCGGCTGTGCTCACACGTACCGTAACCATAACCACGGTGTTTTTGCGTCGGCGGGGCAATGTCGCACGGCGCTTACGAACGCCATACCGCCGCCAATTCTTGATCGCAGGAGCTTCCTCCGAACCTCCGTGAACACGTACCGTTATGCTGGTCGAAAGTAAGATCGTTGGAGTACAATGTTACAATATTAAGTGCCTATCCGAAAAACCGCCCCTTTGATACACGCTGCTCAGGATGCGGTTTTTCGGCATCCTGCGTTATCGTTATTCGGATAGGCTCTAAGTGCAGCGTTTACAGTCGCATCCCGAGGTGTCGAATGGGATTGCGAGCAAAGCGCTCATCCTGCGTGGCGCAACGATTCATCTCATCGTGCAAGATCAGCGGCACGAGCTGTGATGAAAGGTTCTAAAGGTTATTTCGATGCCTGAACAACAGATACACCTTGCAATCACCGGTATGACCTGCGCCTCCTGCTCAGCGCGCGTCGCGAAGGCGCTCAAAAAGGCGCCAGGAGTGATCGACGCGACAGTCAATCTGGCGAGTGAGCAGGCGGAGGTGCGTTTCGACCCGGCGCTGGTGACGCCGGATCAGCTGGCGACAGCGGTTGAGGAAGCCGGGTACGGCGTTATCACCGAATGTATCGATATTCCGATCACCGGGATGACCTGCGCATCGTGTGCGGCGCGGGTCGAGAAAGCGCTGCGTAAGGTTCCTGGCGTGATCGATGCCACCGTGAACCTGGCGAGTGAGCGCGCTACGGTAACATTCACCCCGGCGGATGTCACCTGGAGCGATCTGGCAGCTGCAATCGAAGGCGCCGGGTATGGCGTGATTGACCAGCGCAGCGCAACGTCCACCGGCGAAGACAGTGAGATGGCAGCACGCACCCGCGAACTGGCAGTTCGTCGTCGCACGCTGTTGGTAGCAGCAATACTGACAGCGCCGCTCTTCCTGCTCTCGATGGGGCGCGATTTCGGGCTGATCATGCCCTGGCTGATCGGCGCAGGCGCAGAGATGGCGCGTTCGATGAGCGGATCGCTCCACGAGATGATGAACCATGTTGCAGCGCGCGATGACCTGCTCAACTGGCTGTTCCTGGCGCTGGCGACGCCGGTGCAATTCTATGCCGGTCGCGATTTCTACATCCACGCCTGGAAGGCGTTGAAGAACCATCGTACAGCGACCATGGACACGCTCATCGCAGTCGGGTCATCGGCAGCGTACTTCTACAGCGTGGCACTGATGGTTACCGGCATGGCGGGGCACGTCTATTTCGAAACCGCAGCGGTGATCATCACGCTCATTCTGGCAGGGAAGTATCTGGAGGCGCGCGCAAAGAGCCAGACGGGCGCGGCGATTCGGGCGCTGATCGGGTTGCAACCGAAAACTGCGCGTGTGGTGCGTGGCGGTCGGGAGGTGGACATTCCTGCTGCCGATGTGCGACGCGGTGACATTGTGATTGTGCGCCCCGGAGAAAAAATACCGGTCGATGGGGTGATCATTTCTGGATCGTCGGCGGTTGACGAAAGCATGATTACCGGTGAAAGCATGCCGGTAGAGAAATATGAGGGAGATACGGTCATCGGTGCAACGCTCAACCGCAGTGGTAGTTTTCAGATGCGCGCAACGCGGGTCGGGCGTGAGACGGCGCTGGCGCAGATTATTGCATTGGTGCAACAGGCGCAGGGAAGTCGGGCGCCGGTCCAGCGCCTGGTCGATCGGGTGTCCGCCGTTTTCGTGCCGATTGTCCTGGTGATTGCGCTCATGACATTGCTCGGCTGGTTCTTCGTTGGTGGAACAGGGCTGACCCAGGCGATGATCTTCGCGGTCGCGGTGCTGGTCATTGCCTGCCCGTGCGCGCTTGGTCTGGCAACGCCGACAGCTATTATGGTCGGGGTTGGGACGGGTGCGGCGCACGGCATTCTGATCAAGAACGCCGAGAGCCTGGAACGTGCCGGAAAGGTGCAGACGGTCGTGCTCGACAAAACCGGCACTGTGACGGTGGGGAAGCCGTCCGTGACCGATATCGTCGTGTGCGCTACGGATGCCTTGTCGCCGGTTGTGCAGAGCGTACCGTTGAGTCAGGCGCAGATTGACGATGGTTTGCATCGGATTGACCCGCCGGATGTCGTGCATCGACAATCCAGCGTTGCGGTAACGGGAGCATTCGATGGTGTTTCTGTTGATCTCGATGCCCGGCGCGCCGATCTTGAGCATATCGTGCAGGGTGCGGCAGATGGTGATATGCCCGATGACCATTCGCTTTCCGCCGCAACCGCTCAGGCTGCGCAGCGGCGCACTGAACTGTTGCGTTTGGCGGCAGGCGCCGAGTCGCGCAGTGAGCATCCGCTTGGCGAAGCAATCGTGCGCACAGCGCAGGACGCAGGCATCGCTACGGTTCAGCCAGAGCGCTTCGAGGCGATTACCGGGCTTGGCGTGATTGCCACTGTCGAAGGGCGGACAGTCGTGATCGGCAACCCGGCGCTCATGCGCGAACGCCGCATTGACACCTCAGCGCTCGACGAAGACGTGGCGCGGCTGCAGAGCGAAGGCAAGACAGCCATGATCGTTGCGGTTGATGGTGAGGCGAAGGGTGTCATTGCCGTCGCCGATACGGTCAAACCAACGTCGCGTGCAGCAGTCGAAACGTTGCGCCGCCAGGGGATCGATGTTCTGATGATCACCGGCGACAACCGGCGGACTGCAGAAGCGATTGCGCGCCAGGTGGGGATCGACCCGCAGCGAGTGTATGCCGAGGTACGCCCGGAAGACAAAGCGCGCATCGTCCGTGAGCTGCAGGACAACGCCGGTGCACGTCGGGTGGTCGCCATGATTGGCGATGGAATCAACGATGCACCGGCGCTGGCACAGGCAGACGTCGGCATCGCTATTGGCAGCGGCGCCGATGTGGCGCTGGAAACCGCCGACATCACCCTGATGCGAGGTGATCTGCTCGGCGTAGCACAGGCGATTGACCTCAGCAAACGCACATTGCGCACCATCCGCTGGAACCTGTTCTGGGCATTCATCTACAACGTCTTGCTGATCCCGGTTGCCGCCGGCGCGCTCTATCCGTTCACCGGCTGGCAGTTGAACCCGATGCTCGCAGCCGGCGCTATGGCGTTTAGTTCGTTCTTTGTCGTCACCAACTCGCTACGGTTGCGGCAGGCGCTGAGGTGACCATAGCCGATAGCCGATCCGTTGCCGCTGGTTTCATCACGGCAGGGCGTGGCACCTGCAGAGATGACTGAGATAAGACGCTTAACGTTCCACGCTGAACGTTAAGCGCTCCACCGTTCGAGACAGGCACAATGAAGTGGCAGAGAAACAATCCTCACTGGCTCATCAAAAACCAATCCAGGCCGTAGGCGCAGTCACCTATCGCTGTGACTCTCGAGGGCGTCTCCAGATTCTGTTGATCAAAAAACGCAATGGCTACTGGACACTGCCCAAAGGCAAGGTGCATCCGACCGAAGATAATGCGTCTGCACTGCAGCGTGAATTGCGCGAAGAGACCGGGTTGACCGGCGTCATCGAAGACGAAGTGGCGCAGGTTCAGTACATCACACCGCGACGGCGGCTCCCGCGGCGCAAGATCGTCACCTACTATCTAGTGCGCGTCGCGCCGGACGCAATCGCACGCCCCGGCGCTCATCCCGGCGAAATGATTGAACAGGTTCGCTGGATGAGCCCACAGAGAGCCATGCAGCGAGTCAAACGCAGGCGCATCCGTGATATCATCATCTGCGCAGAAGCGCTCCTGCGTGAGCGCACTCAGTAGCGAGCAACGGAGGCGCGATGATCGCTTCTGTACGAGGAACTCTGATCGCAATCGCGGCGGATCATGCCGTGGTTGAAACAGGCGGGATCGGCTGGATGATCTATGCCCCGCGCCAGGTGCTTGCTGCGCTCGGCGATATCGGAACCGACGTGCGCCTGTTCACCTATCTCCTGGTGCGTGAAGATGCACTGACCCTCTACGGTTTCGAGACGGTCGATCAGCGTCAGCTGTTCGAGACGCTGATCGGCGTCACCGGCGTCGGTCCGCAGGCGGCGCTGAACCTCCTTTCATCGGGAACAACCGACGAGGTGCGGCTGGCGATTGCGACCGGCGATGTGACACGCCTGGCGCGCACGCCGCGCATCGGCAGAAAACTTGCGGAACGGTTGGTGCTGGAACTGAAAGGAAAACTCGATATCAAAGGACTGCCGGCTGCTCCAAACGTGTCCCCGGCTGTTGCCGCAGCGAATGCTGAACTATCGGAAATGCTCGTCAGCCTGGGGTTCAGCAGTGCCGAAGCTGCGGCGGCGATCGCAGCGCTGCCGGCTGACGCGCCACTCGACCTCGAAGAGCGCCTGCGCCTGACATTGCGCTATTTTGGCGCGCAATAGATATCACAACCGATACAACCTATGCTGAGGACGACTACGAATATGACCAGCGATACATCTTCGGCACACGTGATACGACGGATGATTTCTGGTTTTGCGCTGGCTCTGGGGTCGATTGCGGTCATCGCCCTGGTGTCCTACACATGGACCCAACACATGCTCGCGATCGAGAAAGAGCGGTTTGCGCTGATCGCCACAAACGCCTTACAGCATATGCGCTCTCAGCGCCTTGCACTGGCAGCCGAGCAGTTGATGGAAGCGCCAGACGCGGAAACGGCAGACCGCGCGCGTGCGACTCTGAGCCGGACCGTTGATGAGATGCGGCAGACGCATGATACATTGTCACGTGCAGTGACATCCCTGCCTGTTGACGATCCGCTGTATCGTGTCTATCACGATCCAGCAGTCGCGTTCGATGCCCGCATCCGAGAATATCTCACCCGCGCGCAACGCCTGCTCGACACTGAGCATCATCCACAACCCGCTGATGTTCTGGCGATCCGCCAGGCAGCCCTGTACGATCTGCCGCCTCTTTTCAACCAGGTCACTCGCCTCTACGCGGATGAGCGTTCCCGTCTTTTGAGCACACTGAACACCACCCATACACTGTTCCTGGGTTTGCTTGCTGTAGTGCTAGCTTTGCAGGGAATTGTCATCTTCCGCCCGATGCTTCAGGATGCGCGACGTTACATATCGCAGCGCAATGCAAGCGAAGCGCGCCTGCGCGCTCGTGAACGGGTCATCCGAGCGCTCTACGACATCACCTCGAACACCCAGATGGACTATCTGCAGCGGGTGCAGACGTTGCTCTACATGGGGTGTGAGTACTTTCGCACGCCGATCGGAGTTTTGACACGCCTCGATGGCGATGAGCTCGAAGTCGTTGCAGTACACGATCCAGGTAATCAGATGCAACCGGGGCAACGCTTTCCGCTAGCCGACCGGTACTGCGCCACCGTGCTC